>JAGVAH010000091.1 GCA_020060385.1 Syntrophobacterales bacterium | reverse complement strand
GCCCCCCCTCACCCCGACCCTCTCCCCCCGCCGGGGGGAGAGGGAGGAAGAGAGGCAGTGGCACAGGCTTTCCAGCCTGCGCGGATTACCGAGGCGGGCAGGGACGCCCTCCCTAAGCCTTCAGGGCTTTTTCGTAATTGACACAAAAGGAGGAAAATATATGAACCGTCCCAAGATAACCATTGTCGGGGCCGGCAATGTGGGGGCCACCTGCGCCCATTGGGCCGCGGCCCGGGAATTGGGAGATATAGTGTTGGTGGACGTGGTGGAGGGCATGCCCCAGGGCAAGGCCCTGGATCTTATGGAGACCCGGCCTATCTTCGGCTTCAACGCCGAGGTGGTGGGCACCAATTCCTACGAAGCCACCAAGAATTCCCAGGTGGTGATCATCACTGCCGGCATCCCCCGTAAACCCGGGATGAGCCGGGAGGATTTGATCAATACCAACAAGAATATCGTCGCCACGGTGACCAAAGAGGTGGTGGCCAGATCCCCCAAGGCCTTTCTGATAATTGTCAGCAATCCCCTGGACGCCATGTGTTACGTGGCCTACAAGGTGAGCGGTTTTCCCTCCAAACGGGTCATGGGCATGGCCGGCATCCTGGACACCGCCAGGTACCGCTGCTTCATCGCCATGGAGTTGAAAGTGGCGGTGGAGGAGATTCAGGCCATGGTCCTGGGGGGCCATGGGGATGATATGGTGCCTCTGGTCAGCAATACCAATATCTCCGGAACCCCTCTCACCAGTTTGCTCTCCAAGAGAAAGATAGCCGCCCTGGTGGAACGGACCCGCAAAGGCGGCGGGGAGATCGTCGCCCTGCTGAAGACCGGCTCCGCCTATTATGCCCCCGCGGCTGCGGCCGTGCAGATGGCGGAAGCCATCATCAAGGATCAGAAAAGGGTGGTCCCGGTCTCCGCCTATCTTAACGGGGAATATGGGCTGCGCGACCTCTTCTTCGGCGTGCCCGTGATCCTGGGGGCCAAGGGGGTGGAAAAGATTCTCACCTTGAAACTGACGCCCTCGGAAGAGGCCATGCTGCGGCACTCCGCGGCGGCAGTGGCCCGCACCCGGGACGAGCTGAAGATGTGAATCGTAGGGGCGCACCCAGGTGTGCGCCCCCGGACGTTCGCAAAAACGCAATAACAGAGCCCCAGGGCGGACAGGCGGGTCCGCCCCTACAATTTCCACCGGTTCTGGCCCAGAAGATTTTTGTCAGAAAAATTTTGACAAAAAAATCATAGTTTATATGATTGTTTGGTTAGGCCCGTCTGCTAAGAGATTAGGCGTCCTTTTTTTAAATTCCTCCAGGCGGGAAAGGCTTTTTAATTACGAGTTCATCGCAACTACTTACCATGCCAGTCCTGATTTCCATCCCGACCGGGGTTCCCGCGACAACCTGCAGATGGTCCTCCAAACCCCGGCCTGGGGGGAACAGGCGGTATTTGGCAGCGAATCTCCCGCCCCTGCGCGTTTTTTAGGGGAAAGGGCGAGAGAAGAAGGGAGAAACCAATGACCTGGGTGCTCCGGATGTTTAGCACCTCCATCGGAAAGAAGCAGTTGATGGCCGTAACCGGCCTCCTCTTTCTGCTGTTTCTCACCACTCATCTATTGGGCAACCTCAGTATTTACGGCGGCAGCCCGGCCTTCGTGGCCTACGCCGAGCACCTCCACGCCCTGGGCAAGTTGCTGGTGGTGGCGGAGGTGGGGCTGGTGGTGGCCTTGATCATTCACGTCACCCTGGCCGTCATCCTCTTTTTCGAGAACCGCCGGTCCCGGCCCGTCAAGTACGCGGTGGACAAAAGCGGCGGCGGGGGCCGCACCTTCAGCTCCCGGACCATGCCCTATACCGGCCTGCTGATCCTGGGGTTCATCGTGGTGCATCTGACCACCTTTTCCCACCATATTGTCGATCAAACCACCCGGAACATCTTCCAAATCGCCGTGGCCGTCTTCTCCCAAAAGTTATATCTGGCCATTTATCTCCTGGGCGTCCTGGTGGTGGCCTTTCATGTGCGGCATGGCCTCTGGAGCGCCTTCCAGACGGTGGGGGCCAATCATCCCAAGTACATGCCCTTTATTCAAAAACTGAGCATTGTCTTTGCCGTGATCGTGGCGATTGGCTTCGGTTCTCTGCCGCTCGCCATTCTGGCGCTGAGATAGGGAGGCCAGGTGATGGAACTCGATAGCAAAATTCCCGGTGGGCCTCTGGAGACGAAGTGGGAGCGGCATCACTTCGACTTGAAACTGGTCAACCCGGCCAATAAGAGAAAGTATGAGATCATCGTGGTGGGCACCGGCCTGGCCGGCGGTTCCGCTTCGGCCTCCCTGGCGGAGTTGGGCTACCGCGTCAAGACTTTTTGCATCCAGGACAGCCCCCGGCGGGCCCACAGCATCGCCGCCCAGGGAGGCATCAACGCGGCCAAAAACTATCCCAATGACGGGGACAGCATCTGGCGTCTCTTTTACGACACCATCAAGGGCGGCGACTTCCGGGCCCGGGAGGCCAATGTCTACCGGCTGGCCCAGGTATCCAACCTGATCATCGACCATTGCGTGGCCCAGGGCATCCCCTTCGCCCGGGAATACGGGGGCTTATTGGCCAACCGCTCCTTCGGCGGCGCCCAGGTCTCCCGGACCTTTTACGCCCGGGGCCAGACCGGCCAGCAGCTCCTCCTGGGAGCCTATAGCTCCCTGGTGCGCCAGGTGGCCCGGGGCCAGGTGACCATGTTCCCCCGTCGGGAGATGCTGGACGTGGTGCTGGTGAACGGCCAGGCCCGGGGCATTGTGGTCCGGAACCTGGTCACCGGGGAAATCGAGCGCCACGCGGCCCACGCGGTGGTCCTGGCCACCGGCGGCTACGGCAACGTCTTTTTCCTCTCCACCAACGGCATGGGCTGCAACGTCACCGCGGCCTTCCGGGCTTACAAAAAGGGCGCGGGTTTTGCCAATCCCTGCTTTACCCAGATCCATCCCACCTGCATCCCGGTGCACGGCGACTACCAGTCCAAGCTCACCCTGATGAGCGAGAGCCTGCGCAACGACGGCCGGGTCTGGGTGCCCAAGAAGGCCAGAGACACCCGGCGTCCCCACGACATCCCCGAAGACGAGCGGGATTACTACCTGGAGCGCATCTACCCCAGCTTCGGCAACCTGGCCCCCCGGGATATCTCCTCCAGGGCCGCCAAGCGCATGTGCGACGAGGGTAAGGGCGTCGGCCCCACGGGGCGGGCGGTCTATCTGGACTTCGCGGACGCCATCCAGCGGTTGGGCAAGGCGGAGATCGAGGCCCGGTATGGCAACCTCTTCCAGATGTATGAAAAGATCGTGGCCGAAGACCCTTATACCACGCCGATGATGATCTATCCGGCCTCCCACTACACCATGGGCGGCCTCTGGGTGGATTACAATCTGATGAGCACCATCCCCGGGCTGTTTGTCCTGGGGGAGGCCAACTTCTCGGACCACGGCGCCAACCGCCTGGGGGCCAGCGCCCTGATGCAGGGTCTGGCCGACGGCTACTTCGTCATCCCCAACACCATCAACGGCTACCTGGCCGGCACCAAATTCGGGGAAGTGACTGACAGCCATGAAGCTTTCAAAGAATCGGAAGCCGAGGTGGAGGCCCGGGTGCAGAAACTCCTGAGCATCAAGGGCAAGCGCACGGTCCAGGATTTCCACCGGGAATTGGGCAGTATCATGTGGGAATACTGCGGCATGGGCCGCACCGACGAGGGTATGACCAAGGCCCGGAAGCTGGTGGCGGACGTCAAGGCGGAATTCTGGGAGAACGTCACGGTGCCCGGTTCCCATGCCGATCTCAACCAGAGCCTGGAAAACGCCGGGCGGGTGGCGGATTTCCTGGAATTCGCGGATGTCATGCTCCTGGATGGCCTGGCCCGCCGGGAATCCTGCGGCTGCCATTTCAATGAGGCCTTCCAGACCGAAGAAAACGAGGCCCTCCGGGACGATGTCAACATGGCCCACGTGGCCGTCTGGGAATACGCGGGTGAAGGCAAAGAGCCGATCTTCCATAAAGAACCGCTGAAATTTGAATTCGTCAAATTAGCCACGAGGAGTTACAAGTGAGCGGCAAGACCATCAATCTCACCCTCAAGGTCTGGCGGCAGCCGGGGGCCAAGGCCCCGGGCCGCCTGGAAACCTATCGGGCTGAAAATATTTCCACGGACGCCTCCTTCCTGGAGATGCTGGATATCGTCAACGAGGGGCTCACCCTGGAGGGCAAGGAGCCCGTCGCCTTTGACCACGACTGCCGGGAAGGCATCTGCGGCATGTGCGGCTCGGTGGTCAACGGCCGCCCCCACGGGCCGGAGCGGGAAACCACCCTCTGCCAGCTGCACATGCGCCATTTCGCGGACGGCGATACGGTGGTCATCGAGCCCTTCCGGGCCCGGGCCCTGCCGGTGGTCAAAGACCTGGTGGTGGACCGCAGCGCCCTGGACCAGGTCATGGCCGCAGGGGGCTTCATTTCCGTGAATACCGGCCAGGCTCCCGAGGCCAATTCCCTGCCCGTGCCCAAGGATAAGGCCGACCTGGCCATGGACGCCGCGGCCTGCATCGGCTGCGGCGCGTGTATCGCCGCCTGCCCCAACGCCTCGGCCATGCTCTTCACCAGCGCCAAGGTCTCCCAGTTCGCCCTGCTGCCCCACGGCCGGCCCGAGGCCGCCAGACGGGCCCTGGCCATGTTGGCGCAGATGGACGCCTGCGGCTTCGGCAACTGCACCAATCACCAAGAGTGCGAAGTGGAATGCCCCAAGGGGATTTCCATCAGCAATATCGCCCGCCTCAACCGGGAATTTATCAAGGCCGCGCTGGGCTCCGCGGAGGAGCTGCCCGTAATTAAATGAGAGGAATAAAGCTGAAGCAGGCGGCCATGGTGATCAACCGGGGGCGAACCAGCAAAGGAGGCACAGGAATTGGTCCAATGGTCAGATTAAAGATTTGACCTGGCAGACTCTTTCCAGCAAGATTAATACCATTTGGCATACTTTTTTTGGGAGCTTTACCGTTCTGGCCTCAGACTCCTCCAAAGGTTGCGTCCCCCGCTATTATACCTGGCTCCCTATATTCCTTATTATATTGTTAGTCATGGCCTTGCGGGTTCACCTGCTGGATGCGCCCCTGGAGCGCGATGAAGGGGAGTATGCCTATACCGGCCAGTTGATCCTCCAGGGCTATTTGCCCTACGCCAAGGTTTATAACCTGAAGATGCCCGGCATCTATGGGGCCTACGCCCTGATCATGGCCATCTTCGGGCAGACCCCCACCGGCATACACCTGGGACTCTTGCTGGTGAATCTGGCCACCTGCATCTGTCTCTTTTATCTGGGCAGGCGCTTATTAGACCCCATAACCGGAGTAGTGGCCGGGGCCAGCTTTGCCGTGCTCGCGGCGGGGCAGAGTGTCCAAGGGGTGTTTGCCAACGCCGAACATTTTGTCCTCCTGCCGGCAGTGGCCGGAATCCTGCTTTTGCTGCGGGCCGGGGATTCCCGCCGCTCCCTGACCCTCTTTCTCAGCGGCCTCCTGTTTGGTCTGGCATTGATGATGAAGCAGCAGGGGGCTGCGTTCATCCCCTTTGCCTTAGGTTACCTGATCTACCAGGGGCGGCGCCCGCAACCCTCCAGGTTGAAGCCCATCCTCACCAATATGCTGGTCTTCCTGGCCGGTGCCGTCCTGCCCTGGGCCTTGACCTGCCTCTTCTTTCTCGCCGCCGGTATCTTTGCCAGGTTCTGGTTCTGGACCTTCACCTATGCCCGGGCCTATGCCGCCTTGGTTTCTCCAGCCGAAGGATGGCGGATCCTTATCAAAATATTGGGCCCCGTGGCTGCCGCAGCTCCCCTGCTCTGGGGGCTGGGGGGGTGGGGCTTGCTCTCCCTCTTGATTGATCCGGAGGCCCAAAAGCGGTCTTTTGTCCTCGGCACCCTGGTGATTTTCTCCTTTCTGGCGGTCATCCCCGGCCTATATTTTCGACCCCACTATTTTCTGCTGGCCCTGCCGGCGGTTTCCCTGGTGATCGGGGTGGGGGTCAGCGCCCTGGGAAGGTTTCTGGCCAGGGTCAGCCCCTGGGCGGGGAAAATAGTCCCGGTGGCCGTCATTCTCCTGGCCTTGTTATCTGCCATTTATCACCAACGCCTCTTTTTATTCAGGGTTGATCCGGCCCAGGCTTCCCGCCTGGCCTACGGTTTCAACCCCTTTCCCGAATCCCCGAAAATCGCCCGGTATCTTAAAGAGCGCACTGCCAAGGAAGACACCCTGGCGGTGATTGGTTCGGAACCCCAAATTTACTTCTATGCCCAGCGCCGGGGGGCCACCGGCTATATCTATACCTATCCCTTAATGGAACCCCACCCTTATGCGGTGAGCATGCAAGAGGAAATGATCCGGGAGATAGAGGCCTCCCGGCCGGCCTACCTGGTCTTTGTGGCCATTTCCACTTCCTGGTTGATCCAACCCGGGTCGTGCTGGCTCATATTTGACTGGTTCAAAAGGTACAGCAGTGAGTTTTACAACTGCGTCGGCGTGGTTGACATCAGGACCTATAATCTTACGGAATATTATTTGGATAAGGTCCCCCCAGGATACCGGCCCAGCGCCTCCAGTGTTTATCTGTTTAAAAGGAGGCCCGATCAGGGGACCCAAGCCCCAGGCAAGGGGCGCCAAACCGGAAACCCCATGGGGGATCGACTCTTTCATCCTTCCCCTGTGCCCCGCAACTGATACCCAGTCGCAATCTAACAACAATTTTACTGTAGGGGCGAACCTGGTGTTCGCCCACCCATACAGGGCGAATACAAGATTTGCCCCGACAAGGTCATCTCTCTGTCGCCAACTTGGTAAAACTCCCCCAATCCTCCCCCCGGCACACCCATCATCTCTGGCAAATGTGCCCTTGTAAGAAAAATTTGGACAAAAAAATCAGAATTTATCCGATTTTCAGGTTTTAACCCGCCTGCTAACCTGCTAATCACGGCATTTCCCCTGAATTTAGCCCAAATGGGACAGATGCTTTCCGCCAATGCCCCCTAAAGGTGTCCAGGTCCGGAAGATCAGATCAACCGGCCCAGATTTCCAGACCTTTTATGCGGCTTGGGAAGAGGGTGCTGAAATAAGGCTCTTTTGTCTTTTTGAGCGCCGCGAAAAATCTTTGTTTCCATTGGCAAAGAGCAAGAGAGATGCGTAACAAAGCTTCGCTCCCTTCAGAATGAGAAAAATTGTAGCGCTTCTGGGGGCATGGGGCAGGGGCAGGGTCTGGCAGATTGTTGAAAACGGTTTTGAGCCTGATGAGAAGGGGGTTTTATCCCCCCCTTTGAAAAAGGGGGGTTAGGGGGGATTTTCTAAGCCCCTGAAATCCCGCTAAATCCCCCTTTTTCAAAGGGGGACTTTGAATAACTCTGGCTTTCTAAGAGGCTCTGAATTTCTATTTATAGTTTGCAAAAACCTGATGGAGGCGGGCGGGGACGCCCGCCCTACTGGATTCCTGGCCTTCCCCCACCAAACTATTAACCTAACCAGAAAACCACGGGAGACGGACGCATGATTGAAATCAGAATCCATGGGCGGGGGGGGCAGGGCAACGTGGCCGCGGCCGAGCTCTTAGCCAACGCCGCGTTCCGGGACGGCAAATTTGCCCAGGCCTTCCCTTCCTTCGGGGCCGAACGGGTGGGCGCGCCGGTCCAGGCCTTCGTCCGCATCGACGACAAGAAGATCCGCACCCGGGAAGAAGTGCGGGAGCCCGATTACCTCATCGTCCAGGACCAGTATCTCATGGACACCGTGCCGGTGTTGGAGGGCCTGAAAGAAGGCGGGCTGGTCCTGGTGAACGCCGAAAAGAGGCCGGAGGAACTGCAGATCAAGGCCCAGGCCCGGGTGGAAACCATTCCGGCCACGGAGATCGCTTTGGAAATCGTGGGCCGGCCCATTCCCAACGCCATCATGATCGGCGCCTTCTGCTCCATCACCGGCCTGGTGAGCCTGGACGCGGTCCAGGAGGCCATCATGGAGAAGTTTCCGGGGAAGGTGGGGGAAAACAACGTGGCCGCGCTGGAGCGGGCCCACGAAATCATTCAGAAACGCCGGGAGTAGCCATGCTGAAATATCTGGAAGGATCACACGGTGTTTCCCAAGTAGTGGCCATGTGCCGGCCCAATGTCATCTCCGCCTACCCCATCACCCCCCAGACCCATATCGTCGAAGACCTGGCCAGGCTGGTGGGGGAGGGAGAACTGGAGGCCGAATTCATCAACGTGGAGAGTGAATTCTCCGCGGCTTCCGTGGTTCTGGGGGCCAGCGCCGCGGGGGCCCGGGCCTATACCACCACCACCTCCCAAGGGCTGCTGCTGATGAACGAAGTCATCTATTGCATCGCCGGCATGCGGCTGCCCATCGTCCTCACCTGCGCCAACCGGGCCATCTCCGCGCCCTTGAACATCTGGAACGATCACCAGGATTCCATGACCGTCCGGGACGCGGGCTGGATTCAGCTCCACGCGGAGGACAACCAGGAGGCCGCGGACCTGCACATGCAGGCCTTTAAAATTGCGGAACAGACCTTCCTGCCGGTGATGGTCTGCATGGACGGCTTTATCCTCACCCACGCCTTCGAGCCGGTGGATATCCCGGAGCAGAAGGAAGTAGACGCCTTCCTCCCACCCTTCAAGCCCCAGAACATCGTCGACCCCCGGTGGCCCCGGGGCATCGGGCTGTACGCCGACCCCCGCTTCTACATGGAGGTGCGCTACATCCTGCACCGGGCCCTGGAGAAATCGGAGAAGGTCATCAAGCAGGTGAGCGCCGAGTTTGCCAAGGCCTTCGGCCGAGAAAGCGGCGGCCTCCTCAAGACCTACAAGATCGAGGACGCGGACCTGGTGATCATCACCATGGGCTCCGTGGCCGGCACCATCAAGGACCTCATCGACCAGTTGGAGGACGAAGGCAAGAAGGTGGGCCTCCTGCAGATCTGCTCTTACCGCCCCTTCCCCCGGAAGGAGGTCTACCGGGTCCTGAAAGACAAGACGAACCTTTTGGTCATTGAAAAGTCCATCTCTTTAGGCCGGGGCGGCATCCTGGGGAGCGACGTGCGCTGGTCCTTCCCCCGCACGGAAAAGAAGGACCGGAAGATCAGTTGCTTTGTCTCCGGCTTGGGGGGCCGCAACATCTCCATCAGCGATCTCCGCTACGCGGTGGCACGGGTGGAGAAGGAGCCGGTGGAACTGGAGTTCCTGGGCCTGAACCCGGAGATCATCGCCAAGAGGGACATGTAATGATTACTGCCAGCTCGGAAGACCTATACAGAGTGGAGAAAAAGGACCTGTTTGCCAGCGGCCACCGGGCCTGCGGCGGTTGCGGCCAGGCCCTGGCCGCCCGCCTGGTGGCGGACGCCGCCGGGGAAAACACCATCGCCTGCGTGGCCACCGGCTGCCTGGAAATCTTCAGCTCCCCCTATCCCGACCCCAACTGGCGCATCCCCTTCTTGCACAGCCTTTTTGAGAATGTCTCGGCGGTGGCCTCCGGGGTGGAGGCCGCGTACAAGGCCCTGAAGAAGGGGCCGGTGAACATCATCGCCCAGGGCGGGGACGGCAGCACCGCGGACATCGGCTTCCAAAGCATCAGCGGCATGTTCGAACGGGGCCATAATGTGCTCTATATCTGCTACGACAACGAGGCCTACATGAACACCGGGGTGCAGCGCTCCAGTTTCACCCCCCTGGGGGCCAAGACCACCACCACCCCCATGGGCAACACCACCCGCAAAAAGAACCTGCCCCTCATCGCCGCGGACCACGGCATTCCCTACGTGGCCACGGCCACGGTGGACGACTTCCGGGATCTGCAGCGCAAGGTGAAGACCGCGCTGCTGATTAACGGTCCCAAATACCTCCATATCCTGGCCCCCTGCCCCCTGGGCTGGGGCCACACCGGCGACCTGACGGTGCAGATTTGCCGCCTGGCCAAGGCCACCGGGCTTTTCCCGGTCTTTGAAATCATCAACGGCAAGGTCACCAACGTGGTGAAAATCCAGGAGAAGAAGCCGGTGGAAGAATACCTCAAGCTCCAGGGCCGCTTCAAACACCTCTTTAAGAAGGGCGCGCCCCTCAAGGAAGTGGCGGCAATCCAGGAAATCGCCAACCAGAACATAGAGAGGTTTAACCTGTAATGAATACACTGCCCTTAGGTTTAGCGGTGGACCTGCGCACCGTGGTGCCTTATAAAACCGGCTCCTGGCGCACCATGAAACCCCTGAACATCATGCAGACCCCCCCCTGCACCCATAGCTGCCCCATTAACAATGATATCCGCGGCTTTCTGCGCCTCCTGGCGGATAAGCAGGACTATGACGAGGCCTGGCACGTCCTCACCCGCACCAACCCCCTGCCCGCCACCTGCGGCCGGGTCTGCCCCCATCCCTGCGAGGGGGGCTGCAACCGCCGGGATTTCGATTACCCCCTGGCCATCAACGGCGCGGAACGGGCGGTGGGCGACTACGGCCTGGAAAAGCACCTGGAACATAAAAAGCTGATCCCCAAAAGGAAGGAAAAGGTGGCGGTCATCGGCTCCGGGCCCGCGGGCCTCTCCTGCGCCTTTCATCTGGCGAAAAGGGGCTTCCAGGTGAAGATCTTCGAAGCCCAGGGGGAGCCCGGGGGCATGATGCGCTACGGCATTCCCTCCTACCGCCTGCCCAAGGAGGTCCTGAACCGGGAGATCGAGGCCATCCTGCGCCTGGGGATCGATCTGGAGTGCCATGCCAAGGTGGGGGTCAATATCCCCATGGACCAGATGATCCAATTCTACGACGCCATCTTTCTGGGGCTGGGGGCCCAATTGGGGGTGCCCATCGGCGTGCCCGGGGAAGAGGCCCGGGGGGTGTACACCGGGGTGGATTTCCTGAAGGCGGTGAACCGCGGCAAGTCCGTGGACGTGGGCAAGGACGTGGTGGTGGTGGGGGGCGGCAACACCGCCATGGATTCGGCCCGGGTGGCCAAACGGCTGGGGGCCAACGTCTGCGTGGTCTACCGCCGCACCCGGGTGGAGATGCCCGCCATTACCGCGGAGATCGATGAGGCCATGGAAGAGCGGATCATGTTCCGCTACCACACCAACCCGGTGAAGATCATTGCCGATGAGGGCCGGGTGGTGGGTTTGCTGTGCGTGCAGATGGAGCTCAAGGAGCCGGACGCCAGCGGCCGGGCCCGGCCGGTGCCCATCCCCGGGTCGGAAGGGGTCATTCCCGCGGACACGGTGATCATGGCCACGGGCCAGGCCGTGGATTACGACGGCCTGGAGGTCCAGAAGATCGACAACAAGTGGATCTCCACCAACGAGATGCAAATGACCAGCATCGACAAGGTCTTTGCCGGGGGCGATGCGGTGCTGGGGCTGGAGACGGTGTCCGCGGCCATCGGCCAGGGCATGCGGGCCGCGGAGGCCATCGAGGACTATATCGAGGGCCAGGTGGAAAGCCGCCTGTCGCCGCCCCCGGTGATCTATTCCAAGGACCTCAACACCTATTACTATCAGAAGGCCCACCGCTTCCAGCGGGAAGCCCTGCCGGTGCACATCCGCCTCAAGGGTTTCAGCGAAATCTATCCCGCTTTTGACCGGTCCGCAATCACCCAGGAGGCGGAGCGCTGTTTCAGTTGCGGACTTTGTTACAATTGTGCTAATTGTTATATGTATTGCCCGGACAACGCGGTGAAGAAGGCCAAATCCGGGACCACCTACGAATTCGATCTGGATTTCTGCAAGGGCTGCGGCCTTTGCGCCAAAGAATGTCCCTGCCACTATATACAAATGACTTTGGAAAAATGATATATTGACGTAAACATGTTAATACATGAAAAAGGAAGATACGCCGCCCATGCCGGAACCCCGGGATAAACCCTTATTCCCCGCCTTCACCCTGGCGGCACGGCTGTCCCAGGACCACCTCAGTCCGGACGCGTGTTATCAATGCCGGAAATGCTCCTGCGGCTGCCCCTTGACCTTCGCCATGGACCTTCTCCCCCATCAGGTGATCCAACTGGCCCTCTTGGGCCAGGAAGAAAAGGTGCTGGCCTCCAACACCATTTGGGTCTGTTCTTCTTGTGAGACCTGCACCACCCGCTGCCCCAACGGCATTGACATCGCCGGGGTGATGGACTGGTTTAAGGAGCAGGCCGTGACCCAGAAGAAAGCCGTGCCCCAACCCGAGGTGGCCGCGTTCCACCGCTTTTTCCTGGAGAGCATCCGGGCGGGCCAGGGCCGGGTGGCGGAGGCGCAGCTGCTGCGCCGCTTCACCTTCTTTAAGATGCGCCGCAAATTGGATGTCCGGGAATTACGGGAAAATATGAAACTGGGCTGGCAGCTCATGAAACGGGGCCGGATGCGCCTCTTGGGGTCCCCTGCCCCTGGAGGGCAGAGGGAAATCCAAGAGATCCTGAAACTGATAAAGTCATGACACTATGAAAGTCTCCTATTATCCGGGGTGTTCCCTGGAAAACACGGCGGTGGATTATGCCGCGTCCATTGCGGGGATCACTCCCCTGTTGGACGTGGAGTTGGAAGAAATAAGGGATTGGAATTGCTGCGGGGCCACCGCGGCCCACAGCATCAACCAGGAGCTGGCCCTGGCGCTGCCGGCCCGCAATCTCATGAACGCAGAGAAGATGGGCCGGGACGTGGTGGCGCCCTGCGCCTTGTGCTTCAACCGCCTGAAGGTGGCGGAAAAGGCCCTGAAAAACCCGGAAGGAAACCCCTTGGGCCTGTCTTACCCGGGCACCATCAAGATCTGGGACCTCCTGGACTACCTCACTCAGGAAGACTACCTGCAGATCCTGGCCCAGAAGGTGGCGCGGCCCCTCACCGGCCTGCGAGCCGTAAGCTATTACGGCTGCCTGGTGGCCCGGCCCCCGGCCATGACGGATAAGACGGATCACGAGAATCCCCAAAATATGGAACGGCTGCTGGAGGTCCTGGGGGCCACCCCTTTGGACTGGTCCTTTAAGACCGATTGCTGCGGCGCGGGCCTGTCGCTGTCCCGGCCGGATATTATCGACACGTTGACCCAGCGTCTGTATGAACGGGCCCTGGCCGCGGGCGCGGAGTGTTTCGTGGTTTCCTGTCAGATGTGCCAGGCCAATCTGGACCTGACCCAGGAGCGCATCTCCAAAAGATTCGGCCAGAGTTATTATCTGCCGGTCTTTTATTTCACCGAACTCATCGGCCTGGCCCTGGGCCATCCCCGGGTGAAGGAGTGGCTGGCCAAGCACCTGGTGAATCCTCTGCCCCTCCTCCAAAAGAAGGGCCTCGTATAACGGCAAGACGTAACTCCGGAACTAAAGGGGGGCGGGGACGCCCGCCCTGGGGGCCCGGATTCCCTCCGTCAGCAGGCTTATGGACTCTGCCACAGGAGCAGCGCCGCCCGTGGAAAATCAAACCAAAAAGCAGCGTCGGCCCCTAAGCAAGCCGGCCCCCAAGGGCCAATCCCTGGCAGAATTGGAGGCGCTGCCAACCGCTGGCCAGCCCGGTGCAGAGGCCAGGCAACAGGCTTACGATGAATTGGAAAGGCGCATCGAAGAGCGCACCACGGAACTGACTGCGGCCAACCTCCTTTTGACCCAAGAGATCGAAGAACGCAAACGCGCGGAAGCAGAGCTCAAAAGGACCAAGGAATATCTGGAAAACGTCATCGACAACTCGGTGGACGCCATCGGCATTGTCGACCGCCACGGCCGCTTCATTCTCTGGAACCGGCGGGCCGAGGAAATCTACGGCTACCTATTCGATGAATTGGCCGGCAAGACCGCGTTCGAGCTCTATGCCGATCCCCAGGAATTGGAGAAAATGCTGACCAAGCTGCGCCGGGAGGGGGTGGTCCGGGAATACGAGATCGACATGCAAAAAAAGGATGGAAGTATTGTGCCCATGGATATTTCCATCAGTCTCTTGCGGGATGAGCTGGGCCACACCATCGGCAGCGTCTGCGTGGCCCGGGACCTGTCGGAGCGGAAAAAGGCGGAGCTGGCCCTGAAACGGGCCCAGGAGGAACTGAGCCTTTACTCCAAGGACCTGGAGCGCCAGGTCAAACGGCGGACCCGGGAGATCACCGGCATTCTCCGGTATACGCCGGCCGTGGTCTACATTAAGGACAAGGCTGGCCGCTACCGCCTGGTCAATTCCCGCTTTGAGGAATTGTTCCGGATCAAGGGCGAGGACATCCGGGGCAAATCCGATTACGACATCTTTCCTAAGGGAGTGGCCGATCAATTCCGGGCCAGCGACCTCCAGGTCCTCGCAGAAGGGCGGCCCCGCCAGGTGGAGGAGCCCATTCCCCAGGAAGGGGGCGTCCATACCTATTTGATGGTGAAATTTCCCATTTATGACGACCAGGGGGTGGCCAACGGTCTCTGCGGCATCGCCACCGACATTACCGAACTGAAGAAGGCCCAGGACCAGCTGCGGCGTCTGTCCGGCAGCATCATGGCCAGCCAGGAGAAAGAGCGCACCGCCATTGCCCGGGAGCTCCATGATGAGCTGGGACAGGTGCTTACGGCCCTGCGCATGGATGCCGTCTGGCTGGCGGAGCATCTGAAAGACCGGGAGGACAAGGCCGCAGACCGGTCCCTGAAGATGCGGGATCTCATCGATACGACCATTGACGAGGTCCGGGGCCTGGCCACTCGGCTGCGTCCGGGAGTGCTGGATCATCTGGGACTCATCGACGCCTTGGAGTGGTATGCCGCGGAATTTCGCAAACGCACCGGCATTGCCTGTAATTTTAAATCCCTTAATGTCAACCGAGTGGACGATATTGTGGCCACCGCGGCCTACCGCATCGCCCAGGAGGCCCTCACCAACGTGGCCCGGCACTCCTATGCCACCCAGGTGCAGATTACCCTCAAAGAGGAAAAGGGCGTCTTGACCCTGGCGGTGGTGGATAACGGCCGGGGTTTCAACACCAGGAAAATAGAGGAATTGGAGTGTCTGGGGCTGGCGGGCATGCGGGAACGGGCCGGCCTCATCGGCGGCGCCCTGGAAATCCGCTCCAAACCCCACAAGGGGACCCAGGTCTATTTTAAACTGCCCCTTAATGCCAGAAGGTGAACAGGTCCATGATCAGGATACTCTTGGCGGATGATCACAGCATTGTCCGGGCCGGTCTGCGCCGCATCATCGAAGACTCCGGCGACATCGAAGTGGTGGCCGAAGCCGCGGACGGCCGGGAAGCCGTGGAAAAAGCCCGGGAAACCTTGCCGGATGTGGCGGTCATCGACATCTCCATGCCGGTGCTGGACGGCCTGGAGGTGGTCAGCCAGTTGCACCATTACTATCCCAAGATGCCCATCCTCATCCTCACCATGCACGAAGAAGAGCAGTATGTCTTCCGGGGGATCAGCGCCGGGGCCAAGGGCTATATCACCAAACGCTCGGCGCCGGAGCAGATGGTGAACGCCATCCGCAAGGTGCACGCCGGGGGGCGCTATCTCAGCGACGCCGCGGCCGAGTCCCTGGCCCACCATCTGGCCAGCGGCACCCAGGAGCGCTCTCCTTTGGACACCTTATCCAACCGGGAGATCCAGGTGCTCAGGCATCTGGCCCTGGGCAAGACCACCCGGGAGATCGCCGAGGCCTATCATATCAGCATCAAGACGGTGGATACCTATCGCTACCGGCTGCTGAAAAAACTCAACCTGCGGAACAATGCCGATCTCTCCCGCTTCGCCATCCAAAACCGGCTGATCGAGTTCTGATTCTCTTTGGCGACCTCTGCGAAAACCAGGATGTCATCCTGAGCGCAGCGAAGGATCTCATATTTATTATTCGGAGCAAGAAGTCATTGGCATTGGCTGTCATTCTGAGGCCCCGAAGGGGCCGAAGAATCTAGACCCTTCGCTTCGCTCAGGGTGACAAAAAGTGAGGGAAGGGAATGTAAGAAAATCTTGGACAAAAAAATCAGAAATTACCCGATTTTCCCCCTTTCTTCCTCCTGCTAAGTTGACTCAGGTCCTCCTTAACCTGGGGTGAGTCAGGCAAGGGTTTTTGTCACCTTGCCCCTCACCCGGGGCATTTTTATGCATCCTTGGCAGAGGTACTACAAGTCATTTCAAAACCTATTTGCGGAGTAAGCTTCCATAAACCTGGATAAGGTTAATTAGGAACGAATTCCCCCCCTTTGAAAAAGGGGGGATAGGGGGGATTTATAAGCGCCTGAAAATCCCCCTAAGTCCCCCTTTTCCAAAGGGGGACTTAAAAGCAGTCATCCCTCTTTTTTGCTGGTTGATAACATTTTTGTAGCCCCGATTAGGTTTTGAAATAGCTTCCAATAAAAGCACCGGTTTTTGGCGCTTTGAACCTTGAACTTACAGGCAGAAGGGAAAAAATGAGCATTCTGGTGAATCATGAGACAAAAGTAGTCGTCCAGGGCATTACCGGCAAGGAAGGATCATTTCACGCCCGCCAGTGTATGGACTACGGCACCAGGGTGGTGGCCGGGGTGACCCCGGGGAAAGGGGGCCAGAAACTGGACGGCATCCAGGTATTCAATACCGTGGCCAAGGCCGTGGCGGCGACGGGGGCCAACACCTCCCTGATCTTCGTGCCCCCGGCCTTTGCCGCAGATGCCATCCTGGAGGCGGCCGCGGCCGGGATCAAGGTGATCGTCTGCATCACCGAAGGCATTCCCACCCTGGAGATGGTGAAAGTGAAGGCGGCCCTTCAGGGGACGGGCTGCCGCCTCATCGGCCCCAATTGCCCGGGCATCATCTCCCCGGGGCAGGCCAAGGTGGGCATCATGCCGGGGCCGATCCACCGGCAGGGCAGCATCGGCCTGGTGTCCCGGAGCGGCACCCTCACCTATGAAGCGGTGCACCAGTTGACCCTGGCCGGCCTGGGCCAGTCCACCTGCATCGGCATTGGCGGCGACCCCATCATCGGCACCAATTTTATTGATGCCTTGGAGCTTTTTGAGGCCGATCTCCAGACTCAGGGGGTGGTGCTCATCGGCGAGATCGGCGGCGCTGCGGAAGAGGAAGCCGCGGCCTTTATCGCCAGGAAGATGACCAAACCGGTGGTGGCCTTCATTGCCGGGCAGACCGCGCCCCCCGGCAAACGCATGGGCCATGCCGGGGCCATCATTTCCGGGGGCAGCGGCAAGGCCGCGGACAAGATGGCCGCGCTCCAGGCCGCGGGGGTGACGGTGGTCGCCAGTGTCGCGGATTTGGGGGAGACGGCTAAGAGGGTGATGAAATCATAGTTAAGAGTTGAAGGTTCATGGGGTGTAGGGCGGGAAAGTGCAACGCATCCCGCCTTCGGCGAGATGGAATAAACCAGCGGAAATATATCTCAAAGCACAGCCTTGCGCCAAACGGGTTCCCAAGCCTGTGAAGGCGGGATGCGCTTCGCTTTCCCGCCCTACCTCACTAACTCCTTCCCCAAGCGCTGCCGGCGGATTTCAAAAAGGACCACCGCGCCGGCCGCGGCCGCGTTCAGCGAGCCGATCTCCTGCCGGGCCATGGGAATGGCCAAAAGGAGGTCGCACTGCCGGCGCACCCGGGGCCGCAGGCCCTTGTCTTCGCTGCCGATGACCAGGACCAGAGGCCCGGTCAGGTCCGCGTCATAGAGACTGGGCGTGGCCCGGGAATCCGCGCCGACGATGGTCAGTCCCGCCTCCTTCAGTCGCAGCAGACAGTCAGCCAGGTTGGTCACCCGGTAGAGGGGCAGGTATTCTAAAGCCCCAGCCGCGGCCTTGAGGACCGCGGGGGTGACCCCCGCGGCCCGCTCCCGGGGGATGATGAGGCCGTGGGCCCCGGCGGCCAGGGCGCTGCGGCTCAGGTTCCCCAGGTTCATGGGGTCGGTGAGGCCGTCCGCGGCCACCAACAGGGGAGGTTCCCCCAGCGTGGGGAGGCGGTCCAGAAGTTCATCCCCGGAGCGGTAAGCAAAGCCCACATACCGGGCCACCACCCCCTGATGGTGGGGAGTGCCGGCGATGCGGTCCAAGGCGGGCCGCTCCAGTTCCCGGAGGCGCACGCCTGCGGCCCGGGCCCGGCGGCGCACTTCCCCCAGCCAATGGCCCCGGGCGCCCTGGGCGATCACCACCTCTTCCAGGGAATTACCTTCCTGGCGCAACGCGGCCAGGACCGGATGGCGGCCATAGATGATCTGGGTCATGGGGAAGAGCCGTAGGGCGGGCGTCCTCGCCCGCCTCCTTAATCTGCACAGGCTGGAAAGCCTGTGCCACCAATTTTAAACCTCAATATAAGGTATAAGAAAAATGGTTGTTAAGTTCCCCTGTTCTAGAAGGGGGATTTAGGGGCAATACGGTTCACTTAAACGTGTCGAGATGAAAGGAAGTCATTTTCCTTGTCATTCTGAGGGAGCCGGAGGCGACCGAAGAATCTCAAACTTCTTGGAAAAGCAGAGATTCTTCACTCCGCTGCGCTCCGTTCAGAATAACATAACCTAGGGTGGGCACTGCCCACCGATTCCTTTAACACTTAAGTGAACCGTATTGGATTTAGGGGGATTATCTGGCGCTTTTTAATCCCCCCTCCCCCCTTTAGAAAAGGGGGGATAGAAACATTGGTTTTTGCAATGTCCTAGTCATTATGAAGCGCCGTTCTCAAGGCTGCCCCTTGCCCCATCCCCCAAAATCCCTCCTGCGGCTGTTACTTTTCGCCAAGTCAGGGTATAATCAGTTAGTAATTCTTTCAAGGTTCTGCCCATGGATGCGGCGCTCACACAATTCTACCACCATCTGGAGAGGGAAGAAAGCCTGGCCGCGCCGGCCCTGGAGGCCTATACCCGGGATCTCCAGGACTTCCGGGAATTTGTGGGCCAAAAGGGGCGGCTCTCCTGGGAGACGGTGGCCCTGGAGGATCTGCAGGATTACTTTCAGGGCCTGGAAGAAAAAAAGCTGCCGGTGCGCAGCCTGGACCGGCGCCTGGGCGCGCTGCGCCACTTCTTCCAGTTTTTGCTCCGGGAACAACTGATCCCAGCCGACCCCCTGGAGCAGTTTGAGGTCGCTGCGCCGCCAATTCAGAGCCCCTCCCAGGTATTGAGCAAGCCGGAGATCAAGGCCCTGCTGTCGGAGTTGCTCCAGGCCGGGCCCGATTACCTGGACGAGCTGCTGGAGCAGTTTTACCACCACCTGGCTGCGGAGCGGGGTCTGGCGCCCCTGACCCTGGAATCCTACTCCCACGATCTCCAGGATTTCCGGGAGTTTTTGTTCACCCTGGCCCGGACCTCCTGGGAAGAGGTGACGTTAGAGGAGCTGCAGACCTACCTGGGGGCCCTGGAGGCCCGGGGGCTGTCGGCCCGGAGCCGGGCCCGGCGGCTGTCGGCCTTGCGCCAATTCTTCCGGTTCCTGGTGCGGGAAGAGAAGATCTCCGCCAATCCCGTGGAACTGCTGGACTCCCCCCGGCTGCCCCTGAAACTCCCCCAGGTCTTGGGGGAAAGGGAAGTGGCCGTGCTGCTGGCGGCCACCGATCCCACCACCCCCTGGGGCCAGCGGGACGGGGCCCTCCTGGAGGTCCTCTACGCCACCGGCTTAAGGGTCTCGGAACTGGTGGGCCTCACCCTCAAGCAGGTGGACCTGCGCCGGGGCGTGGTGCGGGTCCGGGGCAAGGGCAACAAGGAGAGGGTGGTGCCCCTGGTGCCTCCTGCCGTGGAGAAGCTGGGCCTTTATCTCTCCCAGGGCCGGCCCAAGTTAATTCGGGGCCGGGAGAGCCATTATCTCTTCCTCAACCGCAGGGGGGGGCCCCTGTCCCGCCAGGGCTTCTGGAAGATTCTGAAGGGTTACGCGCGCCAGGCCGGGATCCGGGAATTGAGCCCCCACACCCTGCGCCATTCCTTTGCCACCCATTTGCTCTCCCGGGGGGCCAATCTCCGGGTCTTGCAGCTGCTTTTGGGGCACGCGGACCTGGCCACCACCCAGATCTACACTCACCTGGACGCGGCCCGCCTCCGGGAGATCCATAAAAAGGCCCATCCCCGGCCATGACCCGGAAAGACGCTCCCCCAGCCCGCACCCTGGAGGTGATTACCACCCACCTGAACGCGGACTTCGACGCCTTGGCCTCCATGGTGGCTGCCAAGAAGCTCTATCCCCAGGCCCTGCTGGTCTTTCCGGGGGCCCAGGAGACCAGTCTGCGGGACTTCTTCATCCGCTCCAGCTCCTATTTCCTGGAATTCGCCCGGCTGAAGCAGGCGCCCCCGGAAGAAATCAAACGCCTCATCCTGGTGGACACCCGCCAGGCCTCCCGCATCGGCCGGTACGCGGAGGCCGCGGCCTCCGATGAAGTGGAGATTCACATCTACGACCACCACCCCGATTCCCCGGACGATGTCCACGGGAGCGTGGAAGTGGTGCAGTTCCTGGGCTCCACCACCGCCATCCTCACCCGCATCATTAAGGAGAAAGGGCTGGAGATTTCCCCCGAGGAAGCCACCATCATGGCCTTGGGGATCTTCGAGGACACCGGCTCCTTCACCTTTTCCTCCACCACTCCCGAGGACTTCGAAGCCGGGGCCTATCTGCTGAAGCAGGGGGCCGACCTCAATGTGGTCTCCGGTATTCTTTCCCGGGAGATGTCCGCGGAGCAGGTGGCCCTGCTCAACAGCCTCCTGGAGCATACCAGCCACTTCCACGTGGACGGCATCGAGGTGGTCCTGGCCCACAGCACCGCCAAGGAGTATGTCCCCGACTTTGCGGTGGTGGCCCACCGCTTCATGGACATGGGCAATATCCAGGTCCTCTTCGCCCTGGCGCAGATGGAGGAACGGGTCTACGTGGTGGGCCGCAGCCGGGTGCCGGAGGTGAATGTGGCGGAGATCCTCGCGGAACTGGGGGGCGGGGGCCACAGCTACGCCGCGTCCGCGGCCCTCAAAGGCGTGCCCCTGACCCAGGTGGAGGAACAACTGCGCCAGTTGCTCCAGGCTAAGGTGCAACCCCAGCGCCGGGCCCGGGAGATCATGTCCTTCCCGGTGAAATGGGTCTCCCCGGAGGTGACCCTGGAAGGCGCGGAACTCCTCCTCAACCGTTACAGCATCAATGCCCTGCCGGTGATCCATGAAGGCAAGCTGGCGGGCCTGATCACCCGGCAAACCGTGGAAAAGGGCATCTATCACGGCCTCAGGAACCATCCCGCCAAGGATTATATGACCACGGAGATCGCCACCGTCCCCCCGGAGGCCACCCTGGCGGAGATCCGGGAGAAACTGGTGATCAACAAGCAGCGCCTGCTGCCGGTGGTGGCAGAGGGGCTGGTTTTAGGGGTCATCAGCCGCACCGATCTGCTGCATCTCCTCATCGCCGCAGAGGAAGAGACCCAGTGGACCCAGCCCTTGCGCACTAAAAGCATCCAGTCCCTGATGCGGGAGCGCATTCCCCGGCACCTCCTGGAAATTTTGCAGCAGGTGGGCCAGGTGGCCGAGGAGTTGGGCTACACCGCCTACACGGTGGGGGGCTTTGTCCGGGATCTGTTCCTCAGGCATGAAAACCTGGACATTGACATCGTCATCGAGGGCGACGCCATCGTCTTCGCCCGGCGCTTCGCCGGCCGCTATGGGGCCCGCTCCCGGGAGTTCCACAAATTTAAGACCGCGGTGATCATCTTCCCGGATGGCTTCAAGATCGATGTGGCCACCGCCCGCACCGAGTACTACGAGGCCCCCGGGGCCCTGCCGGTGGTGGAGTACAGTTCCATCAAGATGGACCTCTACCGCCGGGACTTCACCATCAACACCCTGGCGGTGAAGCTCAACCCCCGGGACTTCGGCACCCTCATGGATTTCTTCGGAGCCCACCGGGACCTGAAGGAAAAGGTGATCAGCGTCCTCCACAACCTGAGCTTTGTGGAAGACCCCACCCGGGTCTTTAGGGCCATCCGCTTCGAGCAGCGCTTCAAATTCCGGGTCAGCAAACTCACCGCCAACCTCATCGCCAACGCGGTGAAAAACAACTTCTTCGACCGCCTCTCCGGGGCCCGCCTCTTCGGGGAGCTGCGGTTGATCCTCCAGGAGGGCAACCCCATCCCCGCCATCACCCGCCTGGCGGAATTCGATCTTTTAAAGCCCATTCATCCCCGGCTGCGCTATGATGAAGGCACCAAGAGCATGCTGGAGAGCGTCCAGGCAGTGCTTTCCTGGTTCGACCTCCTCTACCTGGAAGAGAAATATCAACGCTGGCTGGTCTATTTCCTGGGATTAGTGGAGCCCTTGAATCCGGAGGAACTGGAAGAAATGGTGCGGCGGTTCAAAATCCCCTCCAAAAAGGCCGCGGCCATCACCAGGGGCAAAGAAGCCGCGGACCAGACCCTGGCCCGGCTCTACCGCCTGGGGGAGCCGGGCCGCGTCGCCATTTACCGGCTGCTCAGCCCTCTGGACACCGAGTATCTCCTCTATATGCTGGCCAAGACCCGGCAGGAATCCTCCAAGAAGGCCATCTCCTTGTACTTCACCCATCTGAAGCATCTGAAGCCGGAGCTGCGGGGCCGGGACTTCCTGGCCATGGGCTTCACCCCCGGCCCCCTCATCAAGGAGATGCTGGAACGCCTCCATGAGGCCCGCCTCACCGAAGAAGTGAAAACCCGGAAAGAAGAAGTGGAGATGATCCGCCGCGCGTTCGGGCCGTAATACCATTTCGCAATCAAAAGACATTGAACTGTAGGGGCGAATCTTGTATTCGCCCTATGCGGGCGGGCGAACACAAGGTTCGCCCCTACAAGAAAGTTGCCGTTAGACTGCAACTTGGTATCAGATGTCTTTTTCACCCCAGGTGGCCAAGACGCAAAGAAAGATGCAAGATTTGTCATTCTGAAGGGAGGGGAGCTTCGTTTCGAATCTCTTGAGAGGCGTTAGCTGGAAATTATAGCGTTTGCCGAAAATTCTTTCCTCAACGAGGTTGAGTGGGTGTCACGTAAATCGTTCCAGGGAGCAGGTTCTTTGATTATCGCCGGGACGATTT
>JAGVAH010000127.1 GCA_020060385.1 Syntrophobacterales bacterium | reverse complement strand
TTTCCAGGAAAGGGTCAGCATCAACCGGGTCAGAGAATTACGCATCAACATCCAAAATGAAGCTCGCCTGATGAACCTCCATCTCCCAGAGCTTCAACGCCAAAAAAACTATGCCTTTGCAAAAACTTAACCGGACACTGCTGGGATTTAGGGGGACTTCAGCCGCTGATAAATCCCCCCTACCCCCCTTTTACAAAGGGGGGCAATTCCTCCCTCTTTAATCGCATCCTGGTTTATAAAAACTGACTCCGGAAATAGGTTTTGAAATGACTTATAGAAACCGCGGGGCTCCAAATCCGGTTACCAGGGGTTGGCCGCGGCGATTTTTCCAAGGTGATTCATGCTCTGCCTCGTTCTCGCCACTACTCGCGCCCAGGTCATGAAAAATTTCGCCGCAGCCCTGTCTGCAGATCCGGAGGTGCGCCTCCAGCAGGTAACCTCCGGGGCCGCAGCCCTGGAGGCGGTGCGCGCCTCCGCCCCCCACCTGGTGATCATTGATGGCCACCTCCCGGACACCGCGCCTTTCGACCTTGTGCAGGAGCTGCTGCTGATCAATGCCATGGTGAATACCGCGGTGGTCAGTCCCCTGGACGACGAGGAGTTCCACGAAGCCAGCGAAGGCCTGGGGGTTCTGGGCCGATTGCCCCTGGAACCCGGTCCTGGGGAGGCAGCCCAGCTCCTCGGGAAATTGCGGAGGCTCCTGGGGCAGGGGAGGTAAACCGGGCTCATCCCCCTAGATGGCTATTGCCCCAAGAGATTACTGGGGGAAAGCGTATTGATTTTCAGCAATGCTGGAAATCAAAGCATTATTATTTTAAGGCTGTCTCAGTCTGCAAGGGCATTGCCCCACTTCCTTTTTTTATCTGGTCCCCGGGGGAAATCTTACCTAAGAGGAGGTTCACCATGGCTCGCATCGCCATCGTTTCCTGTCAGAAGATCAAAGATGTCAGTTGCATCGGCTGCCTCAAGTGTTTCAAGGCCATGGCCTTGAAAGAAGGGGAATTCAACCGCTATGGCGACGACCTTGAAGTGGTGGCCATGAGCGACTGCGGGGACTGCCCGGGGCTGGTTATGCCCAAGCTGTCCCTGGTCAAGGATGTGGCGCATCAATACGACCGGGACTTCGATATCGTCCACCTGGGCACCTGTGTGGTGAAAGCGGTGCACACCGCGGCCTGCCCCATTAATCTGGACAAACTCAAAGGCATGATTGAAAATGTGCTGGGCAAACAGGTAGTGGTGGGCACGCACACCTATTAAAGGCAGGGGCGATTTCCTTCCCTGAGCCACCGCGGCCGCCCCAAGATCAACTTGGGACACTCTCAATCTGAAGATGGTGTCGCCAGGAATGGCCTATGGAAGACAGATTAACCAATGAGGATTCCCGGACCCTGCTGCAGGAACTCTTGGCCGCCCAAAGGTCTGCAGTGCTGGCCACCACGGAAAATGGCCAGCCATATTTAAGTCTCATGGCCTTTGCCGCCACGGCTGATCTGCAGTATTTATTGGTCGCCACCAATCGGGCCACCCGGAAATTCCGTAATATGGTGGCCGATGCCCGGGTAGCCCTGCTGGTGGACAACCGCGCCAACCAGCCTGCGGATACGGAAAAAGCCCTGGCCGTCACCGCGCTGGGGCGGGCCACCGAGGTGGCGGCGGGGGAAAGGCCGCAGTTCCTGAACATCTACCTGGCCCAGCACCCCCATTTGGAGTTTTTTGTCAACTCCCCGGAATGTGCCTTGATCAAGGTGAGGGTGGACCGGTACTTGCTGGTGAGCCATTTTCAGGAAGTCAAGGAGGTGCGGCCCAGGCCGGAGAACCATTAGACCGGTTGGCGTCATCACCGGTCCCTGCCAGGGGCTAAAGATATTTCTCTAGATACGCGGTGACGTTGAATTTTCCTTTGCAGCCCTGGTAGCTCATATAACGAATCTTGCCGAAGATTTGGCGTTCTCCCCAGGCCCGGTCGTGCACGCCCCCCAGGCTCCAGGCGATACCCGCATAGCCGTTGGGGTCCCGGCCGTCCAGCTCATAGCGGTCATTGAGAGAGATGGCGATCTCCAGGGCCTCTTCCGGCGAGCTGCTCCACTCCAGGATCTTCTTGGCCCAATACATTCTCAGATAGCCGTGCATCTTGCCGGTGGCCGCCATCTCCATTTGGGCCGCGTTCCACAGACGGTCGTGGGTTTGGGCCTCTTCGAACTGTTCCCGGGTATAAAGATATTCCCGGGGATCACCCCGATGCTCATTAAGAGTCTTTTGGGCCCAGGGGGGGAAACCGGCAAACGCGTCATAGCGGGGATTATAAAAGCAGAAATTATCGGCCAGCTCCCGGCGCACGATCAGTTCATCCAAGAAAGCCTCCCGGGCCGCAGTGGGGACCCCGGCGCGGTGGACTGCCAGGGCCACTCTTTGCGGGGATATCTGCCCAAAGTGGAGGTAGGGGGAGAGGTGGGATTGTCCGTCCTGGGTGGGGTCATTACGCCGCTCTGGGTAAAAGGGAAGTTTATGCTCCAAAAAATTCTGTAATACTGCCGCGGCAGCCTCTTCACCGGGTTGGAGCCAGCTCACCGGGGCCACCCCCCGGTCCACGCTTAAAGTTTCCAGAATGGCCTGCCAGTCCACGGGGGGAGGGAGTCTTTCCCCCGCCACCCCCTGTGTTTGTAAGGGGGGAAACTCCTCCAAAAATTCCGGCAGGACGCGCCACAACTTGGGGCGCAGGGTGTAAGCGCCGTATTCCTGCTTGGCCGACGCCAGCCAACAGGGGACGAGGTTATGGGCATCCACCTGCCAGAAGGGAACCTCGATCTTATCTGCCACCCCTTCCTGCCATTGCCTTTTGAGGCGCAAAGGATCGAAATCCGTGACCAGGCAACCCGCGCCAGAGGTCCTGATAAATGCGGGTATCTCCACTTCCGGGGAGCCCTGCAGCAGGTAAAAGGGGATGTTTTTCTCAGCTAAATTCTGCTCCACCTCTCTAAGCCCCTGGAGCATGAAGGAGTAGTGGCGGAGGGTCGCGCCTAAAAACTGGGGCGCCAGGCAGAAGACCACCACCAGGGGCGCTTTTTGCTCCAAGGCCCGCTCTTGGGCAAATAATAGGGCCCAGTTATCCCGGGTGCGCTGCTCCCGGCTCATCCAGTAGAGCACCGGCCCTTTTTTGGGGCCCGCGGTCTTCAAAGGTCGGACACGCTTTAAGTTCATGAGGCCTAAGGCGATCTTTCCGGGCTGTGCCCCTCTCCTGCGCAGTTCTCTCCCCCAAGGATTCCTTATGGGGGACAAAATTGATTATCCCAACTGCCGCGATTCCGTCTGGTAAAGGGCCAGTTTCGCCCGGGCCAGCTTTTGGTGGAGGGCTGCCACTTTTGGCAGGTTCATGGCCACCAGGGCCTTGAGAATATCCCCTTCGATTTCGGCCACCTCCAGGCGCTGGTAGTAGTCCATGGACTCCTTCAGGTGGGCCAGGACGATCTTGCCGGTGAGCAGGGGATGGTTGTTGGTGACGTTGGCATCCTGAAACTGGGTCCCATGCTCCAGTTCTACTTCCAGCCCCACACAAAAATCCTCCAGGGGAATATCCATCCCCGCCGTATTGACCTCCGCCAGGATGATCCGGGCTTCCTCCGGCAGGACCTTGGGCTCCTTAATTCGGGTCCAATCACTTAAGCCCAGTTCCTTGCATACCCTGCGCACTTCGGCCACGGTGATATATTCGGGAAGTTCCATCGATAGCTCCTTTATTCATTAAATATGCAAATAAGGCCAGATGCCTGACCCGGCTTGCTGTCATTAAGCTAATGGCTGCCCAAGGGAACCGCAATAGGCTTGAGGAAATGATGCTTGATCTTCTGGTTCTCGCCTCCGCCCCCCTTTTGGGGTACAATCTGGGGAGCCGCGCATTTAAAA
This sequence comes from Syntrophobacterales bacterium, assembly GCA_020060385.1. GTDB lineage: Bacteria > Desulfobacterota > Desulfobaccia > Desulfobaccales > 0-14-0-80-60-11 > SURF-52. The sequence goes on along the minus strand of JAGVAH010000127.1, from coordinate 25,189 downwards.
AACGTTGGCATAATGCCGGCAATCTGTGCAGGGGAGACGGTCACGCCGCGAGATGACTGAGAACTGGAAATTGGCATTTCCAAGGAAAAAATGGCAATCACTATTTTTTGTTTTGATGTGGCCTTTTCTCCTCATCTTCTTTTGGGGGGCCGCCCTCAGCAGTGAGTGCGGGGCCAAAGAATATAAGATTGCCATCGATATCGGCCATAGCCAATCTGTTCCAGGCGCGCTCAGCGCCAGGGGGGTGCCGGAATATCAATTTAATAAGCAGGTTGCCACTCTGCTGCTGCAGAAACTCCTGCAAGATAAGAGATTTAAGGGGTCGTTTATAATCAATGAGAAGGGAGGGGCGATCTCCCTGGCAGCCAGGGCGGCTCTAGCCAATCGCCAGGGCGCGGCCCTTTTTATCTCCATCCATCATGATTCCGTGGAGCCCAAGGATTTGTCCCACTGGCTTTACCAGGGAGAAAACCGGGCCTATTGCGACAAGTTTACCGGCCACTCCATATTTTACTCGGAGGAAAACGGGGACCCCCTCCACAGCCTGATCTTTGCCATTATCCTGGGTTCCGAGATGTTGCGCCAGGGTTTTTGCCCCACCTTGCATCATGCGGAAAAGTTCACCGGCGGCGACAAAGATCTGATTGATAAAACCAGGGGCATCTATAAATATAACAAGTTGGTGGTGCTGAAAAACACTAAGATGCCAGCGATATTATTTGAATGCGGCATCATCAAAAATAGAAGTGAAGAGCTAAAAGTTAGTAGTCACAAGTACCAAAACAAAATAGTTAAAGTTCTAATCGATGCAATTAATATATTTTATGCCAAATAGGCAAAATAATTCAGTAGAAATAGTTACATTATAAACCTGTACTTAGAAAATGATGATCGGCCACTGGCAGCAATGGTGGGCGCAGCGTTAACGCGCGGCGCGGAGTGAAAGCTGGAACGGGGTGCCAGGCCCGGGCCGGGGCCCGGGCCTTGATGGTTATGGACGGCTATATTAAACCAGGGGGGCTATTTTTTCTGCCCCGTTTTCTCCTGGGCAGAGGGGGCTGGGGCCGGCTGGGCCGACGCCGGGGTCTCGGGCTTGCCGCTAATGGCTCCCCCCTTTAGGAGAACCTCCTCCACCTCTTTATCCTTAGAGGCCCGGGCATGGTCCAGGGCGGTCTGGCCGTCCTTGGCTTTGGCGTTGACTTGGGCCCCCTTCTTCAGGAGGAGTTGGACTACGTCGATGTGTTTGTTGTGGGCTGCGGCCATCAAAGGGGTCTGCCCCTTAGCATCCGCAGCGTTGACCTCTGCGCCCTTATCCAGGAGCAATTGGACCAACTCGATTTTGCCGTTGAGCGCGGCGATGCCCAGGGCGGTGATGCCCCCTTTTTTATCTTTGATTTTCAGGTCCGCGCCCTTTTCCAGGAGCAGCTTGGCCGCGTCCGTATGGCCATAGTTGGCCGCCCACATCAGGGGGGTGCGGTTGTCGTCGTCCGTGGCGTTGATCTCCGCCCCCTTGTCCAGGAGCAGGGTGATGACCTTGGTTTGACCGCCGGCCGCGGCGGTCATCAGCGCGTTCATCCCGCTCTTCCCGGTCCTGGCCTGGAGGTCTGCGCCCTTCTCCAGCAGCAGGGTGACAATCTCGGGATGGCCTTTAATGGCGGCCCAGATCAGGGGGGTGGCGCCGAACTGCTTGTCCTGGGTATTGGGGGTGGCGCCCCGGGCCAGGAGGACTTGCGCTATTTCCTGGCGGCCGGACTTGGCGGCCATGCCTAAGGGGGTGTCCCCTTCCTTGTTGGCCGCGTTAGGGCTCATCCCGGCTTCTAAAAAGAGCTTGACCACCAGGGTGTCACCGTCCTTAATCCGCTCCACAAAAGAGTCTTCGTTGTAGTTGACGTTCATCTGGCCCAGCTTCAGACGGGCTGTTTCCTGGGGGTTGCCGCAGGCCCACAGGCCCAGGAGCAGGATAAGCATGGGGACATAAGGGACTCGAGAAAACCTCATTTTGGAAACCTCCGCTGCATAAGTAAGGGGACCTGGATTCCCATCCTGGTCCCTCAGGTTTTAGGATCTACAAGACTTCGGTTTACCTGGTAATCCTGACGATACGTTAGTCACTGTCAGCAGGGCGGTCAACTCCAAGGCCGGGCAGGAATAATGCAAAGGCGATATTTAAAAAGATATGACCGCAGAAATCCTTCCCCTGTCTGGAAATTGGACAACCTGTCCTGGCCGCTCCATTTTCCGAACCATCCAGCGGCGGTCGCATAACTATCACCCATCATTGGCGTTTTAGGCTTTCTTCCCTTCTCCCAGCAGATTCTCCAGGGCCCCATCGAGGCCAGGAAAATCGAAGCTGAAGCCGGCAGCCTGCAATTTTTGGGGCAGGACTTTCTGGCCGGTGAGGACCACCTCGGCAAATTCTCCCAACAGCAGGCGCAGCATAAACGCGGGCGCGGGCAGGAAACTGGGGCGGCCCAGGACCCGGCCCAAGGCCCGGGCCAGTTCCCGGTTGCGCACCGGTTGGGGCGCGGTGAAATTCACGGGACCCTGGATCTCAGGGTTATCCTTCAGAAACAGAAAGGCCCGGGCCTGGTCCAGGCGGTGAATCCAGGAAAACCACTGGGTGCCCGGACCCACGGGTCCTCCCAGGAAGCGCTTAAACAGGGGAACCATTTGTCCCAAAACCCCGCCGTCCGGGCCCAAGACCAGGCCGAAACGGGTGACCGCCACCCGCACCCCCAGGTCCCGGGCTTTCAGGGCCTCGGCCTCCCAATCCTGGGCCAGGCGGGCCAGGAAATCGTTACCGGGCGGGGACTCCTCGGTGAGGTCTTCCTCCCCCCGGGGACCGTAATAGCCGATGGCCGAGGTGCTGCAGAAGAATTGGCGCCGGTCCCCGGAGGCCAGGGCGGCCACCAGGTTGCGGGTGGTCAGGATGCGGCTGTCGTAGATTTCCCCCTTGTGGGCCGGGCTCCAGCGGGTAAAGACGGAAGCTCCAGCCAGGTTGATGATCCAGTCGTGGTCCGGCACCACGGACATCCAGGGGCCTTCCCGGGTGGGGTCGCCGGCAAGGAAGTTGATGGCGGGGTAAGCAGGATCGGGGGGCATCTCCCGGCGGCTGAGGATGGTCACCTCATGGCCATGCCGGGCCAGCTCCCGGGTGAGAAAAGTGCCCACAAAACCACGACCCCCAGTCACAAAGACTTTCATCAATCTGACCCTCCTGAGGCCCGGATTCCGCAGGGTCATCCGCGGCCTTCCGGGCGGTTATGGCGTAAACTTAAGCATCCGCAGTTGCTGATGCAAAGGCCTGGAACCTCTTTGGGCCTGGATGCGCCAGAATTTTTGGCAAAACACGGGAGACAAAAAGGGGGATGGCCTTAAATTATCATTGCCTTTCCGTTACTTACATGCCATTTTGCCTTCAGGGAGCCATGAGAAGGAGATGTTCGGCCGCGTCGCCAAATTCTGGGAAACGGCAATTCGCCTGATGCCGGTGCAGGTCCTGTTGGCCCTAATTCTGGCGGCCGCGGGCTGCGGCGGGGAGAAGAAGGCCGGCCTTGACGAAGTGGAGCGGGTGCTCCAGGCCTCCTGGGGGAGCTACCGCCAGCATTTTATTGCCGCAGACGGACGGGTGGTGATCCCGGAAAGGTCCGGGGGTAGCATCTCCGAAGGCCAGGCGTATGCGCTGCTCCGGGCGCTGTGGGCCGGGGACCGGGACACCTTTAAGCGGGTCTACGCCTGGACCCGGACCAACCTGTCCCGGCGGTCCGGGCCCGGGGACGCACTGCTGGCCTGGAGCTGGGGCCGGGATCAAGGCGGGGCTTGGCGGGTCCTGGATGGAAATACGGCCACGGACGGGAACCTGGATTATGCCCTGGCCCTGGCCCTGGCTGCCAGGCAAGGCTGGGAGCCGGGACCGGAGCTGCCGGGTTATGCCCAGGAAGCCCCGAGGGTAGCGGCAGACATTCTGGCCCTGGAGACGGTGAGCCTGCCTAACGGGGAACTCCTCCTGACCCCCGGCAACTGGCACGAAGCGGGGCCGCCCTATCTCGTCAACCCTTCCTATTTTTCCCCGGCCGCGTACCGGATCTTTGGGAAAATCCAGCCCCAGCTCGCCTGGTTGCGGCTCCGGGAATCCACCTATGGGCTGCTGGCCCGGCTGGTCCAGGGACTGGGACCGCAGAAGGGCGTGGGGCTCTTTCCGGATTGGTGCCAGGTGAATGGCCAAGGAGAGCCGCAGCCCGCGCCGGCCCGGGATACCCATTTCGGTTGGGAAGCGGTGCGCCTCCCCTGGCGGCTGGCCCTGGACAGCCTCTGGTTTCAGGAAGAACGGGCCACCCGTCTGCTTAAGGAGCAATTTTTACCCTTTTTTAAAAAGGAATGGCAGGCCCGGGGGAAACTGATGGCCCTGTATAGTTACGGGGGCGAGCCCCTGGTGGACTATGAGAGCCCAGTGCTTTATGGCGGGGTGCTGGCCGCGGCCCTGGCTGCCGGGGACCGCGCCTTTGCCCGGGAAATGGCGGCAAAGGTGTTAAGCTTTTATCGCCAGGAGGGGCAGGAGGCCTATTTCGTCTCCCGGGATAATTATTACGCCAACAACTGGGCCTGGCTGGGCCTGGCCCTCTATGCCGGCTGGGTCAAATGAATAAAAGAAAAGGATTTACCACCAAGGCGCCAAGACACAAAGTAACACCAAGAGATGGATATTATGGTTGGCGCTGGCAGCGCCAACCATAATATTTTTTTATTTCTTGGTGCCCTTGGTGCTCTTTGTGTCTTGGTGGGTAATTTTTTCTTTTACAGAAAGTCGAAGCCCCGGTGGAACAGGTCCAGGCAGGCGTCCACTACCTGGGGGTCATAGAGGATGCCCCGGTTTCGGGAGATTTCCTGGAGGGCCGTGTTGATCCCCAGGTTCACGCGGTGGGGGCGGCCGTAGGCCATGGCCTCCACCACATCGGGCACCGCCAGAATCCTGGCTTCCAGGAGGATTTCCTCCCCCCCGAGGCCATCCGGGTAGCCGGAGCCGTCCAGCCTTTCGTGGTGCTGCACGATGATTTCCGCCACGGGCCAGGAGAAATCCAGGTCTTTCAGGATATAATGGGCCGCCCGGGGATGGGCCTGGACCAGGGCCATTTCCGCGGCATTGAGGACGCCGCTTTTGTTAAGAATTTCTAAAGGGATAAAGACCTTGCCGATGTCATGCACCATGCCGGCGATGGTGATAGCCTCGATCTGGTGCGTGGCTAGGCCCAGCTCCCGGGCGATGGCGCAGGCCAGGTGGGTGACGCGGCGCTGATGCTCGATCAGGTTGGGGACCCGGCATTCCAGGATGGCCACCGCGCCCTCCAGCATTTCCTTTAATTGTTTGAAATTTTGCCGCCATTTCTCCTGCCGCCGCCACTCCGGGTCGGCAAAGGTCTGGAGATCGTCCAGCTCTTGACGAAGAGCCGCCAGCTCTTCCAGGAGCTGAGCCCTGGTCTTTTCCTCATCTTTCATAATCGTGTCCGCAGACCTGGGGATTGAGGTCCAGAAAAAGCCTCCAGAGATACTAGTGCTGATATAAATTGTTATCGGCTTAAATCCAAAAAACTTGCGGAAAGCCTGATCGCCAGGGAAGGGTAGGGGGAGGAGCAACCCGCTCCGTTTTCCTTTGCTATCTCCAGGGGAAACCAAATCTATGGAGACATATTAAATATTACCTAAAACTAATGGTAATTACTAACAAACATGTCCTGGGAGTCATTGCAAAACCGATTTTTCCAATCGTTGTGACTCATCCAGGAGGGTTTATTAGAAAACGGATAACCACTCTTTTCTAAAGGGGGGTAGGGAGGATTATGCAAGCGTCTGATAATCCCCCCAAATCCAATGCTGTTCACTTAAGCGTGTCCAGATGAAAGGAAGTCATTTTCCTGGTCATGCTGAGGTAGCCGGAGGCGACCGAAGAATCTCTAACTTCTTGGAAAAGAAGAGATTCTTCACTCCGTTGCGCTCCGGTCAGAATGACATAACCTAGGGTGGGCGCTGCCCACCGATTCCTTTAACGCTTAAGTGAACCGTATTGGGATTAAAAGGGCTTTTTTCTGACGGGAGGCTGTTTCTCCAGGGGTTCTACAGGGATTAATAAAATGCCGCGCCGAGGCGTTCGATTATGGCCTGAACCCGGTGGACAAAGGTGTGCTGGCCCAGGACCCGCTCCCGGGCCCGGGCGGCCAGGGCCCGGCGCTCCTCCGGGCGGGCCGCGAAATACTGCAGCTTGGCCCCGGCCTCATCCAGGTCATGGTAGGTGGCCACCTCCTCCGGTGGAAATAATTCCAGCAGGGCTTCCTTGAAATCGGTGAGCAAAAACCCGCCCGCGGCCGGGACGTCGAAGACCCGCTGGTTCAGGCCGTCTTTCATCTGCAGGCTGGTGACGTTCAGGTTTACTCCGACGCACTGGTAAAAAGCCGGGAGTTCCCGGTTGTAATTTATGCGGCCCCCATAGGCCCCAGGGTCCGGGAGAAGGTCTTCCCAGGCCGGGTCCCCATAGACCTGGAGCCCCTGGCCGGTTAAGGGGATGATGCTCTCCAGGCGGTGAATCTGGGAGGCACGCCAGAGGACCGCGGCCTCCAGGTCGATCTGCTCCGGCAAGGGGAGCCCGGCAAACTGCGGATAGGCCGCGGCGATCCCTGCCCTGGCTTTATACGCGGGACTGCGGATAAAGGCCCGGGCCGCGGCTTCAATAGCCTCCAGTTTCTCCGGTTCTTTTTGGAACCGGGCCAGTTGCTGCTCCACCCTTTGGGTCCAGGTGGAGCCCACAAAGGCTTGCTCTATATTTCCGAATTTCCAAGCGGGAGGGGTGCGATAAGGCCGGAAAAGCTTGGGGTCCGCGGCCAGGGGGAGATAGGCCAGGTGGGCAAAGCCCATGGCCGCCAGATCCTCCAGGTAATGGCGGTCCCAGAGGAAGAGGTAGACCCAGGGGGAGACGTTTTGGGGATAGGCCTTGATGATAAAATCCGGGTTATCCACGTACCAGACCGCGGTGGGTATTTCGCTTTCTTGGAGCAGTGCCGTCAAACGGCCCGCCTTGTCAAAGCCGATGTGATTGATGCAAAAGAAAAAATCCGGCTGAAATGCCAGCAAATCTGATAAAAATCGGGAAAAGCCGGCCGCGTCCCATTCTTCCTTAACCTCCCATTCCTTAACTTCCAGACCCAGTTGGCGGCAGGCCCGGAGGCATTCTTCCTCCAGAAAGAATTTTTGCCGGAAAAACCAGACCCGTTGAGGGGGGCCGGGCCTTTTCCGGGAGCGCATTAACGCGGAGAAGCCGGAGGGGTAGTCCATATTAAAGTTCAAAGTTCCTGGTGCAAAGTTGCTTAATTATTGTGGGAATGCCTGGTAGTAGGAACTTCCCATGGTTTATTACGGTTTATTGATGAGAAAAGTTAAAGTCCTTTATAATTTTTTTTAAAAAATAGCTGCCCCAATACTGCCGCTTGGCAGCCCTTCTTTAAATAACACCCCCAGGTCAAGGGAAGCAAGGGGTGGAAGAATCCTTTGGTGGCCATGGGGGAATGTGGTATATTTCCTTTGTCAATTATGCAGGACCAGGAATACCCTTATATCTATACGGTCAGCGCCCTGACCCGGGAAATCCGGCGGCGCCTGGAGACCGGCTTCCCCCTGGTGTGGGTCAGCGGCGAGATCTCCAACCTGCGGCAGCCCTCCTCGGGCCATTACTATTTCACCCTGAAGGACGAAGGTGCGCAACTGCGCACCGTTTTTTTTAAGGGCAACCATCTCCATCTACGCTTTAAGCCCCAGGAGGGGGGGCAGGTGCTTTGCCGGGGGCGGCTCACGGTCTATGAGCCCAGGGGGGAATACCAGCTGGTGCTGGACTACCTGGAGCCCCTGGGCTGGGGCGCCTTGGCCCAGGCCTTCGAGGCCCTGAAGGCCCGGCTCCAGGCCGAGGGGCTGTTTGCCCCTGAAAAGAAGAAGCCACTACCTTTCCTGCCCCGCCGCCTGGCCCTGGTCACTTCCCCCACCGGCGCGGTGGTCCGGGATTTCCTGCGCCTCTTAGGGCAGCGCTTCCCCCAGGTGGAAGTGCTCATCTACCCGGTGAAGGTGCAGGGCGCCGCTGCGGCCGGGGAGATCGCCGCCGCCCTGGAGGATCTGGCCCATTATCCGGGCCTGGAGGTTATTGTCCTGGCCCGGGGGGGCGGGTCTTTGGAAGACCTGTGGCCTTTCAACGAAGAGATGGTGGCCCGGGCCATCCACCGCTGCCCGGTGCCCGTGGTCTCCGCGGTGGGCCACGAAGTGGATTATACCATCGCCGATTTTGTCGCGGACGTCAGGGCCCCCACCCCCAGCGCCGCGGTGGAACTGGTGGTCTCGGACCGGGCGGAACTGCAGCGGCGCCTGGCGCGCCTGGGGGCTGCCCTGGGTTTGGGCTGGCAGCGGCGAGTGGCCGCGGCCCGGCAGCATTTGCGGCTGACTTCCCGGCTTCTGCCGGACCTGCGGCGACATCTGACGGATTTACGCTTGCGCCTGGATGATCAGGCCGAGACCCTGGCCCGGAGATTGCGCCGCCGGGTGGAGGATTGCCGCCAGCAGGTGCGCCTGGGCAGCTCCCGGATTTTCCTGCTCAGCCCCCGACGCAGCCTGGACCTGGCCCGGCAGCGCCTGGAGCAGGGAGAACAGGCTTTGGGACAGCGCTGGCAGCGGCGCCTAAAAGAGCAGCGGCGGCACCTGGATTATGTGCAGAGCCACCTGCAGCAGCTCAATCCCCTGGCGATTTTGGAGCGGGGCTATGCCGTGGCCACCAAGCTGCCGGAGGGGACCATTATCCGGGAGGCCGGCCAGGCGCCCCCGGGCGCGGCTGTTCGGGTCAGGGTCGCCAAGGGCCGCCTGGATTGTGAAGTGAAGGAAGTGAGCAGTATGGAGTAATATGGTGTAGGGCGGGAAAGCGCAGCGCATCCCGCCTCTTAGCTATGCCGATTGCAGAAGGCGGGATGCGTTTCACTTTCCCGCCCTACGGCTTAGTCGTTCCCAACTACAACTTGGGAAACCGGTAGAGATATTATGGCCAAGAAAGAAAAACCACCGGCCACCTTCGAGGCGGCCCTGCAGCGGTTGGAAGAGGTCCTGGGCTCCCTGGAGCACGGGGACCTGGCCCTGGAAGAATCCCTGGATGCGTTTGCGGAAGGGGTGCGGTTGGTGAAGTTCTGCCAGCAGAAGTTGGATGAGGTGGAAAAACGGGTGGGGTTGCTCCTCAAGGATGACGCGGGCAGATTTTTCACCCGGCCTTTCCCGGAGGAGGAAGGGGAAGGAAATTAAAAAGATTCACCACAGAGACACAGAGAGCACGGAGATCCACAGAGAAAGGCTATTTTATGGTTGGCGCCGGCAGACCCCCCAAAAAAAAACTCTTTAACTCTGAGTTTCTCTATGATCTCTCTTTCTCTGTGGTAAAATAACTGAATACTTTCACAATGGACCTCAAAGCCTATTTAGAAGAACGCCGGGGGCTGGTCAACCGGGCTCTGGAGGCCTATCTGCCGGCGGTGCGGGGACCCGCGTTCCGGGTGGTCAAGGCCATGCATTACAGCCTCTTTGCCGGCGGCAAGAGGCTCAGGCCCATACTCTGCCTGGCCGGGGCGGAGGCGGTGGGGGGCGACCCCGCGGAGGTCCTGCCCGTGGCTTGCGCCTTGGAGATGATTCACACTTACTCCCTGATCCACGACGATTTGCCGGCCATGGACGATGACGATCTGCGCCGGGGGCGGGCCACCTGCCACAAGGAGTTTGATGAGGCCACGGCCATTCTGGCCGGGGACGGCCTCCTCACCGCGGCCTTCCAGACCCTGGGGGAGGCCGCGTCCCGCTTTGAGGGCAGGGAGACCGCCTTGCTGGCGGTCATCGAGCTCATTGCCGGGGCCGCGGGTTACCGGGGCATGGTGGGCGGGCAGATGCTGGATCTCCAGGCTGAAGGCCGGGAGGTGACCCTCAAGGAACTGGAAACCATCCACCGCCTGAAGACCGGGGCCCTGCTCACCGCTTCGGTGCGGGCCGGCGGCCTGATGGCGGGGGGGACCAGGGCGGAAGTGACCGCGCTCACCAGTTATGGGGAGAAATTCGGGTTGGCCTTCCAGGTCACCGACGACCTCCTGGACGTGGAAGGGGAGGCCGCGGAAATGGGGAAGGCCACGGGGATGGACGCCCGGCGCCAAAAGGCCACTTACCCGGGAGTGCTGGGACGGGAGGAGGCCCGGGTTTGGGCGCAGCGCCTGGTGGAAACGGCCATCGCCGATTTGGAGACTTTCGGGGAACGGGCCGAGCCGTTGCGGGCCATCGCCGCCTATCTATTGGTGCGCCGCTCCTGATTGGAGGATTTTGGCTAATGGAAGACAAAAAAGGTCCACAGTTGGGGGCTCACCCCCACCGCTTGCTGGACACCGTCAAGAGTCCCAAGGATTTGAAAAAATTGTCCCCGGAGATTCTTCCGGGTCTGGCCCAGGAGGTGCGGCAGGTGATTATCTCCTCCGTTTCCAAGACCGGCGGCCACCTGGCCCCCAGCCTGGGAGTGGTGGAGCTGACCATCGCCCTGCACTACGTCTTTGATTCCCCCCGGGACAAGATCGTTTGGGACGTGGGCCATCAGGCCTATGCCCACAAAATCCTCACCGGCAGGCTGGATCGGTTCCATACCCTGCGGCAGTACGGCGGGCTCAGCGGCTTTCCCAAACGCAGTGAAAGCCCCCATGACGCGTTTGACACCGGCCACAGCTCCACTTCCATTTCCGCGGCCTTGGGCATGGCCACGGCCCGCTGCCTGAAGAAGGAATGCGGCCGGACCATTGCGGTCATCGGCGACGGCTCCATGACCGCGGGCCTGGCCTTTGAGGGCTTGAATAACGCCGGGGATCTGAATAAAGACCTGATCGTCGTCCTCAATGACAACGGCATGTCCATCGCCCAGAACGTGGGTGCGCTGTCCTCTTTTCTAAGCCGCAAGCTCACCGGGCCCACCATGGTCTTTCTGAAAAAGCAGGTGGAGAGCCTGCTGCGGTCCTTCCCGGGCATCGGCGGTGACCTGGTGGCCTGGGCCAAACGGGGTGAGGAGTCTTTCAAGGCCCTTTTCACCCCGGGCATGCTGTTTGAGGCCCTGAAGTTCAACTACCTGGGGCCGGTGAGGGGCCACCGCCTGGACCACCTCATTGAGACCTTCAACAATGTCAAGAACCTGAACGGTCCCATCCTGGTGCACGTGGTCACCACCAAGGGCAAGGGCTATGAACCCGCGGAATCTGATCCCACCGGGTTTCACGGCCTGGGCCGGTTCGACCCGGACACCGGGGAAGCCAAGAAGAGTGTCAGCGAAGTGCCTTCATATACCCAAATCTTTGGGGAGACCATGGTGCGCCTGGCCCGGGAAAACAAAAAAATCGCGGCCATCACCGCGGCCATGCCCGACGGCACCGGCTTGGTGGACTTCAGGAACGAGTTCCCGGAGCGCTTTTTTGACGTGGGCATCTGCGAGCAACACGCGGTGACCTTTGCCGGGGGCCTGGCGGTGGAAGGAGTGCGGCCCGTAGTCGCGATCTATTCCACCTTTTTGCAGCGTGCCTATGACCAGGTGCTCCACGACGTCTGCCTCCAGAACCTGCCGGTGGTCTTCGCCCTGGACCGGGGGGGCATTGTCGGGGAAGACGGGGAGACCCACCAGGGGCTCTTCGACCTCTCCTACCTGCGGCACCTCCCCAATCTGGTGGCGATGGCCCCCAAGGACGAAGACGAACTGCGGCACATGCTCTATACTGCGATGGACCATCAGGGACCCATTGCCGTGCGTTATCCCCGGGGCCAAGGCGTGGGCGTGCCCTTTTCCTCCACCCTGAGCAAAATTCCCATCGGCAAGGCCGAAGTCCTGAAGGAAGGGGAGGATCTCCTGATTCTGGCCCTGGGAACCTCGGTGTATCACGCCCTGGAAGCAGCCCGGCAATTGGAGGAGCGGGGTTTTAAAGCCACGGTGGTCAACGCCAGGTTTGTCAAACCCCTGGACGAGCAGCTGATCCTCACCCTAGCCGCGCGCCACGGCCGGGTCCTCACCGTGGAAGAAAACGTGGCCCAGGGCGGCTTCGGCAGCGCGGTGCTGGAACTCCTCTCCGACCACCATCTCACCGGCGTGCCCGTGAAACGCCTGGCCATCCCGGATATCTTCATGGAACACGGCTCTCCGGATATCCTGCGCCAGAAATACGGACTGGACGCGGCCGGCATCCTCCAAGGTGCGCTGGAACTCTTGGAACAACCGGCCCAGGAAAAGAAGGTGGTCTGGGGCGGGTTCAAAGGATAGGTATTTGGGGGAGGGCCAGCGGCCAGGGGCCCTGGCCCCTTTCCCTTTCGTTCCCGGGCCCCGGCTTGGGAACTTGAAGAAAAAGATCTTTCCGCCTGGACCGCCAACAGCAAGACCTTGAGCCCCCTTGACCGGGATAGCTGCAGCAACAGCCTCAACCTGTCCTTCCCTTACCGCGTGTAACCCGCACTTCTCCTGCCAGCCGTCCTTCTCTAGTCAATGCCCCGCAGATTCTGAGGCGGCTCCTTGACAGGGGACAGGTTATACTTAGCTTGTATACAGAAAAATGGCCATATGACTGGCCGTGATGGAGTTTGCCGAGGTGCTGATGAAACCTAAAGACCTTCTTTGCCTGGCAGGCCTTGTTGCCATTTTGGCTGTGGCTCTCTTAGGTTTTGGGGGAACCACAGCCGGGGCCCAACAGGGTTCCGGTTCTTCCATAATTAATCCAAACGGGCAAGTGGAGATCCCCCCGCCCCGGGTGCGCACCTGGCAGGAGATGGAAGCAGAGGCCGCGCTGGAGGCTGGCGGTCCGCCGCCGACGTTGAGTCGCAAGGTATTTATGCCCACCAGGGGAGCGGCCGCGTACCAGGCCTTGAAAGCCCAAGCCGCCCAGACCAGCGTCCTTGAAGCCCCAATGGCCCCCAGTGTGGAAAGCCTTGCGCCCCTGGCGGCCACCACCCTCACCAATCCCGTTAATTTCGAAGGGGTGGATTCGGTGACCGCGGGCAACCTCAGGCCGCCGGATACCCATGGCGCGGCCGGACTCAACCATTTTGCGGAGATCACCAACTCCCATCTCGATATCTATCTAAAGGCCGCGCCAAATACCCGGGTCCTGAGCGTGTCTCTGGCGACCTTCTTCGGGTATGCAACTAGGACTCTGTTCGATCCCCGGGTGGTCTATGACCCTGGCTACAACCGGTGGATCATAACTGCCGACGCCCGGGCCGAGTCCGCCGCAGTGCAATATTTCTTCATCGCCGTCTCCCAGACTGCCGATCCCCTGGGGGCTTACTATATTTACCGGGTCAATGTCAGTAATGGTTTTGGTACAGACCAGGGAGTCCAATGGGACTATCCCATGGTGGGCTTTGATCAAAACGCGGTCATCTTCACCGCCAATTTTTTTAATTCCGCAGGTGGTTTTATCGACGCCCGCATGTTCACCGTGCCTAAATCCCTATTGTATAACGGCCCAGGCCAGACCTTGACCCCCACTTTGTTCACCGGCTTGGCGGGCACCCTGGCCCCGCCCATCGTGCTGGATGCAAACACCAATACCTATCTGGTGGCCGCTGATGCCCCGGACAATAAGGTGACACTATATACCTTGACGAACTCCGCCACCTCGCCGGCCCTGAGCAGCGCCACCATCCCGGTGACGGACTTTACCCTTCCTCCCGATGCGGCCCAGCCGGGCACGACTGCCACTCTCGACACCCTGGACGGCCGCTTTGTCAACGTTAGCACCCAGACCGGCAATTCCCTTTTTCAGGTCCACACCATCAATATCGGCGGCTACGCCCGCCCCCGGTTCTACGAATTCGATACCGTGAATAGGACTGTCATCCAGAGCGGCACCTTTTCCAGGAGCAGCGCCTCTTACGACTTCAACGCCTCCATTGCCGCCAATTCGTCCAAGGATGTCTTCGTGACCTGGTCGGCCACGGACCCCGGCAATAGCATCAATGCCGAGGTGCGCTTTTCCGGCCGCCTCCATGGCGATACCTCCGGCGTCATCCCTTCCCCCGGCTCCTTGCTTTACGGCAGCGCTACTTTTTATAATGTTACGGGGAGCGGCGTCCAGAGATGGGGGGACTATTCCGCGGTCTCCCTCGATCCCGCCGATGCCACGGGGCTGACTGCCTGGATCGTCAATGAGAGGATTTTGAGCGCCTCCTCCTGGGGCAGCCGCATCGGCAGCATCAAATTGCCGTCCCCCGCGCCGGTTAGGCGCAGCCTGACGGGCCCATATTTACTATTACTGCTAGATTGATTATGATGAACCTAAATAATGGATTGTAGCCTGGGCTTATGCGCAATATTTTGATGTGGGGTTCCTTGCTGGCGGTGGCGGGATTATTGTGCCTTCCGGTTGGCAGCCAGGCCGCCAACCTCAAGTTGCCGGCCCCGGGGCGGGGCACACTGAGCGGCCGGGTCACCTTATGGCCCGTCTCCCCGGCGGAGCGCCCGGGCAGCACACCGGCCCCGCGCCCGGCTGCCGGGATCAAGCTCCAGGTCTACGGACCGTTCCATGAAGAAGTGGCCGCCCTCACCACCGACGCGGACGGCCAGTTCCGGGTGGACCTGCCGCCGGGCCTCTATCAGCTGGTGATGGCTCTCGGACAGGGCAAGGCCTTCACCAAGGACCTGCCGGCCATGGTGACCATCGCCCGGGGGCAGGAATCCCGCCTGGATATCAGGCTGGATACCGGCATGCGCTAATGGGGACGCGCCTTTTTTTGGCCAAAAAAACTCACTGGCAGCCAGGTCAAAACCGATATTCAAAGTTGTTTTATCTCATCCAGGAGGGTTTTTCTTAGGAAAAGGATTACCCCCCCTTTCCTAAAGGGGGGTAGGGGGGATTATATAAGCGCCCGAATATCCATTAAATCCCCCTTTAGAAAAGGGGGACTTAAATAATCCTCCTGCCATCCTTTTGTTAATTGATAACCTGTCTGCAACCTCAGATTAGTTGTTAAAATAGGTTATAGCCACTGACTTTGTCAAACAAAACCGAAAACAGAAAACAGAAGACCGCAACCCGGCCTCCCAAAGAGCGCCTGGACACCCTCCTGGTGGACCGGGGCCTGGCGGAGACCCGGGCCAAGGCCCAGGCCCTGATCCTGGCGGGGCGGGTGGAGGTGGCCGGCCGGGTGGAGACCAAGGCCGGCGCCCAGTCGCCCGGAGACGTTCAGATCGCGCTGAAGGCCGCGCCCCACCAGTACGTCAGCCGGGGCGGGGAGAAGCTGGCCGGGGCCCTGGCCCATTTTCAGGTGCACCCCGCTGGCCAAGTGGCCCTGGACGTGGGCGCGTCCACCGGCGGCTTCACCCATTGCCTTCTGGTCCAGGGCGCGGCCAAGGTCTACGCGGTGGACGTGGGCTACGGCCAGTTGGACGCGTCCTTGCGCCAGGACCCCCGGGTGGTGGTGCTGGAAAGGCGCAACATCCGCCATCTGCCCCCGGAGGATGTGCCGGAGCCGGTGGACCTCATCACCCTGGACCTGTCCTTCATCTCCCTGACCCTGGTGCTTCCCAAGGTCCTGGAATTCCTGCGCCCCGGCGGTGAAATTCTGGCCCTGGTCAAGCCCCAATTCGAGGTGGGCAAGGGCCAGGTGGGGAAGGGGGGGGTGGTCCGGGACCCCAAATTGCAGCAGGACGCGGTGGAAAAAGTGTCCCAGGCCGCCCGCTCTCTGGGGCTGCAGGTGAATCCCCCCTTCCCCTCCCCCTTGAAGGGCCCCAAGGGGAATCAGGAATATTTTCTATATCTTACCTCTGTCAGCCAGTCCTAAAAGCCTATTGACAAAGCCCCATCCGGCCTTTAATATTTAATGAAACTATAACTCTAAAAGAAAAAGGTGACCTAGTTCTCCTTAGGGAGTGACATTATGGAAAACAAGATCAAGACTTTTCTGTTGCTGGGCGGTTTGACCATCTTTCTGATCTTCATGGGCAAGCTCATCGGCGGCCGCAGCGGCATGTACATCGCCTTTATCCTGGCCCTGGCCATGAACTTCTTCAGCTACTGGTTCTCGGACAAGATCGTCCTCAGGATGTACGGGGCCCAGGAAGTAAGCCCCGGGGAAGCCCCGGAACTCCACCACATGGTGGAGGACCTGGCCCGGGAGGCGGGCATCCCCAAGCCCAAGGTGTACATCATCCCCGACGACTCCCCCAATGCCTTTGCCACCGGCCGCAACCCGGAGCACGCGGCCGTGGCCGCCACCCAGGGGATCATGCGCATCCTCACCCCCACGGAGTTGAAAGGGGTGCTGGCCCACGAGATCGGCCACGTGCGCAACCGGGATATTTTGATCTCCACCATTGCCGCCACCATGTCCGGGGCCATCATGATCCTGGCGGACATGGCCCGCTTTACGGCCATCTTCGGGGGCCGGGATAACGAGGAAGGCGGCGGCGGCATCATCGGGGTGATCGTCATGTCCATTGTCGCACCCCTGGCGGCCATGCTCATCCAGATGGCCATCTCCCGGTCCCGGGAATACCTGGCGGACGAGACCGGCGCCCGGCTGGCCCACAATCCCATGTCCCTGGCCTCGGCTCTGGGCAAGCTGGCCCAGGGCGTGGAGCAAAGACCCATGGACTCCGCCAGCCCGGCCACCGCCCACATGTTCATCGTCAACCCCCTGACCGGGGGCGGCTTGGCCAACCTCTTCAGCACCCACCCGCCCATCGAGGAGCGGATCGCCCGCCTCCGGGCCATGCGCAGCTATTGAGGCAAAACTCTGAGGGAGGGAGCAAGGGGCCGGTGGGCCCATTTTACAATCCCTCCCTCAGACTCCCTCCCCCAACCCCTTACATTTAGATAATGTTGATTCAGCCTGGTTGACAATAAGGAAGCTGATTATGATCGTGAAGCATCTGCTGCTGCTCCTCCTCTGCCTGATATTGCTGACCTCCAGCGCCTGGTCCGCCGATCTCCTCTCCCAGGGCCTGGCCGCCCGGAAGGGGGGAAAGAATGCCGAAGCAGTGAAATTGCTGGGCCAATATCTTCAAGAGCATCCGGACGCGGCCCCGGCCCGTCGGGCCCTGGCCCAAGCCTTAAACGACCTGGGCCGCAAGACCGAGGCCCTGGAGGAAATCAATAAGGCCCTGGCGGCCCATCCCCAGGATATCAGCCTGCTGATGACCCAGGGAAATATCCTCTCCGGGTTGGAACGGCGGGCAGAGGCCATCGCTGTCTTCTCCCAAATCCTGAAAAAGGACCCCAAAAACGTGGAGGCCCTGAAGGAGCGGGGGGAAAATCTATCCCAGGAAGGTCGCTTCGACGACGCCCTGAAAGACCTGGACCGGGCCGCGGCCCTGGCTCCCCGGGACCCCTGGCTTTTCCAGAAACGGGGCATGGTCAAGTTTTGCATGGGCCAGTACCCGGAGGCGGTGGCCGATTTAAGCAGGGCCATCGAGCTGGCCCCGGACCGGGGGTTGTTTTATTTCTGCCGGGGAGAAATCTACCTCTATCACTTGCACCAAAAGGACAAGGCCGCGGCCGATTTTCAGAAAGGCTGCCGCCTGGAGTCCCCCTTATGCTGCCAGGAGTTGGAGAAGATGGGGGTGACGCCCCAAGAGAAATAACCGCCGCCTCCTGGTTGCAGAGATAAGGTCGCAGGGGGAGAAGTTGCAGATATGCTGGAGCCCACAAAATTAACCTGGATTTTAGTCATTATCGGCATCATTATTTATGCTTTTCCGTTGTATATGCAGATACTTGCAGTAAGAAATCCCCATAGTCAAAAAGTCAAAGATCTCTTAATAGGAAAAGGAGAAGATTATCACGATCGAACCCATTTCCTTTTCTGTTATGGCACCGGCTGGGCTGACCTGATAATGCAGTTTCCCCCGCTGATAATCGGCAGTCTGGGAGTATTGCTGGGCCGGGCGTGGGGATATTTGTTATGGATGGCCGTGGCAGCCATAGCTATCTATATCAGTATTGTCCTTTGGTTTGTTGACCGGGAATATGTCTTGCCTAAATGCGGCACCCTGGCGTTTTATACCTATTATTGGGGCATTTGGGTCTATTGGTCGGTGGCCGTCATTGTTTATTGCTTGCTGCGCTTTCATGGGGTGGTCTTCTGAACCGGCTAAGCGGGGAAAAATCCCTGGCCCCTAACCTGGGGAAACGTTTTTTGGTTAGCCCCGGGTTTCGGCCTTCTGTATAATTAGATCAAAAGTATCCAACCAGAAAACAACGGAGGTACGCATGTACATAAGCAAATGGATCAAAGGCGCGCTAATCCTGGCGAGCCTGGTAATTTTATGCGCCTGGGCCTTCCACGTTGACAACGCCTGGGCCCGGGCCGGAGGCAGCCGCTCCTCCATGGGCAGCCGGGGCTCCAGGTCCGCTTCTCCCCCCAGGGCTTACACCCCCCCCAGCACCTCCAGGCCGACCCAACCTTCTCCGGGGGCCACCACTCCTCGCCCAGGGATGACTCCTCCCCCCTCCCAACCCAGCTCCTTCTGGCGGAGTTTCGGCGGCGGCATGCTGGGCGGTCTGGCCGGCGGACTCCTCTTCGGGAGTCTGTTCGGTAGTCGCGGGGCTTCTGCGGGCATGGGCGGCGGCGGGGGGGGCATCGGCCTCTTTGATATCCTGATTCTGGCCGGCATCGCCTACCTGGTCTATTGGTACATCAAGAAGAAACGGACGGAGGCCGCGGCTGAGGGGCCTTACCAGAGCGCCTCCCAGACCGTGCAGATGCCTTACCAGCACACTTACCCCCCGGTCTATGACACTCCCCAGCAGCAGATACAGGATCAGGGGGACTGGGACCTGGAGCAGGGCCTGGGCTATATCCGGCAGATGGACCCCAGTTTCGACGAAGTCCGGTTCCAGGACCAGTGCATGGACACCTTTTTCAAGATTCAGGGCGCCTATGCCAACCGGGATATGTCCACAGTGCGGAATCTCCTCACCGGGGAAATGCATCAGCTCCTCCAGGGGGACGCGGATAGGATGAAGGCCGACCACCAGATCAACCGCCTGGAAAACATCGCGGTCAGGTCCGTGGACATCACCGAAGCCTGGCAGGAATCGGGCCAGGACTACATCACCGTCCGGGTTTACGCCAACCTGTTGGACTACACCGTGGACGAAACCTCCGGCCAGTTGCTCGCCGGCAGCAAGACCGACCCGGTGAAATTCGAGGAATACTGGACCTTCACCCGCCAGGTGGGCAACAACCCCTGGCAGTTATCGGCCATTCAGCAGCCTGCCTAAAAGAAAAGATTAACCACAGAGACACAAAGAGCACAGAGAGTCACAGAGGAAACAATTTGGGCCTTGGGTTTTACCCAAGGCCCAAAAATATTCTCTGTGTACCTCTGTGTCCTCTGTGTCTCTGTGGTGAAAATTATTTAATCTCTAATCCTTTCCGGATGGGTGTACACGTTCATTTTGTCTCCCCGGACGAAGCCCGCCAGGGTGAGGCCCAGTTCCTGGGCCAGGGTCAGGGCCATGGAGGTGGGCGCGGAGACCGCAGCCAGGATGGGGATGCCGGCCCGTACGGCCTTCAGGGCCATCTCGAAGCTGATGCGGCCGCTTAACAGGGCCACCATGCGGGTCAAATCCCGGCGTTCCATCAAGGCCCGGCCGATGACCTTATCCATGGCGTTGTGGCGGCCGATGTCTTCCGCCAGGATGAAGACCTGGCCATCCGGCGAAGACAGGGCTACGGCGTGGGTGCCGCCGGTTTCCTTAAAAACGCTCTGGTTGTCGGCCAGCCGCGCCATCAGGGCCAAGAGGGTAGGGGGGGCGAGGCGCAGATCGCTGCTTACCGGCGACAGGTCCCGGCTGATCTCCGCCACCGCCTCCTTGGCGCAGAGGCTGCAACTGGAATAGGCCACCTGCAGGTGCCGCCTGCCGGTGCGGGCCTGGGCCTCCGGGGTGAGAATGACGTCCACCACGTTGGGGGGCAAGAGGGGGTCGGTGGCCGTGCCGCAGAAGTGGAGGGTGGTGACATCCGCCAGGTTGCGGATGATGCCTTCGGTGAATAAAAAACCCACGGCCAGTTCCTTTTCCAGCCCCGGCAGGCGCATGAGCAGTTGGAAGGGCTCTCCGGCCAGGCGGATCTCCAGGGGCTCCTCCACGGCCACCCGGTCGGTGAATGCGGTCACTTGGCCCTGGCGGTAGCGGCGGATGGGGAATTCCTGGATAGGTTTAGTCATAAAAGATTTACCACAGAGTCACAGAGGACACAGAGATACACAGAGAAAAAATATAAAGATGTTTCCTACTCTGTGATTCTCTGTGTTCTCTGTTTCTCTGTGGTGAAAGTTTTTCATGCCGGTTCTTTGTTGGCAAAGACATTGGGGGCCCGGACTTCCCCCCACCCCAGTTTGGCCCTCAAAATCTCAAAGTGGCTGCGCCGGGGGGATTTGATGAGCTTCAGGTGGTGGGGCGCGCATTTCACCTCCACCCGGTCCCCGGCCTGTAGGGCCTGCCCCACCTGGCCGTCCAGGGTCAGGTAGACGTCCTCGGCCTTTTTGTCCAGGGTCACGGCCACGGTCACCGTCTCCGGCAGGATGATGGGCCGGTTGCTCAGGGTGTGGGGACAGATGGGCAGCAGGATGACGTGGCGCAGGGTGGGATAGACAATGGGTCCCCCCGCGGACATGGTGTAGGCCGTGGAGCCGGTGGGGGTGGAGAGGATGAGGCCGTCGGCCCGGTAGGTGGTGAGGTATTCCCCGTCGATCCAGGTGGTGAGTTCGACGATGCGGGCCAGGGCCCCCTTGTTGATCACCGCGTCATTGAGTACGTTTTCCCCCCAAAAGAGCTGGCCCTGGCGGTAGATGGCAGAGTGCAGGATCATCCGCTCTTCCACCTCAAACTGCCCGGCCAGGACCTGCTCCATGGCCGGATAGAGCTCGCCCAGGGAGACCTCGGTGAGAAATCCCAGGCCCCCCACGTTCACCCCCAGGATGGGGATGCCCTGCTGGGCGTAGCGCCGGGCCACGCTCAGAAGGGTGCCGTCCCCGCCCATGACCACGAAGAAATCCATTCCCGGGGGCAGGGGCAACTCCAGGGAGTCCGGCTCGTTCATCACGTGGAAGGCTTCCAGGCCTTGGGCCTGAAACCACTCCGCCAAATTCCGGCCCGCGTGCCAGGCGTCGGGCTGGGCCTTTTTGCTGATAATGGCGACTCTCTTCAACCCCGCTCCTCCCGCTGTTGACAATTATCATAATCTTGGGTAATTATCAAACCTATGGTGGTCAAGCCGCTGAGGTGATTCTGGGGCAGGGTGATACTTAACTGGGGTAAAAGGGGAAAAGGGGAAAAGGGAAGGAAGAAACCTATATTCTCTTTCCCCCTTTAACTTTTCCCCGTTTTCCCTTTTCGCCCTTGGGGCTCTGGCCCTCTCCCACCATCCCATTTAATCAAAAAGGAGTACTCAAAAGTTGGAATTAGCCCGCCGCATTCGCCAGATTCCGCCCTCGGCCACCCTGGCCCTGAACGCCAAGGCCAACCAATTGAAGGCCCAGGGAGTGGATATCGTCAATTTTGGAGTGGGGGAGCCGGATTTCGAAACCCCGGACAATATCCGGGAAGCAGGGATTAAGGCCATTCGGGAGGGCCATACCCGCTACACCCCGGTGGGAGGCACCCCGGAGCTCAAGGAAGCCATTATCCGCCGTTTTCAGGAAGACTACGGCCTGGCCTATAAACCAGGGGAGATCCTGGTCTCCTGCGGGGGGAAGCACGGCCTCTACAATCTCTTCCAGGTGCTCTTCGAGGCCGGGGATGAGGTCATCATCCCCGCGCCCTTTTGGGTCTCCTATCCCCCCATGGTCATGCTGGCGGACGCCACCCCGGTGGTGGTGCCCACCCGCCAGGAAAACGGCTTCAAACTCACGGCCCTGGAACTTAGGCAGAGCCTCACCCCCAAGACCAAGGCCCTGGTCCTGAACAGCCCCTCCAACCCCACGGGCATGGTCTATACCCGGAAGGAACTGGAGGCCCTGGGGGAAGTGGTCCTGGAGAAGGGGCTCTACGTGGTCTCCGACGATATCTATGACAAGATCCTCTTCGACGGGGAAAAGTTCGTCAATATCGCTATGCTCTCTCCGGAGCTGAAGGCCCGGACCTTCATCCTCAACGGGGTGTCCAAGACCTACGCCATGACCGGCTGGCGCATCGGCTACCTGGCCGGCCCCCAGGAAGGCATTGCCGCGGCCACCAATCTCCAGAGCCAATCCACTTCCAACCCCACCTCCATCTCCCAGAAGGCCGCGGCCGAGGCCTTGAGCGGCCCCCAGGAAGCAGTGGCTGCCATGGTTAAGGAATTCGCCTGGCGCCGGGACGATATCCTGCGCCGGTCCCTGGAGATTCCCGGGGTCACCTGTCCCAAGCCCGGGGGGGCCTTTTACCTGTTTCCGAATTTTTCGGCTTATTATGACCGGTTAAAGCCCGGGGCCGGGCAGTCCCCTTCCCAGGCTTTGGCGGATTACCTGCTGACGGAAGCCAGGCTGGCCGCGGTGCCTGGGAACGAATTTGGGGAGGACAACTGCCTCCGGTTTTCCTATGCCACCTCCCGGGAGCGCATCGCCACGGGCTTGACCAGGATCAAGGAGGCCTTGGAGAAACTGGGGAAATAAACGAAAAGGGAATAGCGAATAGCGAATAGCGAAAAAAAAGCGCGGCCTGCCATCTGGGGGCCGCGCTGTCCGTTTTCCGCCGCTATTCTTTAGCGGCCGGCGGCTTTGCGTTTGGAAGCCTTGAGCGGGTTGATCTTGCCGTTGCCGTTGTCCTTCTTTTCCTTCTTCACGTGCGTGGCCAGATTGCAATGTCCCTGGCGCCATTTGGCCGCGGGATCGGGGAAGGAACCGCAGTAGCTGGCCTCCTCCCAAATCAGGACGCGATCGCAACCCTCACAGGATTCCACGATGGTGCGGCACTTGCCGCCGTTGAACGAACAGCCTTTCTTGTTCATGAAAACGCAATCCACACCCGGTTTTACGCTTGCGCAGTGCATGGCCGTAATCCCCCTGCCTTTTTAAGAATCCATCAAATCTTATTTTTATATAAAAAATCTACCATAATTGTCAAGGTTTTATTAGAGAAATTTCTGGCGAACTAATTTTTTATTTATTCCCCTCCCCCATCCCGCCTGGGGCAGGATAGGGCCTTTGCCGTCCACCCTGATAAGAATGGTTAACGTATATATTTACGTTAACTTAACATCTGTTAAATGGACTTGGACCAGGTTTTTATTCCTCGCTCCATCCCTCTCCTTCCGCGGTCATGGCCTTATCCAAAAATTACTAAATCAGGCGCTAATTTTGAGGGCCAGTGAGTATGGCTTCCCACGAAGGTGGAATTTCCCTGGGGGGGCCCTATTCAATTTGAGGAACAGCCAGATGGAGGCAGGGGGGAATAGCCTAGAAGTCATTGCCAAATCGACTTTTAAGGTCGGTTTGGCTCAAAAAAGGAGGGTCTTATTGGCAAAAGGATCACCCCCCCCTTTTCTAAAGGGGGCAGAAGGGGATTATATAACCTTTTGATAATCCTCCTAATTCCCTCTTAGAAAGGGGGATCAAGCATCCTCCTGCCATCCTTTGGCCCGTTGATCACCTGTCTGTGGCCTCAGAATAGGTGTTGCATAGGCTTTGTGCAGCCCTAAGTTTGACGGCCGGGAGAGTCTTTGATCATTAGATAAAAGATGCCCGTAACCAGGAGGACCAGGACCCCGGTGAGGAGAAAACTGAGTTCATAGCCCGCCCAGCCAATCACTCCGCCCATGCACGCGGAACTGAGCATCATGCCCAGATAGATACTGGTGTTATAGCCCCCCATGGCCAGGCCCCGGCCCTCAGGGGGGGCCACCTCGGCGATCAGGGCCCCCAGGGGCGTGAAGGACAGGCCCATGGTCACCCCCAGGGCCACTGCGGCCAGGAGGAATTGGGACAGATTACGGCAGAAGCCGAAGACCGCCAGGGAGAGGCTGAAGAGGATAAAGCCCAGCGCGGCCAGCTTGCCCCGGCTCTTGACCCGGTCGCTGAGACGGCCGCAGGGCAGACGGGACAGGGCGTTAAAAACCGCCTGGGCGGTGAACACCAGGCCGATCTGCCCCATGCTCAGGCCCTGATCATGGGTGAGAAGGGGGGAGAAGGTGACGAACATGCCCTGGCCGAAGCAGCTTCCCAGGGTCAACAGCCAGCAGGCCAAAAGGGCGCGGTTCCGGAGGAGGTCTCCCGTAATTCGGGGTGGCTGCGGGTTGGCGGAACGTTGGTGCAGATGGGGGACCTGGCCCGGCAGGAAAATGACGGCAGCCCCCATAATGAGAAAGACAAATAAACCGGCAATGAGAAAAAGGGGGCGAAAGCCCAGCCATTGGGCCACAAAGCCACCCAGGGCCGGGCCCAGGCTCATGCCGCTGTAGATGGCGGTGGTGTACCAGCCGTAGGAGCGCCCCAGGTGGGTGGCCGGGGAGATATCCGCCACGTAGGACATCAGGGTGGGCCCGATGGCCGCCAGGCCGGTGCCGAATAGTACATAAATGGCGATCAATTGCCCAGGGGTGGAACCTACACAGAGAAGAAAGGAAGTGGCTGCGGAGATGGCCAACCCCGAGACAATGAGCAGCTTCCGGCCCCAGCGGTCGGAGAGGATCCCCAGGGGAAAGGAGAGGGCCCCGGACATGAGCAGAAAAGCGGCGTTGATCAGGCCCACCTCCCAGGCGCTGGCCCCCAGGGAGGTAGCGAACAGCGGCACCACCGGGATGCGCATGTAGGAGCCCACGTAGCTGGCCAAGGCGATGCTGCAGCAGATGGCCAGGAGGGTGCCGTAGGAAGGGACCGCACTTCGTATCCGGAGAAGGGTCATGGCAGGTTGAATTTCATTATAGCACCCCCTACAGGAATGCAAACCCTATTGGCGGATTCGCGATTGTTCTTGGGGGCGCCAGGAATCGGCCGCAGACTGGAAAGACTAAGCCACCGGCCCCTGGGCTCTGCCCAACCAAAGAAAACGTGGCTCCGAGCATTGCCCTTAAGGGATAGATGCTTATAGTACTTTTAGCCAACTCATGGTGGTCTTGAATTAATTTATAGCATTTGCCAAAAGTTCTTTCCTCTTATCCCCTCTCCCCCCAGCGGGGGGAGAGGGTTAGGGTGAGGGGGGGG
>JAGVAH010000094.1 GCA_020060385.1 Syntrophobacterales bacterium | reverse complement strand
GGGCAAAAAGAAATCTTCCCCCTATGATCACCGGGCCAAGGATGAAGAATTGCGGCGGCTCCGCCAGGAAGTGGCCTCCATGCTGAAGTTCCAGAACAGCCGGGATACCACCCCCGCCAAACCCCCGCGCTCGGCCTCCAAGCACAAAGATAAGCACCTGGCCGCAACCCACAAGACTTCCCCCAAAAAGGTGCGGGTGGGTCAATTCCGGGATTTGAAGGCTGCCAAGGCCAGGATGGCGGAACTCCAGAAAAAAGGCGAAAAGGTGACCCTGAAGCAGGGCAAAGACAAGAAGGGCACCTTCTACGAGATCCTGCGGGAGACTGCCGCCAATGGCCGGGAAGATGCCAAGTTGGCCCGGAAAAACCAGAAAGCAGGCGGCAATAAGCCGAAGCGGCGTTCAGAATAGGGCAGTCAAGAAGAAAACCTCCGGGCAGGAGGCCCCCGGTGGCCTCAAACGTGGCCAGCATGTCATGGGGGACCGGTCTCCTCGCCCTCCCCTGCCCCACCCTCCATGGCCTCTTCCACCATCTGCTCCACTTCCCCGGGAAAGTCCTCCCCCATCTCCTGGCCCATCTTTTTCAGCATGCGGGCCACGCTTTGGGGGTCATTCTCATCCAGTCCCGACCATCGGGAAGGATCAGCCAGGCGCTCCAGGCGCGTTTCCTCGGACTGGTGAACATGCACCCGGGAAAGGATGCGCTCCAGGGCCTGGCTGCCGCATTTGCGGCAAGCGGGAGCGAACGGCTCCTTGAGGTTCAGGATTAAGAAGCTGGAGATGCGGCGGCAGTCCTGGCAGCGATACTCATAGATGGGCATGGGCTTCTTTGCAGGAAATGGGGGCAGGGACTGAAGACCTTGGGAGCGGACCTCGGACCCGCCCAGTCCCCTCACCCCCTCTTATCAGTGGCCTTAGTTGCGCACCCGGACTTTCATTTTCTGCATCCGGGAAACCTGCTCTCTTGCTTCGGCGTAGCGGGGATCCGCGGGGCTCAGACCCTTTAAGGCCTTTTGGAAATGGAACATGGCCGTGGGCAAGGCCTTCACCCGCAGGCTGTGGCAGCCCAGGTAATAGTGGGCCAGTCCCAATTGCCCCTTTTCACCATAAATGGTCCCCAGGCTGTAATAGACCTCGCTGAAGGTGGGGTTGAGCTTTTGCACCTTCTCCAGCAGGGGCAGGGCCTGATCATACTGGCGACGCTCCTGATAAATACGCCCCAGGTAATACAAGACCACTCCGTCCATGGGACGCCGCCGCGCCAGGTTCTCCAGGAGTTTCTGGGCTTCCAGGTAGCGGTTGCGCTGGAAGTAGTAGACTGCCATATCCCTCTGGATGAGATCGTTGTGGGGGGCCAGTTTTTCAGCCTGTCGGAAAGCCGCCAGGGCCTCATCCCCCCGCTCCAGCTTGGCCAAGGCCAGGGCCTTGCCATAGGCGTAGACCGGGTTTTGGGGCTCCCGCAAGGCGTCTTGGGTCATCCGCCGTAAGAGTTGATTAGGGTTGCCGCAGAGAGAATCCAACTTGACAGTGAAATATTGGAAATCGGGATTATCTTTTTCCCGGGGCAAATCCTGTCGATGGACGGACAGTTGGTGGGCCAGTTCCACAAGGCGATCGTCGGTGAAGGGGTGAGTGCGGAGATAGAGAGGGGTCTTCCCGCCCTCGAACCACCGCTGTTTATTCATCTTGTTAAACATGCTCACCATGTCCCGGGGGTTATAGCCGGCTTTGAGCATCCATTTGAAACCCACGGCGTCCGCTTCGGCTTCAAAGTCCCGGCTGTATGCCAGCATGGCGCTTTGCCCCCCGGCCATGGTCCCCAGGAGCAGGGGCTGCGCCAAAGCTCCCCCCAGAAAGATGGAGGCCATGGCCCCCACCAGGGAAGCGACGGTGACCGCCCTGGATTTCTCCATCATCCTGGCCATGTGCCGGCAATAGATGTGGGAAATTTCGTGGGCCACCACCCCGGCCAGTTCACCCTCCCGGTCAGCCAGCATAATCATGCCGGTATACAGAAAGATGTAACCCCCCGGCACGGCAAAGGCATTCATGGAGGGATCTTGGATGATGAAAAATCGATAATGAAAAGGCTGGGGCCCTATCTGGGCCACCAGTTTTTGTCCCAACCGGTTTATATAGTAAGTGACGAAGGGATCTTCAATGATGGGAACTTGTTGCTGCAGCTCCAGGAGAAACTGCTCGCCGATTTGTTTCTCTCTCTCAACGGTGAGACCCTTAAATTGATCCAAGAACGCCCAGGTTACCCTGGTTTGGGCCACAAGGAGGGTCGCGGCCAATAACAAGATTACTGCGGGTTTCCGGCAGGAAACAGAAAATCTACTCATGAGGAGGACCCGGACTCAAACTCCGGTTTCTTCACCTGTCCCTCCCCGGAGCCGTTGAGAGCCATTGCCGCAGGAGCCGGCGTCACTTCGGTCTTGGGCGCATCGCCCCAGAGACCCTCCAAATCATAGAATTGGCGAAGTTCCTGGGAAAAGATGTGAATCACCACATCATTATAATCCATCAGGACCCAGAGGCCCTCCTGGACACCTTCCACTCCCAGGGGTTTGACCCCGGCTTGCCCCAAGGCTTCTTCCAGCCGCTGCGCCAGAGCCACTACATGCCGCTTGGAAGTCCCGGAACAGATCAGGAAATAATCGGCAAAAAAACATAACCCCTTCACCTCCAGGACCACCGGCTCCAGGCCCTTGACCGCGTCAATAGTCTTGAGCGCCAGCGCCAACAGGTCTTCGGGAGTCAGGGGTTTCTTGGCGACCGTCGTGATGGGGCCTCCCTTACTGATATAATTTATTCGTAATTATATATCTTCTCACCTTCTCCGGCAAGAGATAACGGATGGAGCGTCCCTCGCCCACCAGGCGGCGGATGCGAGTGGCGGAAATATCCATTAAAGTGGTGGACATGAGAAAGATTTTGTACCCAGAGGCATGTTGGAAACCGGTGCCGCCCGGCAGAGGCCGGCATCGGGGGTCAACCTCCCGGCGCAGCACCGCCTCCAACTGGCTGCGGTCATATCCCGGCCGGTCCAGCACCACGAAGTTGCAGAGGGTGAAAAGCTCGGCATAATCCTTCCAGGTGGTGATCTCCAGGATGGCGTCCAAACCCAGGATGAAATAAAGCTCCCAGTCCTGGCCCATCTCCAGCCGCACCTGGCGCAGGGTCTCGATGGAGTAGGATTTTCCGGCGCGGCGGCCCTCGATATCGGAGACAGTAATGCGGGGATGCTTCCCCACCGCCAGCCGGGTCATCTCCAGGCGCATCTCAAAGGAGGTGATATGTGGGCCCATCTTGTGGGGCGGCAGGGCCGCGGGGATGAACCAGAGGCGCGCCAGGCCCAGGGCCTCCACCACCTCTTCTGCGGTGCGCAGATGGCCGTAATGGATGGGGTTGAAAGTGCCCCCGAAAAGGCCCAGGCGTTTGGAGCGGTTGGCGGTCAAAGACATATCCCATAAGAGGGGGGAAAAGGGGAAAAGGTTAAAGGGGAAAAAGGAGGAATGGCATGATCTGTCAAGTCTTTCCCCTTTTCCCCTTTTTCCCTTTTAACCTTTTCGCCCTGATCCTTACCCCCGAATTTGCCCATTGCCATAAACAATGAACTTGGTGGTGGTCAGTTCCTCCAGGCCCATGGGTCCGAAGGCGTGGAGCTTGGAGGTATTGATGCCGATTTCCGCGCCCAGCCCCAGTTCGCCGCCGTCGTTAAAACGGGTGGAGGCGTTCACCAGGACCACCGAGGAGTCCACCTCCTTGAGGAACCGCTCGGAGCGGTTGTAATCCCGGGTAATGATGGCCTCCGTGTGGTTGGAGCTGTAGCGGGCGATGTGGGCCAGGGCGGCGTCCAGGTCCGGGACCACCTTCACCGCCAGGATCAGGTCCAGGAACTCCGCGCCCCAATCGTCCTCCCGGGCCGGGACCGTGTCCGGGTCGATCTCCCGGGTGCGGGGGCAGCCCCGGAGCTCCACCCCGGCCTCCCGGAAGCGCTTAAACATGCGGGGGATAAACTCCGGGGCCACGGCCTCGTTCACCAGCATGGTCTCCATGGCGTTGCACACCCCGGGGCGCTGCACCTTGGCGTTGAAGCAGACGTTCTCCGCCAGGTCCAGGTCCGCGCCCTGGTCCACATAGATATGGCACACCCCTTTATAGTGCTTGAGCACCGGGATGCGGGAGTGCTCGGCCACAAAGCGGATCAGGCCCTCGCCCCCCCGGGGGATGATGAGGTCCACCAGTTCGTCCTGCTTCAGCAATTCCAGGGTGGCCTCCCGGGCCACGCTGGGAATGACCTGGACCGCGGCCCCGGGCACTTCCGCCTCCTCCAGGGCCTGCCGCATGAGAGCGGCCAGGGCCAGGTTGGAGTGGAGGGCCTCTTTGCCCCCTTTGAGGATCACGGCGTTGCCGCTTTTAAAACAGAGGGCCGCGGCGTCCACGGTGACATTGGGCCGGGACTCGTAGATGAAGCCGATGACTCCCAGGGGGATGCGCTGGCGGCCCACCAGCAGGCCGTTGGGCCTGACCCACATGCGGGTGACCTCCCCCACCGGGTCGGGCAGGGCCGCCACTTCCTGGAGCCCCTTGATCATGGAGTCCATGACCTTGTCGGACAGGGTGAGGCGGTCGATGAAGGCCGCGGGCAGGCCCTGTTCCAGAGCCGCGGCCACGTCCCGGCGGTTTTCCTCCTGGATGTGGGCCTGCTGCTCTTGCAAAAGGTCCGCCACCCGGATGATCACCCGGTCTTTGACCCCCCGGGGGAGGGCGCCCAATTTGCGGGCCGCGTCTTTGGCGTCCCGGGCCATCTGGCGAATGACTTGCGGTATATCCATTCCTTGCTCCCCAGCTTTATTAGGCATGAAGATAATATTCGATGGTTGCGGGGCCTGCCACTCCGTGTCGGCAACTTCCCCGGACTCCATGGCCTTCAAGATCTCCCGGGCTTCGGCTTCGTCCTCCGGGGCCACCATCAGGCGCACCCCCCTGATGAACTGGAGCATGGGGTAAGTGCCCCCCGCGTCATCGGCCAGGATCAGGGTCTCGATGCCTTCGGATTCCAGTAGCCCCGCGGCCATTTCCGCCTCTATGCGGCTGCTGAATTTTTCCAGTAATACGGCTTCGTCCAGGTTCATATTATTAACCAGATTTTAATTGTCGATTTTCTTAAGGCCGTCGATACACCCAAACAGCTTCATTTTCCAAAGTCTGAAAGAATTTTTTTGTCCGGTTCATTTCCCATTCTTCCAGGGTATAAACCAGGATGTCCACGGGAACTGGGAGTTCCAAAGTATCGAATTGGCTGGCGCGCATTTCAAAGGATATATCAATACGGTCCAGAATGATCACCAGGTCCAGATCGCTGCCCACGCCCCAATTCCCCCTGGCGAAGGAGCCGAAATAGCCGATCCGGATTATGTCAGAGCGGGTCTTGACCAGGTCTTCCAGCCAATGCTGCAGGGCCTGCCTTACCTTTTGCGTCTCAGGCCATTTGAGCACCGGCGAAGTCAATGATCTCACTGGCATAATTGATGGCCGCCTGGCTTTGCAAGGGGCCGTAATGTTCAAAGGGCGCCCCCTGGGGATGGCTGTTGGGATACCGGGCCGGAATATAGAAATTGTCCAATACCCGGGCTTTTTCCAGCAAATCTACAGGTAATTGCACTGTCTCCGGCAATTCTTGCAGCAGCCGGGCAATAACATGGCCCCAGGCCTCCTGGCCCAGGTGCAGATGCAGGGCCTTAACGGCTTTCTCCGCGGCTTGCTGGGCCGCGAAGCAGGCCCATTCGTGGCGTCCGGCTTGCTGGGAGTCTTTCGCCTGCTCCAGGTCCCTTACCGCCTGGTTGAACCAATCACGGGCGCGGCTGGGCATGGGTTATCCTCCGAATGGGCATGACGCGCCGCATCATGGCGGCATAATTTCTGGTGGGCCGTGCCCACCCTACAGATTCACAGGCTAAAGCCTGCGGGTACCAACAGGGGCACAGGCGAGGCGCCTGTGCTACCGGCCCTTAGGCCCCTTCCCCAAATATGCCTCCCGTCCCTCCCCCGCCTCAAATCTCCGGGAAGATGACCAGGTTATCCCGGTGGATGACTTCGTCGTAGTCCTTGTGGCCCAGGGATTGAGCGATCTCCTGGGATTGGCGGCCTTTGATGCGGTTGATGTCCCGGGCCGAGTAGTTGCTGAGGCCCATGGCGAAGGGTTTGCCTTCCGGGTCCACCAGGTGCACGGGCGCGCCCTTGCGGAAACCCCCGAAGACCTCGACGATGCCCGCGGGCAGCAGGCTTTTGTGGTGGCGCACCAGGGCCTGCCGGGCTCCCGCATCCACCAGGATGGCCCCCTGGGGGGTGACGTTGTAAGCCAGCCAGTACTGGCGGCTTTTCAGCTTCTGGGCCTGGGGCACAAAGAAAGTGCCCACCTCCCGGGCTTTAAAGACCGCGTCCAGGATGCCGGGGGTTAAGCCGTTGGCGATGACGGTGGCTATGCCTGCGGCCGCGGCCTTTTTCACCGCCTGCATCTTGGTGACCATGCCCCCCCGGCCCAGGACCCCGGCCCGGCGGCCCGGGGCTTTCTGCAGCAGGGGGTCGTCGGTCTTGACCAGGGGAATGCGCCGGGCCTCCGGGTCCTGGCGGGGGTCCCGGTCATAGAGGCCGTCGATGTCGGTCAAGATCAACAGCAGGTCCGCGTCCACCAGGTTGCAGATGAGCGCGGCCAGGTTGTCGTTGTCCCCGAATTTGAGCTCATCGGTGGCCACCGTGTCGTTTTCGTTGATAATGGGCACTACGCCCCACTCCACCAGGTTGCCCAGGGTGTTGCGGGCGTTTAAAAAGCGTTTACGGGACTCCAGGTCCTCGTGGGTCAAGAGAATCTGGGCCACCTTCAGGCCGTGGGCGGCGAAGGCCTCCTCGTAGGTGTACATGAGAATGCTTTGGCCCGCGGCGGCCACCGCCTGCTGCTGGGGCATGCCGCTGGGGCGCTCTTTCATCCCTAATTTGCGCAGGCCCGCGGCAATGGCCCCGGAAGAGACCAGGATGAACTGGCGCTTGTCCCTTAAGGCCGCGATCTCCCCCACCAGCCGCTGGATCAGGGGCTGATTGAGGCCCTCCGCGGCGGTGAGCACCGCGCTCCCCACCTTGAGGACCACCCGTTTGGCCGTGGCAAGATATTTTTGGCGTGTCGCCTTCATAATTGCAATATGCAAAGTTTCATAATTAATTGAACCTGAAATCAGGTCCGCAGTGCTGGATTGGGGCGGATAAGTCCCCCTTTGAAAAAGGGGGATTTAGGGGGATTTCGGAGGCTTATAAAATCCCTCCTTACCCCCCTTTAGAAAAGGGGGGTAAAAGAATTGCCTATCCAGCGCCACGTCAATTTGCCATACACCTCTAGTATGCCTGCATCCGCAAATTTTTGGTAGGAAATTTTCAGGGTTAGCCCATGGGCCGGGGAGATTTTCTCTGGCCGCAGCCTTCAGGGGGGCGGACCCAGGTGCCCACTCCGGAAAGAGCGCACACGCGGGTGCGCCCCTCCAATCTTATATCGTTTGGTTGCGGCTTTATCAGAAGGGAGGAGGAGATTCCTCCGCCGCAGGCGGCGGCTCCAGCCGGGCGACCTCGGACCACAAAGCCTGGCGCAGGGAGGGGATGCCTTCCCCGGTCTTGGCGGAGACGGGAAAGGTCTGTAGTCCTGCGCCCTGATAGGCCAGGAGTACGGTCTCCCGGGGAAAAACCGGGGGCAGCAGGTCCACCTTATTGAGGACCACCAGGCGGGGCCGGACGGAAAGGGCGGCGTCAAACGCGTCCATCTCCACCTCCAAGGCCTCCAAAGGAGCCAGGGGCTCTGCCGGATTGACCTGGCTCAAATCAATGACCAGGACCAGCAGCCGGGTGCGTTTGATGTGGCGCAGAAAGCGGTGCCCCAGGCCCTTGCCCAGATGGGCCCCGGGGATCAGGCCGGGAATCTCCGCCAGGATAAGGGGTTGTTGGATGATCTCCCCGGTGAGGGCCCCCAGCTGGGGACTTAGGGTAGTGAAGGGGAAATCCCCCACCCGGGCCTTGGACGCGGTGAGGGCTTTGAGTAAGGAGGTCTTCCCGGCATTGGGCGCGCCCACCAGGCCCACGTCCGCCAGGATTTGCAGCTCCAGGCGCAGCTTACGCTCCTCCCCCGCCTCCCCGGGTTGGGCGAAACGGGGAGAGCGGAGGCGGGAAGAGACGAAATGGGCGTTGCCTTTGCCCCCCCGGCCCCCTTTGGCCACCAGCAGTTGCGCCCCGGGGGTGAGGAGTTCCCCCCATAAGGCGCCGGTGTCGGTAAGATAAACGAGGGTGCCCAGGGGCACGGAGATGATCAGGGGTGCGCCGTTCTTGCCGTGGCGGTCCTGGCTGCGGCCCCGGCCGCCGGTGTTTCCCTGGAAGATTTTGCGGCGCCGGAAGAGGCTCAGGGTGCGGGCGCCCGTGGCTGCCTCCAGAATCACGTCGCCGCCGGCGCCGCCGTCACCGCCGTCGGGCCG
>JAGVAH010000056.1 GCA_020060385.1 Syntrophobacterales bacterium | reverse complement strand
GGAAAAAACTTTTGGCAACCAGTATAAATTATTGTAAAGAAGGTATTGTCCACTGATCCTATAGAGACCGGCAGGTGGTACTACTAAATCCTACTGCAAGGATTAAAGAAGTTACATTTTATTCCCTCTCCCCCGATGGGGGAGAGGGTTAGAGTGAGGGGGAAGTAATCTTTTTGGCCACTCCCATTATTAACTATTATGCCGAACATCGATATGGATCATAAGATAATCTCAAAGGCATGTATCGCTCTGGGAGAAGGGAAAATAAAAATTGCTAAAAAAATAATCGAAATAGAATATCCTCATCAATCGTTAAAATCAACTATCAGAAATTACACTGAATACCAATCAACAAAAATATTTATAAGGGATGGTTTTATCGATAGATATTCTGGGAAAAAACTGATATTTCCGCCTGTTCTCCGGTTATTGTCTAAGTTGATGCCAGAAGTATTTCCATTTCAAAAAAACTGGAAAATGTCAGAGTGTCATTTAGCATATTGGCAATTATTTCCGACTATTGACCACATAATACCAGTTGCTCGTGGCGGAGATGATGAAGATAGGAATTGGGTTACTACTTCTATGTTGAGAAATAATGCCAAATCAAATTGGCTGCTCAAAGAGTTAGGTTGGGAGTTATACCCCCCTGGTTTGTTGAAAGATTGGGATGGGCTAATGCATTGGTTTATGGAATATGTAGAAAACCATTCAGAAATTTTGAATGTTCCGTATATTTATAAATGGCATAAGGCTGCAATGAGGACGAATGAAATCTGAAAGGTGACTGTATGCCCAGCCAAGTCTTTTTCATGGACCTCCGGGCCTCCGTCAAGGAGCCCAATGTCAAGAGATTCCAGCAGTTGCTGGCCGCGGTGGATGTAAAAGGCATTATCCACCGGAAAAAGAAGCGGCCCTTGATGGCCGTGAAGCTCCATTTCGGGGAGAAGGGGAACACCGCGTTCATCCGCCCCAATTTCGTGCGCTGGGTGGTGGACGCCCTCTGGGAGAACGGGGGCCGGCCTTTTTTGACCGACGCCAACACCGTGTACGTGGGCACCCGCTCCGAGGCGGTGAGCCACCTGACCACGGCCATTGAAAACGGCTTCGCCTACGCGGTGGTGAAGGCGCCCCTGGTCATCGCCGACGGTTTGACCGGCAAGGCGGAGGTGGAGGTGCCCATCAACCAGAAGCATTTCCAGAACGTCTATCTGGCCGAGGGGCTCTGGGAGGCCGACGGCATGGCGGTCCTGTCCCACTTCAAACTCCACGAAATGGCGGGATTCGGGGGCGCGCTGAAAAACCTGGGCATGGGGGGCGCGTCCCGCCGGGGCAAGCTGGCCCAGCACTCCAACATCTCCCCCAAGGTGACGGAAAAAAAATGCACCGGCTGCGGGGACTGTGTGGCCCACTGCGCCCAGGAGGCCATCAGTATCAACCCGGAGACCGAAAAGGCGGTGATCGACCCGGCCAAATGCGTGGGCTGCGGGGAGTGCATCCTGGTCTGCCCCTACGCCAACATCCAGATCCAGTGGAACGAATCCATCCCCGTGTTCCTGGAGAAGATGGTGGAATACGCCTACGGGGTGATGCAGAACAAAAAAGACCGGGCCGTGTTCCTGAGCTTCATCACCCAGGTGTCGCCGGCCTGCGACTGCTACGGCCACAACGACGCGCCCATCGTCGGAGACATCGGCGTCCTGGCCTCCCGGGACCCGGTGGCCATCGACCAGGCGGCCGCGGACCTGGTGAACCAGGCCCGGGGCCTGCCGGGCTCGGCCCTGAAAAAGCGGGGCGCGGGCAGCGACAAATTCAAGGACATCTATCCCCAGATTGATTGGCCGATACAGTTGGAGTATGCCCAGAAGCTGGGTTTGGGGAGCAGGGAATACGAGTTGGTGAAGATTTAATTAGCGATCCTGGCGTATTTGGGTGGTGGTTATCTCACGCAGAGACGCCAAGGCGCAAAGACGCAAGGGAAGAAGATATGCAGCCCATCGGCCCTTTAATGATCGAGCATCGCCTCATCGAGCGGATGGTCACCCTGATGCAGCGGGAGTTGCAGCGGATTAAAGATAATGTGGACGTGGACCCGGAGTTCGCGTTCGTGGACCCGGTGTTCATCGACACCGCGGTGGACTTTCTCCGCACCTACGCGGACCGCTGCCACCACGGCAAGGAGGAGGAGATCCTCTTCGCGGCCCTGAGTCAGAAGGACCTGTCTTTGGAGCACCGGGAGGCCATGGAGGACCTGGCCCGGGAGCATATCTGGGCCCGGAAGACCACCGCGGCCCTGATGAAGGCCAAGGAAGGCCACCTGCTGCAAAAGAAGGGCGCTCTGGAGGAAATCCTCAAAACCCTGGGGGAATTAGTGGATTTTTATCCCCAGCACATTGACAAAGAGGACAAGGTCTTTTTCGTCCCCAGCATGGCCTATCTCAGCGACGCCGAAAAGGCGGAGATGCTCCAGGCCATGTTCGAATTCGACCGGCAGATGATCCACGAGAAATACCGGGGGGTGGTGGAAGGGATCGAAAGCCGGAAATCCTGCCATATATAGAAGATTCACCACCAAGACACAAAGAGCACAAAGAGAGCCATTATCGGGCTAAGGCCCGACAATGGCTTTTTTATCTTGGTGAACCTTGGTGTCCTTTGTGTCTTGGTGGTGAAAATATGTTAGTATTCAAAAATGGTTTATCTGGTGGGCGCGGGGCCCGGGGACCCGGGGTTGATCACGGTTAAAGGCCTGGAGGTAATACAAAAAGCCCAGGTGGTGGTCTATGACCAGTTGGCCAGCCCGGAGCTGCTCAAAGAGGCCCCTGCGGACGCGGAAATAATTTACGTGGGCAAAAAGGCCGGGGCCCATGCCCTGCCCCAGGAAGGCATCAACCAGCTATTGGTGGACAAGGCCCGGGCCGGGTTGACGGTGGTGCGCCTCAAGGGGGGGGACCCCTTTGTCTTTGGCCGGGGGGGCGAAGAGGCCCTGGCTCTAAAGGCCGCGGGCCTGCCCTTTGAAATTGTCCCCGGGGTGAGCGCGGCCGTGGCCGTGCCCGCGTACGCAGGCATCCCGGTGACCCACCGGGGTCTGGCGTCGCTGGTGACCTTCATCACCGGCCACGAGGACCCCACCAAGGAGGCCAGCGCCATCCCCTGGGAGGTGCTGGCCCGGACCCAGGGCACCCTGGTCTTTCTCATGGGGGTGAAGAACCTGGGGGAGAACTGCCGCCGCCTGGTGGAGGGGGGCCGCGATCCGGCGACGCCCGCGGCGGTGATCGAGAAAGGCACCACCCTGGAGCAGCGCACGGTCACCGGAGTTTTGGGCAATATCGCCGCCATCGCGCAAAAAGCCAACACAAAACCCCCGGCCATCCTGGTGGTGGGGGAGGTGGCGGGGCTGCGGGAAAAACTGCAATGGTGGGAGACCCGGCCCCTCTGGGGCAAGACCGCGGTGGTCACCCGCACCCGGGAGCAGGCCAGCGTTTTGGTGGCCTTGCTGGCCGCTGCTGGCGCCCGCTGCCTGGAGGTGCCCACCCTGGAGATCGGCCCGCCGGATGATTGGGGGCCTTTGGATCAGGCCCTAAGCAATCTTACCCAGTATAAATGGGTGGTCTTTACCAGCGCCAATGGGGTGGCCGCGTTTATGCAGCGCCTCTTTGGTCAGGGAAAAGATGTGCGCTCCTTGGGGGGGACAAAAATCGCGGTCATCGGTCCGGCCACGGCCCAGGCTTTGGAAGCCTGGGGACTGAAGGCGGACGTGGTGCCGGCCCAATTCAAGGCGGAAGACCTGCTGGCAGCCCTGTCCCCCCAGGTCTCCCCCGGCGACAAGATGCTCCTGGCCCGGGCCCAGGTGGCCCGTCAGGTGCTGCCTCAAGGGTTGGCGCGCCTGGGGGTCCAGGTGGACGTGACCCCGGTCTACCAGGCCCGGCGCCCCGGCGGGATTCCCCCGGAAGCTGAAGCGGCGTTTACGGAAGGCGAGGTTGATATCCTCACCTTCACCAGCTCGGCCACGGTGCATAATTTTGTGGCCCTGGTGGGGCAGGAGCGCTTTCAATCCCTGGCGAAAAACGCGGTGGTGGCCGCCATCGGGCCGATTACCGGGGCCACCCTCCAGGAATACGGGGTTCCCCCGCAAATACAGCCTGAGGATTACACCATTCCGGCTCTGGCCGGAGCTGTGGTGGATTATTTCAAAAAGTAGATTTTTCACTGCGTTCCAAGCTCGGCTTTGCCACCGTTTCTTCATGACAGCCTGATTCCTCTTAATTCAGAGGTGTCCAAGCAAAGCTTGGACGGATAACTTTCGTTTCCAAGCGCATCTTGGAAACGAGATAAAAAACGGGTCAGGATCAGCTTGGGAACGAGTTAAAGCTTAGGGCGGGCGTCCCCGCCCGCCTCGTTAACCCGCACAGGCTGGAAAGCCTGTGCTACCGCTTTTGCGTCTTACTTTGCGTCTTGGCGTGAGGCAATCTTTTCGGAGCAAAAAGTCCATGCCCCACATGTTACACAAAGCCGGGATTGCCCCCCGCATTGATTACCAAAACGAGCTCAATCCTGCGCAGCACGAGGCGGTGACCGCTCTGGACGGCCCGGTGTTGGTCATTGCCGGCGCGGGCAGCGGCAAGACCCGCACTTTGGTCTACCGCCTGGCCTACCTGGTGGAGCAGGGGGTGGACCCCGGCTCCATCCTGCTCCTCACCTTCACCCGCAAGTCGGCCCAGGAGATGCTCTCCCGGGCGGCCCATCTCATCCACCAGCCCCTGGGCCAGGTGATGGGGGGCACCTTCCACGGCGTCTGTTACCAGTGGCTGCGCCGTTACGGGGAGCGCCTGGGCTACCCGGAGGGCTTCACGGTCATGGACCGGGCCGACCAGGGGGACCTTCTGGCCATGCTCAAGGAGCGTCTGGGCTTCAAGAACCTGGACGGCCCCTTTCCCCGGAAGGAGACCCTGGCGGAGATTTTGGGGGCGACGGTGAACAAGAATATCTCCCTGGAAGACCTGCTCTACCGGGAGTATCCCCAGTTTGTGGCGCACCGGTCCCACCTCCTGGAAATCGGCCTGGCCTATTATGAGGAGAAGAAGCGCCACGCGCTCCTGGATTATGATGACCTGCTCCTGGAGGGCAGGCGTCTGTTAACGGAGCAGGAAGAGGTGCGCCGCCAGTTGTCGGAGCGCTTCCGCTACCTGATGGTGGACGAATACCAGGATACCAACAGGTTGCAGGCGGAGCTGGTGCGCCTGTTGGCCTTTACCCACGACAACGTCATGGCCGTGGGGGACGACTCCCAGTCCATCTATTCCTTCCGGGGGGCCAATTTCCGGAACATCATGGATTTCCCCGCGCTGTTCCCGGGCGCCAAGGTCATCAAGCTGGAGGAAAACTACCGCTCCACCCAGCCGATTTTGGACCTGGCCAACGAGATCATCGCCGGGGCCCGGGAAAAATACACCAAGTGCCTCTTTACCCGCAAAGGGGACGGCCTCAGGCCCCGGCTCTTTAGGCCCGCCAGCGAAAACGAGCAGTCCCGGCTGGTGGTGGCCCAGGTCCAGGACCTGCACGAGCGGGGCACTCCCTTAAACAAGATGGCCGTGCTCTTTAGGGCCGCGTTCCACTCCTTCGACCTGGAGATCGAGCTGGTGCGGCAAAACCTCCCCTTTATGAAGTTCGGGGGCTTCAAGTTCATGGAGAGCGCCCACATCAAGGACCTCCTGGCGCACTTAAGGGTGGTGGCCAATCCCCGGGACGCCATGAGCTGGAACCGGGTGCTGCTCCTGGTGCCGGGGGTGGGCAAACAGACCGCCAAGAAGTTTCAGGGGCACCTCAAGGAAGGCTTCGACCTGAAGAAGGCGGTGGCCGCGTTGGGGAAAATGCGGCCCCAGGCCGGCCTTAAGCCTTTGGCGGAGCTGCTCGCCAGCCTGAAGGACCCGGGCCAAACCCTGGTGTCCCGCCTGAACCTGGCCCTGTCCTACTACGAACCCCTGTTGACCCAGCGCTACGACGACTCCCCCAAACGCCTCCGGGACCTGGAACACCTGCTGACCATCACCGCCCGCTACCGGGAACTGCGGAGCTTCCTGAACGACCTCACCCTGGAGCCGCCCTCCAGCCTGGCGGACGTCACCTCCCCCACCCACGACTACCTGACCCTGTCCACCATCCATTCCGCCAAGGGCCTGGAATGGGACGCGGTCTTTATCATTTGGGCCGCGGAGGGCCGCTTCCCGGCCTTCTATTCCCTGGAGAAGGAAGAGGAACTGGAGGAAGAGCGGCGCCTGATGTACGTGGCCGCCACCCGGGCCCGGCGCTATTTGGCTGTTCTTTACCCGGCGGTGGGCTATAATAAGCAACTGGGCATGACCTATAACAGCCCCTCCCGCTTCATCTCCGACCTCCCTCCCAAACTCCTGGAAACCTTCCGGGTGGAGGTGGAGGAGTGGTGAAAAGATAGTGATCAGTAATCAGTGGAAAGAGTATAACTACTGCTCACTGCTCACTGAGGAAAGTCGCCATGGCCAAATGGGAACCGGCTTACTTGGAGACGCATCACCAGGGGTTGCTCAAGGACAAGATCCGGGCCGCGTATGACATCCTGAGCCAGTGCAATCTCTGTCCCCACCGCTGCCTGGTGGACCGGCACCACGGGGAGAGGGGCCTGTGCCGCACCGGGGACCAGCCCATAGTCTCCTCTTATGGCCCCCATTATGGAGAGGAAGACCCCCTGGTGGGCCAGCGGGGCTCGGGCACCATCTTTTTCACCCACTGCAACCTCTACTGCATCTTCTGCCAGAATTATGAAATCAGTCACGGCGGCGAAGGGGAGGAAGTCACGGCCGCGGACCTGGCGGCCATGATGCTTTATCTGCAGAAGCACGGCTGCCACAATATCAATTTCGTCACCCCCTCCCATCAGGCGGCCCAGATCCTGGAGGCCCTGCCCCAGGCCATCGAGGGCGGCTTGAACGTCCCTCTGGTCTACAACACCGGCGGCTATGACGCGGTGGCGACTTTGCAGCTCCTGGACGGGGTGATTGATATCTACATGCCGGATTTCAAGTTCTGGGACCCCCAGGTGGCCGTAGAGCTGTGCGAAAGCCCGGATTACCCCGAGATCGCCCGGCAGGCCCTGAAAGAGATGCACCGCCAGGTGGGAGATTTGGTGATAGATGACACGGGTGTCGCCCGGCGGGGCCTGCTGGTGCGCCATCTGGTGCTCCCCGACAACCTGGCCGGCACCAAGGAAGCCATGGAATTCCTGGCCCGGGAAATCTCCCCCAACACCTACGTCAATGTCATGGGCCAGTACCGCCCTTGCGGCCGGGCCGGGGAACACCCGTCGTTGTGCAAATTCCTCACCGGCCAGGAACACGCGCAGGCCCAAAAGCTGGCCCGGGAAGCGGGCCTCACCCGCCTGGACCACCGGGAGAAGTTGTTTAGATGGTTATAATCATGAGGGGAGGGCCGGGAATGCAGGGGCGAACTTTATGTTCGCCCAGCATCCGGGGCGAACACAAGGTTCGCCCCTACGAAAAATACCCACCCCTTTAAAACCCCAAAGGCACCCCATGAACATCTACGCGGTGGGGGACATTCACGGCTGCCTGGACCGGTTGGAGATGCTCCTGGATGAGGTCCAGCCCGACCTGGAGCAAGATGTTCTCCTCTTTGTGGGGGACTATATCGACCGGGGGCCGGCTTCCCGGGGGGTGGTGGATTACGTTTTAAAGCTGCAGCAGAGGTATCCCCGGGAGCACTTGGTTTGTCTCAAGGGCAATCATGAAGCCATGTTTCTGGATTTCCTCCAGGGCTGGGAGCGGGAGATGTTTCTCTTCAACGGGGGGCTGGGCACCCTGCGGGATTACTGGGGGGATAATTGGGATAGGAAAAAGGAATTGATCTTGCCCCCGGAGCATGAAAGTTTCTACCGGGAATTGCGGCTTTATTATGAGACCCCGGATTATATTTTCGTGCACGGCGGCCTGAAGCCCGGGGTGCCGCTGCCGGAGCAGCAGGAAGATGACCTGTTGTGGATCCGGGGGGAGTTCATCACCTCCATGGAGAATTTCGGGCGCCTGGTCATCTTCGGCCACACCCCGTTTAGGAGCCCCCTGGTAATGCCCAATAAGATCGGCATTGACACCGGCGCGGTCTACGGCAATTTTCTCACCTGCCTGAAATTGCCCCAAAAGGAATTTTTTATTAAAGGACATGTGGTGGCGGCAAATGCATAGAATTTCGGCCATGAGGTGGGGAGATGGCAAATAAATCGCCTGAACCAACTGGTATGCATTCTCCGGAAATTTCTGACGAGGATATTTTTGCGGCCATGAAGGAGATTCCCGGGTATCTGGATATTACCCCCGGGGATTTCAAGGAGGTTTATCACCTGGCCTGGCGCCATGCCCGGGAGCGTTTGCTGCGCGCCGCCAAGGCCCGGGAGATCATGACCCGGGAAGTGGCCAAAGTCAAGGCGGATACGCCCCTTAAGGACGTAGCGGTACTCATGGCCCAGCGGGCCGTATCCGGGGTGCCGGTGGTGGACGACGCGAACCGGGTGGTGGGGGTCATCTCCGAGAAGGATTTCCTACGGAGCATGAGCGCCGGGGGGATCACCAGTTTCATGGGGGTGGTGGCCCAATGCCTACAGGAAAAGGGCTGCAAGGCCTTGGGCATCCGCAAGGGCAAGGCGGCAGACCTGATGAGCACGCCGGCGGTGACGGTGGCGGAAGACACCCAGGTGCTGGAGATTATTAAATTATTCAAGGAAAAAGGGATCAACCGGGTGCCGGTGCTGGATACCCAGGGCCGCCTGTCGGGCATCGTCTCCCGGGGAGACCTCTTGAACCTGGCGACCTTTCGGGGCGGTGGCGCTTTATGAAATACTTCCGAAAGATGCGGGGCACCACGAAATCCCCACCCCGGGTGAGCCTGGCGGAGATGGCCTGGTCCTGGCTGGGGGCCTTTCTGGGCATCTTGGCGGTGGCGTTGATTAACGATAAATTCTTGGACGGTACGGCCCAAGTCATGTTAATCGGGTCTTTCGGGGCTTCCGCGGTCCTCATCTACGGCGCCATCAAGAGCCCTCTGGCTCAGCCCCGCAATCTTCTGGGCGGCCATGTCATTTCCGCGATTATCGGGGTGTCCGTATATAAATTATTTCCCGGGGCTCTCTGGCTGGCCGCGCCTCTGGCCGTGGCCACGGCCATCGCGGTGATGCACGCCACCCGGACTTTGCACCCCCCGGGGGGCGCCACGGCCTTGATTGCGGTCATTGGGGGTACGAAGATCCATGCCCTGGGATATTTTTATGTAGTGGCGCCAGTAGGCCTGGGTGCGGCGATTATGTTGGCGGTGGCCCTGCTCGTCAACAATATCCCCAAGACCAGAAGTTACCCCGAGTATTGGGTGTAACGGTACTGCGCGCAGTATCCGACCGTTCCCTGACTTGTTTGGGAATGCCCCCCAAAGAATACTGCATTTAACCGGCTTGATTGATTGACGAATGATGATCTTAAATTGTATGTTAATTTGCAGTGCTTGCCTTTGGGCGTTTTTCTCCCCCAGCAGCAAATTCGCAACCTCCACGAGGCGATAAAAGATAGTTGTGGGCATGGGGAAAAACCTAATACCTGCCATGATATTAGGTGATATTTCCCTTTGCGGATGGCCATAACGATGGAAGAACGCGATCGCTTTCAGCAGCTTATTGCTTTTTAGAATAGAGGA
This sequence comes from Syntrophobacterales bacterium, assembly GCA_020060385.1. Lineage (GTDB taxonomy): Bacteria > Desulfobacterota > Desulfobaccia > Desulfobaccales > 0-14-0-80-60-11 > SURF-52. Next base: position 21,391 of record JAGVAH010000056.1, on the reverse strand, counting down.
CTTGTGTGGAAGACAGCCTTAACCAATTTTAGAAACCGCCGCTGGTCCTTTCATTTCCGCTGGGTGGTGCTCAGCATTCTCGTGGGCATAGTCTCCGGCATCGGCGCCATCGTCTTTGATGAATTGCTGCACCTGATTCTGAAGTACACCATTACTTATTTCACCGGCTACCTGGAGCCCCTCCGGGGGGCTCCCGCCGCCCAGGTGCTGGGCTTTACTTCCCCCTACCACTACCTGATGATTGTCATCCCCACGGTGGGGGGCTTCGTCTCGGGGGTGATCGTCCATCTGCTGGCGCCGGAGACCGCGGGTGACGGCACCGAAGCCATGATCGAGGCCTTCCATAAGAAGGGCGGCTTTATCCGCACCCGCACGCCTTATGTCAAGATCCTCACTTCCGCCATCACCATCGGCACCGGGGGCTCCGCGGGGAAAGAAGGGCCCATCTCCCAGATCGGCGCGGGTTTCGGCTCGTTTCTGGCCACCACCTTGAAGCTCAAGTCCCGGGAACGCCGCATCCTGGTCCTGGCCGGGGCCGCGGCCGGGGTGGGGGCCATCTTCCGGGCCCCCCTGGGCGCGGCCCTCTTCGCGCCGGAGGTGCTCTACCGGGATACGGAATTCGAATTTGAGGCCATTTTGCCCTGCGTGGTCTCCTCCATCGTCGCCTATGCCGTCTTTTCCGAATTTTACGGACGGGGGGCCATCTTCTTCCCCGGGCCGGTGGACTTCAACCTCCCCTGGGAACTCCTGCCCTATGCCATCTTCGGGGTTCTCTGCGGGGCGGTGGGATTTGTCTGGGTCAAGGTCTTCCACGGGATGCAGCATTATTTCTTTGACCGCCTGATGATTCCCCGGGTCTTAAAACCCACCCTGGGCGGTTTGATGTGCGGCCTCATCATCTTCTTCTATCCCCATGTCATGGATGGGGGCTACGGCTGGGTGCAGATGGCCCTGGAAGGCAAGATGCTCTGGTACGTCATGTTCATCATGGCCGGCATGAAGATTCTGGCCACCTCCTGTACTCTCGGCTCCGGCGGCAGCGGCGGCGTCTTCGGCCCCTCCATCTTCATCGGCGCCATGTTGGGCGGCGGCTTCGGTTACCTGGGCCATTACCTCTTCCCGGGCTGGGTGACCTTTCCCTATTCCTTCGTGTTGGTGGGGATGGGGGGCTTTTTTGCCGGAGTGGCCAAGTGCCCCCTGGCGGGCATCGTCATGGCCTGCGAGATGAGCGCCAGTTACACCCTCCTGGTCCCCCTGATGCTGGTGTCCACCGCGGCCATCATCATCCTGGGCCGGAAGACCAGCCTTTATGATAAACAAGTCTTCAGCCGGCTGGTCTCCCCGGCCCATCTGGGGGAATTCGCCCGGGGCCTCCTGGAGGAGATGCGCGTCAGGGAGGCCGTGGTGGAGCGCCAGGTGACGGCCATCCCAGAGGATATGCGCTTCGGCGAACTGTTACACACCGTCACCCATTCTGATGATACTTATTTCCCAGTAGTGAATACCGCAGGGAAAATGACCGGCATCCTCTCCATCAACGATATCCGGGTGATCATGTTCGAAGAGACGGTGGCCCAGTTGATTGTGGCCAAGGACGTGGCCACCCCCAACGTGGTGCGGGTCTTCTGGGACGAAAGCCTCCAGGAGGCCCTGGAAAAGATGGCCTTGATCCAGGTGGATGAGCTGCCGGTAGTCCGGGAGGAGAACCCCGACGAGATCGTCACCATGATCTCCAAACGGGATATCATCAGCTTCTACCATACCCAGAGCCTGAGGTGAGGGCTGGGCGGCAATGCTTCACGCTCTCCCCGGGGCGGGCTTATCTCCCTCTGATGATTAAAAGATTGCCTGCCGTTGGCCCCGTTTGCCCCGCCCCCATTGACCTTGACAGTCCCTCTGGTCTGGGATAGATTATGGCGATTGCGAGGGACGGAGCAGCCCTTTTTCCTTCTCCAGACCCTCCCACCAGAATTGCCAGGGTTAGATCCGAGCACAACCGCGCCGGCGCGGCTGGCGTCAAGGAGATAAGTTAATGTTGCGAGCGGTGCGTTGGAAATTTTTCTTTCTTTTTATCCTCACCCTCATTGCCATCCTGTTCGTTCTCCCCTCTTTTCCCGTGGGATTGCCGGAGTGGTGGCAAAAGCACGTGAGCAAAGGCCTGAACCTGGGGCTGGACCTGAAGGGCGGCATGCACCTGGTCCTGGAAGTGGACATGGATTCGGCCGTCGCCAACGCCTTGAACCGGGCCGCGCCGGAACTCAAGGAAATGGCCGAAAAAAAGGGCCTGGCCGTCAAGGTGGGGGACGTCAGCAAGGAGACCCTCCCCCTCACCCTGCTCAATGCCGATGAGCAGTCGTCCTTGCAAACCCTATTAAAAGAGGAATTCCCCCATCTGGAGGTCCAGGGGCCCCGGCGCCAGGAAGGCGCGCTGATCTATACCCTGAGCCTCAAGCCGGAGGAATTAAAGCGCCTCCAGGAACAGACCCTGAACCAGAGCCTGGAGGTGATGCGCAACCGCATCGACCAGTTCGGAGTCACCGAGCCGGTCATCGTCCGCCAGGGCTCCGACCAGATCGTGGTGCAGCTCCCGGGCATCAAGGACCCTCAGCGGGCCATGGACCTGATCGGCAAGACCGCGCAGTTGGAATTTAAGCTGGTGGACGACCAGACCAGCATTAATCTGCCGGAGTTGATTGACCAGGCCCTCAGGCAGGGGAAGCTGAAACCCGGCTATACCCGGGAGGAGCTCAACCAGGCCCTGGCGGACAAAATCCCTCCGGACGATGAAGTCTATATCGAGAAAAGCATTGACCGGGAGACCGGCCGCCTGGTGAGCAAGCCCCTGCTGCTGAAAAAGAAGGTCCTCCTCACCGGCGAGGCGGTGAAGAGCGCCGCGGTGCGCATCGGCGATTACAACGAGCCTTACGTCTCCATGGACCTCAACCGCCGGGGGGCCACGGAGTTCGCCCGCATCACCGGGGAGAACGTCAAACGCCGCCTGGCCATCATCCTGGACGGGGTGGTGCGCTCCGCGCCGGTGATCCAGGAGCGCATCGGCGGCGGCAAGTGCCAGATCACCGGTTCCTACACTTCGGAAGAGGCCCACGACCTGGCCATCGTCCTCAGGGCCGGGGCCCTGCCGGCCACCGTCAAGATCGTCCAGAACATCACCGTGGGCCCCACCCTGGGCGCGGACTCCATCCGCAAAGGCTGGATCTCCGGTATCCTGGGCACCCTCCTGGTGGTGGTCTTCATGATCTTCTACTACCGCTTCTCCGGGGTGGTGGCCAACTACGCCATGATTCTGAACGTCATCATGCTTTTGGGGGCTTTGTCTCTCCTGAACGCCACCCTGACCCTGCCGGGCATCGCCGGCATCATCCTCTCCATCGGCATGGCCGTGGATTCCAACGTCCTCATCTACGAGCGCATGCGGGAGGAGTTCCACGCGGGCAAGCCCCTGAAGTCGGGAGTGGACGGCGGCTATGACAAGGCCTTCTGGACCATCATCGACTCCCACGTCACCACCCTGATCACCGCCTGCGCCCTCTTCCTCTTTGGCACCGGCCCCATCAAGGGCTTTGCGGTGACCCTGAGCCTGGGCGTCACCCTCAACCTCTTCACTGCGCTCTTCGGCACCCGGGTGGTCTATGACTGGCTGATCCTGAAGCGCTGGCTGAAAAAGCTCAGCTTCTTCGAATTCTTTCAAAAACCCAATATCGACTTCATCAGTCTTCGTAAATACGCCTTCGGGGTTTCCGGAGTTCTCAGCATCCTGGGGCTCATCGCCTTTGTGCAGCTGAGCCGGGGCCACGGCAACCTGGGGGTGGAATTCTCCAGTGGGGCCATGGTGCAGTTAAGCGCCAAAGAGACCTTCACCGTCGGCCAGGTGCGCCAGGCCTTGAACCAGGAAGGCTGGGGCCACGCCGAGATTCAGTCCCTGGAAGGGGGCCGGGGCCTGATGATCAAGGTCAAGAAGAGCGAGGAGACTGTTGGCCAGATGGCGGACAAACTGGTGGCCATCCTCAACCAGGCCCAGCCCCAGAACCACTTTGCCGTGGCCTCCACCGCGGAGATCGGCGCCTCCATCAGTCGTGATCTCCGCAACAAGGCCATCATCGCCATCGTCATCTCCATGCTGGGGATCATTATTTACCTGGCCTGGCGTTTTGAGTTGATCTTCGGCATCGGCGCGGCCGTGGCCACCTTCCACGACGTCCTGGCCGTCCTGGGCGTCTTTTGGCTGCTGGACAAGGAAATCACCCTCCTGGTGGTCACCGCGCTCCTGACCCTGGCGGGTTACTCTCTCACCGACACGGTGGTGGTCTACGACCGCATCCGGGAGAACATGGCCCGGCGCCGGGGCAGGCTGGGGGATATCATCAACCTCAGCGTCAACGAGGTGCTATCCCGGACCATCATCACCACCACCACCGTCTTTCTGGTGGTGGTGGCCCTCTACTTCTTCGGGGGCGTGGTCCTGGAGGATTTTGCCCTGGCCATGATCCTGGGAGTGGTGGTGGGCACCTATTCCTCGGTGTTCGTGGCCAGCCCCGTGGTCTACGCCTTCCGCAAGGAAGCCAAGCGGGTGGCGGTGAAGAAGGAAAAGGTGGTGGAACTGACCGCAGCCAAACAGCGCCGGGAAGAGAAGAAAGAGAAAAAAGAGAAGAAAGCCCCCAAGGCCGCAAGCAAAAAGAAGGGCGGGAAGAAGTAAAAGGCCGGGGCCAGGGGCCAGGGATCAGATGTAGGGTGGGCACGGCCCACCAATACAATAAAAGGTGTCCAGGCAGAGCTTGGACTAAGAATCATCGTTCCCAAGCGCAGCTTGGGAACGAGTGAGAATGCCTGTTCCCAAGCAGGAGTTTGGGAATAAGTAAGCCTGGAACTTGAAAACAGAAAACAGAAAACAGAAAACAGAAAACCCAGGCCCCAGGCCCAAGGCCCTGGTCCTCTACGGCTATGGCCTCAACTGCGACCATGAGACCGCGTTCGCCCTGCATAAGGCCGGGGCCGAGGCCGTGCGGGTCCACACCACCGATCTCCTGGAAAACCCTTCCCTCCTTTGGGACTATCACCTCCTGGCGGTGCCCGGGGGCTTCAGTTGGGGGGACGACCACGGCGCCGGGGTGATTTTAGCATTGCGCCTGAAGCTGGCCCTGGGCGCGGCCCTGCAGGAATTCATCGACTCCGGCCGCTTGATCATCGGCATCTGCAACGGCTTCCAGGTCCTGGTGAACCTGGGGGTTTTGCCCAATCTGCCGGGGCGGGCCGGGGAGCGCCTCACGGCCCTGATCCCCAACGACTGCGGCAATTTCCGGGACGCCTGGGTGCGCCTCAAGGTCCTGCCCAGCCAGTGCGTCTTCACCCAGGGACTGGAGTTCCTGGAACTTCCCATCCGCCATGGGGAGGGGAAGTTTTTTGCCCCTGGGCCGGTCCTGGCGGAGTTGGCGGACCGGGGCCAGATCGTCCTCAAATACGCCACCCCTTCCGGCAAGCCGGCCCTGGGCCGCTTCCCCCATAACCCCAACGGCGCGCTCCTGGACATCGCCGGCATCTGCGACCCCACGGGCCGGGTTTTGGGCCTCATGCCCCACCCGGAGGCCCATATCGCCGCCACCCAACACCCTAGCTGGACCTTAGAGAAAGAAGAATGGCGGCGCCGGGGGGAACCCTACCCGGAAAAGGATGGGGCGGGGATGGCGTTTTTTAATAACGCGGTGAGTTATCTCCAGGGAAGCCCATCGCCAGATCGGGTGTGAAAATCTAATAATATTAGTATTCAATGGCTATCTGGAGAGCCGCAGGCTTTACCGTAAAAACCAGAATCTCCCCTAGAGGCCAGTAAAAAGTAGTTATCGGGCCGGATTAAAGGCATTTCTTATTCCCCCCTTTGAAAAAGGGGGGGTTAGGGCAGTAGTGTCCGGTAGAGATTTTGCAGAAGCGACAGCAACTTGATAACTGGAATTGCAGATGCATCGTCCTATCCAGAGACGGTGCGGGCCAAAGCCGCCCGCAGCAAAAACCCCCTCTCCCCTTCGAGGGGAGAGGGCTGGGGTGAGGGGTGGCGTCTACGGCGGCCCATCCCCCCCTCACCCTACCCTCTCCCCCCAAGGGGGGAGAGGGGAAAAGATTGAAATTTCCAGGAGATGATCGACAAGGCAGGCTGCCTTTTTTCCAACAGTCATTTTTCTGCACCTGGTTCAGCAAATATCTTGCCGGACACTCCTGGGGTCAGGGGGGATTTATAAGGGCTTGAAATCTCCCTTTTCCAAGAGGGACTTGCAAGAACAAAGGAGGAGAAAGTGAAAAAGATCGCGGCCCTGTTAACGATTTTCGTCCTGGCCTGGGGCCTCCACGGGGCCCTGGCCGGGGATAAGGGCACCAAAGCGGAGGCCGTGGCCCTGGTGAAGAAGGCCGTGGCTTTCTACAAGGCCAATGGCAGGGAAAAGGCGTTTGCGGAGTTTAACAAACCTAAGGGCCAGTTCGTGGACCGGGACCTCTATGTCTTTGCGGGGGATATGCAGGGCAAGTGCGTGGCCCATTGCATCGTGCCCGCAGCCATAGGCAAGGATATGATGCAGTTTCAGGACCCGGACGGCCGCTTCATCACCAAAGAGCGCCTGGAGTTGCTGAAGCAGAGCAACACCGCCTGGCAGACCTATAAATACCCGAACCCGGTGACCAAGAAGGTGGAGACGAAGCACACTTATCTGGAGCGGGTGGGGGACATCTATATCGGCGTGGGGGTCTACCAGTAAGGTTAAGATGCGGTTACAAAAGTTAGCAACTCTCCTGGGCCTTCTGGTTTTGGCCTGGAGTGTAGCGGCCCCGGCCGCGGATAAGGGCACCAAGGCAGAAGCCGTGGCCATGGTGAAGAAGGCCGTGGCTTACCTCCAGGCCCATGGCCGGGAAAAGGCCCTGGCGGAGTTCAATAACCCCCAGGGTCAATTCCGGGACCGGGACCTTTACGTCTTCGCCGGCAATATGCAGGGCCGGCTCCTGGCCCACGGTGTCCTCCCCCATTTGGCCGGCAAGGACCGGATGAACCTCCAAGACCCGGATGGCCGCTATATTACCAGGGAGCGCCTGGAGTTGCTCCGGAAAAACAGTTGCGTCTGGCAGAATTATAAATACCTGAACCCGGTAACCAAGAAGGTGGAGAACAAATCCACCTACCTGGAGCGGGTGGGGGACATTTACATCGGCGTGGGGGTCTACCAATAATCTCAGGCCAAGACGCCAAGACGCGAGAAAAATAAGCAGGGGCGCGGCGGCTGCCGTGCCCCTGGTTTTTTGCGACCTTGCGTCTTGGCCTGAGGTTTACTTCTCCAACAGCCGGGGCAGCAAATCCGCGGCCTGTTCCAGGAGGAGGCCGGTTTCCCGGGCGTCGTTTTCGGTGAAGAACTGGAGCTGGTCCCCTGGGGTGCGGGAGTCGAAGAGGACGTAGGGCACCGGCTCCGGGGTGTGGGTGCGCAGGGCCAGGGGGGTCAGGTGGTCGCAGAGGACCAGGACCCGGTGCTCCCCCAAATCTTTCAGGCCGGCCATCAGGGGGCCCACCACCTTGGCGTCGAAGTCCTCAATGGCCTGGAGCTTGAGTTTGAGTTCGCCGCTGTGGCCCGCCTCGTCCGGGGCCTCCACGTGGATGAAGGCCAGGTCCATGGACTTTAGCGCCTCCAGGGCCGCGGCCACCTTGCCGGCGTAGTTGGTGTCCAGGTAGCCGGTGGCCCCGGGGACCAGGATGGGCTGGAGGCCCGCATAGAGGCCCAGGCCCCGGATCAGGTCCACCGCGGAGATCACCGCGCCCGTGAGGTCGAAACGCTCCTTCAGGGTGGGGAGCTGGGGGGGCCGCCCCTGGCCCCAGAGCCAGATGGAGGTGGCGGGCCTTTTGCCCGCGGCCTGGCGGCGGCGATTGACTTCCTGGTCTTTGAGGACGGCCCAGGATTCCCGGATGAGTTCCCATAGGGGGCGCTCCGGGCTGTCCCACTCCATCAGCTGGCCCACCTCCTGGCCGGTCCAGTCGTGGGGGGGGTAGGTGCGCCAGTCCGCGCGGCCGTCCCGCCAGACCAGGAGGTGGCGGTAGCTCACCCCCGGGTAGAAGCGGCGGCCGTCCTGGCCCAGGCCCGCATCCAGGGCGGCGATGAGTTCTTTGGCCTCCCCGCTGCTGATATGGCCCGCGGCGTAATCTTCCATGACCAGGCCCGCCTCGTCCTGGCGCAGGGTCACCAGGTTGCAGCGGAAGGCCACTTCGTCCGGGTTCAGGTTGACACCCAGGGCCGCGGCCTCCAGGGGGGCCCGGCCGGTGTGGTAGCGGGCCGGGTCGTAGCCCATAATGGCCAGGTTGGCGATATCGCTCCCCGGGTCCATGCCCTTGGGGATGGTGCGGGCCAGGCCCAGTTCCCCCTGCCGGGCCAATGCGTCCAGATGGGGCGTGGCCGCGGCCTCCAGGGGGGTGCGCCGGTCCAGTTCGGCCAGGGGGTAGTCCCCCATGCCGTCGCCCACCAGAATGATATATTTCATAGACAGCAACCTTCCCTCAGATGTTGGCACAAAGGTTCCGATGCGATGGACTAAATTGGGGGAAAAGGGAAAAAGGTTAAAAGGGGCAGGGGTAAATTAGCCTTAAAACCTTTCCCCCTTTTTCCCTTTTCCCCTTTTCGCCTCAGATTAACTCCGGCTTTCAAGCAAATTATCTTACCAAATCTCTCATTAGTTATGACATAAACTCTGCCTGTAAATCCTGGTTGTCTTTCCCCAGGAGCCCCGCCAGATAGCGGTCGTATTTCTCTTTTTTATCAGGAAATCGTCTCTTTAGCAAAATGGTATCGATGTTCCAGACCCGGGATTTGGAGAGCCCGAAAAAGATGCGGCCGTCCCCGGAGAAGCGGTACTCCCAGAAGGGCCCCTGGAAATGCTCCAGCTCCTGGGTAGTGAACCGGGCCAAGGTTTTCGGGGGCAGACTTTTTTTGGACGTGAGGTCCCTGACACTCATTTTATTAATGGACGTGAGGGCATCCGGCAAAGAGGGAAAAATGTCGGGGGCATCCTGAAGTTCGGTAATATTCTGTAAAGCCCGGGGAGAAAATGACAGGTTCTTATAAATGGAACTGAGCCAGAAGGCATTGAGCCGGAGCCGCCCCTTGGCCTTTCTGATTTTTTGCAGGTAAAGGCCCGCTTGGGCCAATTTCTCCGCCTCCTCCAAGCGGGAGAGGATATCCATTTTCTCCGCGGCGATCTTTTGCCGGTCCCGGTCCAGGGAGCGCAGCATCTTCGTCAGCTTGGTTTCTTCCTTCACGGCCTTTTGCAGCTCCCCCTGCAATTCTTCATTCCGGTCCGCTTCGGAATGGAGCCTCTCTTCCATATCCCGGATGTTTTCCTGGGCTTCCTGGGCCGCGGCCATGGCCCTCCCATGTTCATGGTCCAGTAACTTCAACTTCAGGTCCAGGGTGTCCCGGCTGGATTCCAGCACCTGGATGCGCAGATTGCGGGCCTCGATCTCCGTCTCAAATTGCTCTTCCTGGGCCCGGCGGAAGTGGTTCTGATAAATGGCGCTGATCAAACAGATGGCCCCGAAGCCCACCACGAATACCAGGTAACTGAACAGGGTCACCACGTAACTGGCCCGGGCCGCGCTTTGCCAGGCCTGCAACCAGTCCCGCTGCCAACCCGCGGTTTCCGGCAAAAAGGGGGCCCCTGGCAGCCAAAAGGCCAGGTCCCCCTCCCCTCTCCCGGCCTCCGGCGCTGGCCCTAAAGATAACCGGGGTCTGTCCGCCGGTGAAAATAAAGGTGACCGGGGGGGGGAGGGGACGAGATAACGATCCAGGGGGTCTTGGGAGTAACCGAACCGTCTGGCGAATTCCCCATGGGGAGGAGTGGAGTTTAACAGGCTGCTGATGGCGACGCTGGTCTGCAGATATAATTTATTATTCTCCAAGGTGATAAGGGACACCACCAGGCAAATGACCACCCAGATGCCGAACCAAATAATATAGGGACTATAAAATTTATATTGCATGATGCCCGATTTTTTTCGGGGAAAACCTGGGAAAGAGCAAGTCAGGCCCGGGGCCCCGCTCGGCTTCTCGCCATTATTTTTCTTTAAATAAAGTAATCACCGTTACCTGCCGGATGTCCTGGTATTGGGGAGTACGACCCTGCATTTGAACACCGCCGATATACGGGCGCTGCACCTTGGCCCAACACCGGGAAGTCACCAGGTCCCGGGCGCCGTCGAAGATAAAATAGGCGGCTTTGAGCTCCTGGCCGCCGGGCAGCTTTTCCGGACCTGCGCCCTGGCGGCCGGGCATTTTATATTCCCGGGCCCGGGCCCGGTAGAAGGCCGCGACTTTCTCAAAAGGGGCGTTGGTCAGGTAGATGGTAATCACCATCTCCCTGGCTTGCAAAGGGCTTTGGGCCGCGTCTTGGCTCGCCGCCCGGGTGGCGGCCTCATCCACCCGGGCCCCGGGGTAGGCTTTAAAGTCGCCGGCTAACCCCGGGGCGGCAAAGGTGCAGAGCATTCCCAGCAAAAAGGCAAAGATTTTCATTCCCGGCCTCCCCGGCGGGGGCCCCGCCTGGTTAAAAGAGCTTCCCCTGCTGCGGGCCCCGCCGCTCCTCCAGGACATGCTTGATCTCGGTGAGGGTCTCATTGATCCGGAAGAAGATGATCAGGATCTCGCAATAGATCCTGACCCCGATGGGCCCCAAAAACAACAGGAGAAAACCTTTGATGACATTGGGGCCGCCGCCGTACTGCCCCACCCCGGAGAGGACATATACCAGACCGACAATCACACAGACCACCACCCCCAGCCAGAAGACGGCCTGGATAATGACGGGGGTCAGCATGGTGCGGAAGGCCAGAAAGTCTTTCATATCGCCTCCTTTTTAATAGTAGCCAGTAGCCAGTAGCCAGTGATTGGTTGTTTCACTCTGGCCACTAACTACCGGCTACTATCTCTAAATCTGCGCCGCGTGGAGGTGGGGGTCCTCGATGCGGTAAAAGACCGCGGGAGGTGAGACTACCGGCAGTTGGTCAATCTCCAGGAGGGCCTGCCGGGTGTTGGCCTCCCTGGCTTCATGGGTGATCATGACGATGGGCACCGCGCCCTTGACCTCCCGGCCTTTCTGGATCACCGCGGCGATGCTGATATTATGTTTCCCCAGGATGCCGGAGATTTGGGAGAGGACCCCGGGCCGGTCCAGGGCCGCGAAACGGATGTAATAGTTGGTCACCACTTCATCCAGGGGTTTTATATGCCGGGGGGCCTCCAGGGCCGCGTCGCACCCCAGGGGGGGCACCCGGCATTTCACCCCCCGGGTCAGGTTCCGGGCCAGGTCCAGGATATCGCTCACCACCGCGGAGGCCGTGGGCATCATGCCCGCGCCCTGGCCGTAAAGCAAGATGGGCCCCACCGCGTCCCCGGTGAGGTGCACGGCGTTGAACGCGCCGCTGACGTTGGCCAGCATGTGGTCCCGGGGGATGAGGGTGGGGTGCACCCGGGCCTCGATGGTGCGGCCGTCGTTCCTGCTGATGGCCAGCAGCTTCATGGCGTAGCCGAACTCCCGGGCCAGTTGCAGGTCCAGGGGGTCCAGGTTGCTGATGCCGGACACGGCGATGGGGTCCAGGTTCAGGGGCGTGCAGTAGGCCAGGCTCACCAGGATAGCCAGCTTGTGGGCGGTGTCGATGCCCTCCACGTCCAGGGTGGGATCGGCTTCGGCATAGCCCTGGGCCTGGGCTTCGGCCAGGGCCTGCTCATAGGACATATCGTGCAGTGACATCTGGGTGAGGATGTAATTGCAGGTGCCGTTTAAGATGCCGAACATCTCATGGATGCGGTTGGCGGCCAGGCCCTGGCGCAGGGCCAGGATCAGGGGCACGCCGCCGCAGACCGCGGCCTCGAAGGCCACGTCCACCCCGTTTTGGGCCGCGGCCCCCAGGATCTCGTTGCCGTGCAGCGCCAGCAAGGCCTTGTTGGCGGTGACCACGTGGCGGCCCCGGGAGATGGCCGCCAGCACCAGTTCCCGGGCCACGTCGGTGCCGCCGATGAGTTCCACCACGATGTCGATCTCCGGGTCCTCCAGGATGTCCCGGTCCCGGGGGGTGAGGAGCTCCGTAGCCACCGGGGCCGCGGCCCGCCGCTCCGCATCGATTTCCGCGGCCTTCTTCAGGACCAATTCCGTGCCCAGGCGCCGGGCCAGCATGTCCCGGCGCTCCGTGAGGAGCCGGGCCACCCCCTGGCCCACGGTGCCCAGGCCGATGAGTCCGACCTTGATCAACTGGCTAGCCCTTTTTCTGATATTTTTGGGTGATGACTTCGATCTCGTCGGCACTCATGCGCATCACCTTCCTCAGGCCCCGGATGGCCTGGTTGGTGCGCTGCACGTTTTCCACCAGGGCGAAGCGCACGTATTCATCCCCCCATTCCCCGAAACCCAGGCCCGGGGAGACCGCGGTCTTGGCCTCTTCAATGAGCATCAGGGAGAAATTGATGGAGAGCAGGTGCCGGAATTTCCTGGGGATGCGGGCCCAGACGAACATGGTGCCCTTGGGGGGCTCCACCCGCCAGCCGATGTTGTGCAGCCCCCGGCAGAGCGCGTCCCGCCGCTCCTTGTAGGTGCCCACGATCTGCTCCACGCAATCATAGGGCCCGTTTAAAGCGATGATGGAGGCGATCTGGATGGGTTGGAAGACCCCATAGTCCAGGTAGCTCTTGATGCGGGTCAGGGCGTGGACCAGGCGCTGGTTGCCCACCACGAAGCCCATGCGCCAGCCGGGCATGTTGTAGCTCTTGGACAGGGAAAAGAGCTCCACCCCCACTTCCTTGGCCCCGGGCACCTGCAGGAAGCTGGGGGCCTTATAGCCGTCAAAGACCAGGTCCGCATAGGCGAAGTCGTGGATGATCAACACCTGGTACTTGTTGGCGTACTCCACGATGCGCTTGAAAAACTCCAGGTCCACGCACCGGGTGGTGGGGTTGTGGGGAAAGGAGATGATGAGCATCTTGGGCCGGGGCCGGATCAGCTCGGTGATGTTGTGCAGATCCTCGAAGAAATCCCGGTCCGGGGTCAAGGGAATGCTCACCAGCTGGCCCCCGGAAATGACCACCGAGGCCGCGTGGATGGGATAGGTGGGGTTGGGCACCAGGACCACGTCCCCGGCCTCCACCGTGGCCAGGACCAGGTGGGAGAGCCCCTCCTTGGCGCCGATGGTGGCGATGGCCTCGGTTTCCGGGTCGATATCCACGTCGAAGCGGCGCTTGTACCAGTCGGAGATGGCCACCCTGAGCTTGGTGATCCCCCGGGACGCGGAGTAGCGGTGGTTGGCGGCCTTGCCCGCGGCTTCCGTGAGTTTATCGATGATATGCTGGGGGGTGGGCATATCGGGGTTGCCCATCCCCAGGTCGATGATGTCTTCGCCCCGGCGCCGGGCCATCATCTTCAGGGCGTTGACGGTGGCGAAGACATAGGGGGGCAAGCGCTTCATCCGGGGAAATTCTTCAATGGCCATGCGTATCTCCTTAACCCTAAAGGGGCGATATTTCCAAAAAATTATTATCCCATAAGACCCGTCTTTGTCAAAGGATTTGGGGGGGGAGGCGGTAGTGTACTAGTTCCTCTCTCACTGCACCCTGACTCTTTTAGAGGTTCATAGGATCGCCGCTCCCCTCAAGAATTTGCACAAATAGGGGTACTGGCAAAAATTTGTTAAACTAACCTTAACAAATAAATTTGTGCTATCATGGTTTCTCAAGAGAAACTCAAATTTTTAGAGAAAAGCAGCCAACCCGGCTCGGTTATAAAGTTAGCTTAAAGAAAACGGGGAAGACCGCATGAAAACACCTGGGCTGACTTCTCTAGAGATATGCGCCGGGGGCGGCGGGCAAGCCCTTGGACTGGAACAGGCTGGCTTTGATCATCAAGGGCTTGTCGAGATTGACTCGCATTGCTGCAACACTCTCCGCTTTAACCGCCCTCATTGGCAAGTTTTTGAAGAAGACCTGGAAACCTTCGATGGGACACTGTTCAAGGGAATTGACCTTCTCGCCGGGGGCCTTCCCTGTCCTCCTTTTTCCAAAGCAGGAAAACAGCTTGGCAAAGCTGATGACCGTAATTTATTTCCGGCGACTATCCGGCTTGTGAATGAAATACGTCCGCGTGCTGTCATGATTGAGAACGTGCGCGGTCTTCTTGATGCTATCTTTGATGATTACCGGCATTATGTATCCGGTCAGATTGCCAAACTTGGTTACCAGACAGGCTGGCGGCTATTGAATGCTTCAGATTATGGCGTCCCTCAGCTTCGCCCCCGGGTGATTTTTGTGGCCATTCGAAACGATCTTGCCCATAAATTTGACTGGCCGACTCCGCATAAAAGCAGTCCGCCGACAGTCGGCGAAACCCTTTACGATCTTATGGCGGCGCGCCGGTGGCGCGGTGCGGATGCATGGCGTAAACGCGCAAACGACATAGCGCCGACAATAGTTGGTGGGTCTAAAAAACACGGCGGCCCAGACCTCGGGCCGACGCGTGCCCGGAAGGCGTGGGCGGCTTTAGGTGTTGACGGTCTTGTTATTGCGGAAGCTCCGCCCGAGCATGACTTTGTCGGAATGCCGCGCCTCACGGTACCAATGGTTGCACGCCTTCAAGGTTTTCCCGATGACTGGATATTCACGGGCAAGAAGACGCCGGCCTACCGGCAGGTGGGAAATGCCTTTCCCCCACCGGTTGCCAGAGCCGTTGCAATACGGATTTATGCTTGCTTGAATACTCGCCGCGTGGTCCAAATAACGGGTGAAAGGCGGCGGGCATAATGACAAAGAAAGAAAGCAAGGGCGCTAGGGCCAAGCTACGGAAGCATTTTTTAGAAAACATTGGCCGCGTCATGGATTCCAACGAGCTACGAGACGTGGCAAGCGGTATCACTGAATGGGCACGCCGTGTACGCGAATTGCGCACCGAGGAAGGCTATCAAATCCTCACCCACAATGACCGTAGCGATCTAAAACCGGGCCAATATCTTCTGCTTAACCCTCTTCCAGTTCCGGCTTTTGAACGGGCTATATCGAAGGAAGCCAGAGCCTTTGTTTTAGACCGTAACGGATTCACTTGCCAGATGTGCGGGGCTGTTGCTGGCGAACCGCATCCCTATGATCAGTCCCGCAGAACCAGGCTTCATATCGGCCATATTATCGACAAATCTCAAGGCGGCACAGATGACCCCGGCAACCTTCGAGCAATTTGTTCCATTTGTAATGAAGGTGCGTCCAATCTTACGTTAGAACGGCCGTCAAGCCAAAAACTTCTTGCACAGGTGCGCCGGGCGACTGGAGTCGATCAGCTCGAAGTGCTGAAATGGCTTGTCAGTAAGTTTCCTAAGCAGGTAAAAGAGTTTCTCCAGGATGGATAAAATCTCTGTTGCGGAACGCAGCGTAAACATGCGTGCTATCCGCAGCAAGGGCATGAAGCCGGAAATAGCCGTACGCCGCTTGGCTCATTCTATGGGCTACCGGTTCAGGCTTCACCGCAAAGACCTTCCAGGTAAACCTGATATGGTTTTTCCCAGCCGCCGGGCCGTGATATTCGTTCACGGCTGTTTTTGGCACCAGCACCCCGATCCATATTGCAAAGATGCCCGTCTTCCAAAATCGAATAAAGATTATTGGTGGCCCAAACTTTCACGTAATCAAACTCGCGATGCAGAGCATGAAGCAGCGCTAAAAACTCAGGGCTGGCGCGTTCTCGTGATATGGGAATGTCAGACCATGGATGAAGCAGCTTTGAAGAATCTCTTAAAATCCTTCCTCGACCCCCAGCCATAAATCAAATTAGGACACTACCGGGGGGAGGAGAGAGGGCAGGTGGACGGTTTGCGAGCAGCCTTGCATTCGGGCCCCCTCCCCACCCCCTCGATATTTCTTGTCTAAGCCGATGGTAAAGGAGTATAAAAAGGATTACCTATTTTATAGAAGAGGCCGCGCTGGCGGCGGCTGGGGAAAAAGCATAATTTAACCTATAGAGATAGCCCTGCAAAATCCCCGTTTGTCATTCTGAGGGAAGCGAAAAATTAGCTGCTGCGGTCGCTTCGCTCCCTCAGAATGGCAAAATGGGCTGCTTTTGCAGAGGTCTTACGCAGGTCAACCGACAGCAAAGGAGGTCGAACATGGCAAAGGTGGCGATTAACGGTATGGGAAGGATCGGCAGGGCCGCATTCAAGGTCATTCTGGAGACCCCGGAATTGGAACTGGTGGCCATCAATGACCTGATGGACCTGGATAACCTGGCCTACTTGCTCAAATATGACACGGTATACGGCAGATACGGCAAAAAGGTGGAGGTCGGCGAAGGCGCCCTGATCGTGGACGGCAAGAAATACCTGGCCCTTAAAGAAAAGGACCCGGCCCAGCTGCCCTGGGGGAAACTGGGAATAGACGTGGTCTTTGAATGCACCGGCTTCTTTACCAACAATGAGGGCCTGCAAAAACACGTCCAGGCCGGGGCCAAAATGGTCTATCTCTCCGCGCCCCCCAAGGGGGCGGACGTCTGCACCATTGTCCACGGCGTCACCAAGCCGGAAGGGGGGGCGAACGTCGTCTCCTGCGCCTCCTGCACCACCAACTGCATCACCCCGGTAGTGGAGGTGATGATGCGCCGCATCGGCGTCAAAAAGGCCATCATGACCACCATCCACGCCTACACCTCCAGCCAGGCCATCGTCGACGGGCCCGCCAAGAAATGGCGCCGGGGCCGGGCCGGGGCCGCCAATTTCGTGCCCACTTCCACGGGCGCGGCCAAGGCCACCACCAACTGCCTGCCGGAATTGAAGGGGAAATTCGACGGCCTGGGGGTGCGGGGCCCGGTGCCCTCCGGTTCCCTGGCGGATATCGTCTTTGTCACCGCCCGGCCCACCAGCGTGGAGGAGATCACCCAGATCTTCCAGGAAGAAGCTGAGAGCCCCCGTTATAAAGGCATCCTGGGCGTGGCCGAGGCCCCCCTGGTTTCTTCGGACATCATCGCCGACTCCCGGGCCTCCATCGTCGACCTGGAGATGACCCAGGTGGTGGACGGCGACCTGGTGAAGATCCTGAGCTGGTACGACAACGAATGGGGTTATACCAACCAGATGGTCAAGGAAGCGGCCCGGGCGGTCAAGGAAGCGAAGCTTTAATCATTTCGGCGTCTTGATTCCCCATAACTCTCCCCCCTGGCGGGAGCCCCCCTGACCCTGCCCTCTCCCCCCCTGGGGGGAGAGGGCATTAATCGTTCTGAAGATAAATGACCCAGAAACTCTTGCAGATAAAACGCCTCCACTCCGGGGGCCTGATCACCAACTATTACTGCACCTCCAGGTGCCGCCATTGCCTTTACGCCTGCAGCCCCCGCTGGGAGAAGCGCTATATCGAGGGGGAAAGGGCCGCGGGCAATTTCCGCAAGATCAGGGAATTGGGGTGTTTCTCGGTGCATATCGGCGGCGGCGAACCCTTGCTTAACCCCCAGGGCCTAAAAGCGGTGCTCGCCGCGGCCCGGGAGGCGGGAGTGGGGGTCGAGTACGTGGAGACCAACTCCTCGTGGTTCACCCATCAGGACGCGGCCGTGGCCCTGCTCAGGGACTTGAAAAAGCTGGGTCTCCCCACCCTGCTCATCTCCATCAGCCCCTTTCACAATGAGCACATCCCCTTCGCCAGGGTCAAGGGGGTCATCGCTGCCTGCCGGATTGCGGGAATCCAGGCCTTCCCCTGGATCAACGAATTCTACCGGGAGATCGACTCCTTCGACGACGCCCAGCCCCACGGGCTGGAGGAATACGCAGCCAGGTTCGGAGATGATTATTTGCCGCGCCTTCCGGGCCGCTATTGGATTCACCTGGGAGGCCGGGCCGTGGAGACCTTCAAGACCATCTATCCCGGCCGCAGCCTGGAGGCCGTCGCGGCAGAGAGCCGGGGCGGCTGCCGGGAGCTTCTGGACACCCGCCATTTCCATTTTGACCTTGACGGGCGCTACATTCCCGGACTCTGCGCCGGCCTGGCCATCAAGGGGGAAGATTTGGGGCAGCCCCTGGCACCCGAGGCTTATCCCCTACTGACCACCCTCTTCAACACCGGGGTCCAGGGTCTGTTGGACCTTGCCGCCCAACACCATGGCTTTCAGCCCGGCAGGTCCTATATCTCCAAGTGCCACCTCTGCCTGGAGATCAGGAGTTATCTGGCGGCGCAGACGCAGAGTCCCTTCTCGGAATTGCAGCCGCGGCCCTTTTATGAAAATTTGGGGAAATAGCGGCAACCTGGGGACACTTCCTGTTTTTCCGGATATTCCGCCCCTGGCAGGGCCAGGGGCGGAAAAAATTTGTCAGGGGGAGGGGGAGGGAGTTAAAGGGAGGGGGCAGGGGCCCCTGGCCCCTGCCCCCTGATCCCTGTCTCTCAGGCGTCACACCCCCGGCGGCTGCCGGGGCCGGAGCAGCCCCGGGCCAGGCCGCCCCGTCGGCCTTTCAGGACCTCCAGGGGGCCTCCCCGATAGACCGCCTGCAGGCCCAGTTCGATAAACCCTCCCATCTCCAACGGCTGGATACCGCATTCTTCCAGGATGGACCGGGGTGTCTCCCCCAGGGCGCTCACCAGCACGGCCCGGCAGTCCTTGAGGACTGCGGCCATATCCCACCACCTCTGGGCTCCTAACCCCGGGGGGGGCGCGGGGCGCTCTGCCATCAGCTTAAACCCCTCTCCATTTTGGCCCCAGATCTGGAAGGACTGGGCTTCTCCCAGGTGCAGGTTCACCAGCATGCCTTCCTTGGTGGCCACGGCCACGTAAGGGCGGTCGCCGGAACCCGGCACCAGGCGGGCGCAGGCGGTGAGGCAGCCCCGCAGCTCTTCGCCCCGGTCTTCCTCCAGGAGGCCCACCGCGTCGGCCCGGCAGCGGGTGCAGTGGCGCATCTGCGGCAGAAACCCCTCCGCCTTCTCCCGGAGGCTGGCCATCTGCGCGGCATCCGGCTCCGGAATTGCGGCAAAGGGGGTGTCGGCATTGGGATAGACCGGCATGAGGTTGAGCACGTCCACCTTGAGGGCAGCCATGCGCCGGGCCACCGCGGCCACGTGCAGGTCATTGATCCCGGGGATGACGATGGTGTTCACCTTCACCGTCATGCCCAAAGACTTCAGGCCGGCAATAGCCTCCAATTGACGGCGGAGCAGCAGTTCCGCGGCCTCCAAACCCCGGTGGATCACCTTGCCGTCCCGCACCCAGGCATAGATCTTCTGGCCGATCTCCGGGTCCACGGCGTTGACGGTGAGGGTCAGGTGGGAGACCTTAAGTTCCGCCAGTTCCTGCAGATGGGGCAGCAGGCCCAGGCCGTTGGTGGCCAGACAGATGAGGATCTCCGGAAACCTTTCCCGGACCAGGCGGATGGTCTTCATGGCCTCCTGGGGATTGGCAAAGGGGTCCCCGGGGCCGGCGATGCCGGCCACGGTGATGCGGGGTTCCTTGGCCAATACCTGCTCCATATAGGATACGGCTTGATAGGGGTTGAGCAGGGCGCTGCTGACCCCGGGCCGGCTCTCATTGACGCAGTCAAACTTGCGGTTGCAGTAATTGCAGAGAATATTGCACTTGGGCGCCACCGGCAGGTGCACCCGGCCGCACTCGCCCTTGACCTCGGCATTGAAACAAGGATGACGGTTGATCTCCAACTTGGTTTCCATGGTCAATTTCCTTTTTAGTAAGCAGTGAGCTGTGAGCCGTAAAAGAGATTTGCCCCTTGCTCTATACTCACGCTGTCTTACTGCTTACTGCTCACCTCTATAAATATCCATACCCCACCCGGGAGTCTTGTTGTTTCTTTTCCAGGATGGCGTTAACGATCCGGTCCAAGAGGTTCTGGGCCCCCCGGTAGCCCAAATGGAGAATCCTCTGCCCCCCGAAGCGGTCGTGAATGGGAAAACCCACCCGGATCAAGGGAATGTTCCGACTCCGGGCCAGGTGGTAGCCTTTGCTGTGCCCGATGAGCAGGTCAGGGGCCAGGGCCTCCAGTTCTTCGGCAATCTCGTAAAAATCCATGCCTTCCCGGACCAGGGGCGCCCCGGGGAGCAGGTCCCCGGTCACCGCGGTAATGGCTTCCCGGAAGCGGCCGCTGCTGCCGCCGGAGGCGCAGAGCACCGGGATGACGCCGATTTCCGCCAGGAAGGCGGTGAGGCCCACCACCAGGTCCTCCTCCCCATAGACCACGGCCTTCTGGCCGAAGAGATACTTATGGCCGTCCACAAAAGCGTCCAGGAGGCGGCCCCGTTCACCGGCGTGGGGCTCCGGCGCGGGCCGCCCGGAAATCTCCTCCAGGGTTTGGAAAAACCGGTCCGTCTCCCTCAGGCCGATGGGCATTCCCTGCCGGTACAGGGGCACATGAAAACGGTCAGCCAGGGCCTGGCCCGCAGTGTCCTGGGAAAAGAGGGTGCGGCCCAATTCCATGGTAGCCCGGGAGGCGCCCATGGCCTTAATCGCGGCCAGGGGGGTTCCCCCCGGAGGGATCTTTTCATAATCGAACTGGGCCTGGCCATCCAGGGTCTGGGAAATATCGGGCAGAATAATGCTCGGTATCTCAAAATCCATTAAGATTTCCCGGAGATAGCGAATATCCGCGGGAGAAATAAACCCCGGCAGCAGGTTGACGGCGTCAGTGGCCGCGCCGGGTCTCGCCACCTGCTCCACCACGGCTTTGACCGCGGCGTGGAAGCCCTCCATGTGGGTCCCGCCATAACTGGGAGTGGAGACGGTGACGATCTCCGGCCCCTGGCCCCGCCCTTTCCTTTCCTGGCGGAATTTCCGGACCAGCATGGGCACATCGTCACCGATGGTTTCGGTGAGGCAGGTGGTGGCCACGCCGATGAGCCGGGCCCCGTATTTGGTCATGACATTATGGAGACCATGCTTGAGATTGGCCCCGCCCCCATAGACCGCGTGCTTCTCTCCCAGAGAGGAGGAGGCGATGTCCATGGGCTCCCGGAAATGGCTGATGATGTAGCGCCGCATATAGGTGGCGCACCCCTGGGAGCCGTGCAGAAAAGGCACCGCGCCTTCAATGCCCCGGAACGCCAGGCAGGCCCCCAAAGGCTTGCAGAGCTTGCAGGCGTTGGTGGTGGAGACGTATGGTTGGGATTTGGCTTTCATGGCGAAACCTAAGTTCAAAGTTCAAGGTTCAAAGTTCAAGGTCTTGGCTTTATCTCCATCAGGCTGTTGAAAATAATTTGTGAACCTGATTAGAAGACCCTTCTTATCCCCCCTTTGGAAAAGGAGGGTAGGGGGGATTTGAGAAGCGCTTGAAATCCCCCTAAATCCCAGCAGTGTCCGGTTAGGAACTTGCATATGATGACCAGTAAGTGTCATCGAAAAAATTTCACCCGGAGGCGATTTTTTT
>JAGVAH010000147.1 GCA_020060385.1 Syntrophobacterales bacterium | reverse complement strand
GGGGGGGGCGGAAAAAACTTTTGGCAACCAGTATAAGTTAGGTTTGGGGCCAAGCGGGCTCAGAGCGATAAAGGTATTGCCATCCTGCCATTATCAATCCCCAAGAACCGCTATTCCAGGGGGTTCGCCAACTTTCCCCCAAAAATAAGTGCCTGATAAAAATAACCATTTATATCAGTGCGGTTGGGAAGGACTCATCCCTGGTTCAGCCGAACTTATAATGCTTGCGCACGTCCTTGCTGATCTTCCAGGTGCAGGAGAGGCCCTCCGGGCAGGTCACCAGGTCGCCTTTCCCGAAACTGGCGGTTCCCCGTCCGGGCAGGTCACCGTCACCTCCCCCTCCAGGAGATAGCAGATTTCCTGATCATCATAAGTCCAGGGAAATTCCGAGGCCTCCTTGGTCCAGATGGGCCAGCGGGTCACCCCCAATTCTCATGGTTCCAATGCAACAGCTCCATCTACCCTTCCACGAAATGTGGAAAACACCATTGAAGCTTTAAAGCCGTGCTGGATCAAGGGGTGACATGTATATTCCCCCCGTTCTATTTATTTGCCACTTGAACAATGACGCTGGTGCCGTTGCTGACAACATCGTACACCGGTGATAATCTAACCAGCTCCTTCAGTGTTGCCAAATTTTCAGGATTCGTCTCGACCTTGAAGTTCACCCGGATTTCCTGATAACCTGGCCTTGCTTCATCAGAAATTGCCAAGAAACCCCTGGTGTCAAGGTCCCCCTCCAACTCCGATTCCACTTTTTCCAATCTTATGCCGCGAACTGCGGCATGATAGACCAAGGTCGTGGTTATTCAAGTCACCAAAGCATTCAAAAGGTGTTCTACTGGATTGGCTGCTTGATCCTGGCCCGCCAGGATGAGGGGTTCGTCTGCATCCAAGACAAAGCGTTGGGTATGGGAAATCTCCTGGCCAGCACTGTAAAAGCCGGTGACGGTAGTTCGATTATGACCACCATTGATCCATTTGTTGCTAGCCCGGAATTTGGACCTGGCGAGGTCAGGGTTTTCACTTACAGCATCTATCACGCCCTGAACCTTTTCCACGTCCACACCATTCACGATATTTTCTTTTGACATTGTGGCACCCTCCTTTCTTTTGTCAGGAGATGATCACTTGCTGTGACTACATTTTACCCCCGCAGCTCAAGCTCAAATTTAATCACGCCTCGATTAGGGTTCAAGTTTGTCTGCGAAGGAAAATGAGAGAGCTGGATTTAAGGGTGTTTCCCCAGCATGAGAGGGCAATTAAGATGCAATCAGATAACCCGGATCCTATATCTTGTAAGTCAACGGCAGTTGAAGATTTGGTTCGTGAGGGGGGGAGTTAGACAATGAGAACTTCAGTTAAGGTTCAGCGGCAATGGTTCCATACCCCGGGAAGATAGGGAAATTACACGCCTTTGAGTGTTTCCAGAAAAAATAGTGGATCATTTGCCATTATCAATCCCCAAGATCCGCTATCCCCGGGGTTTCACGAACTTCTCCCAAAAGTTGATAATTGATAACAAAGTCATTTTTATCAGTGGGGTGAGGCAGGACTTATCCCTGGTTCAGCCGAACTTATAATGCTTGCGCACGTCCTTGCTGATCTTCCAGGTGCAGGAGAGGCCCTCGGGGAAGGTCACCAGGTCCCCTTTCCCGAAACTGGCGGTTTCCCCGTCCGGGCAGGTCACCGTCACCTCCCCCTCCAGGAGATAGCAGGTTTCCTGATCATCGTAAGTCCAGGGAAATTCCGAGGCCTCCTTGGTCCAGATGGGCCAGCGGGTCACCCCCAATTCCTGAAGGCGGGCCGGGCTGGGATTTTTTTCCACCTTGATTTTGCTCATTTTTTCCTCCTCCTGTAGAGTTCAGTGCTTAGGATAACCTCTAAATAATCCTACTAAAGTATCCTCGAAAAAAGGAACAGCCAAATTCTTGGTAAAAAAATAAGGCGAAATACTGTTTAGACGATTTACAAACCATATCCCCAGGACTATCTTTTTATTCATGTTACAATTTTTCTCAATTCCAAGGAAAGGTAAAGGATCATGAGAGTGATAAAACTGGTAATCTTGACGTTGGTTCTGGCCGTCTTCCTGGCGGGCCCGGTCCTCGCCGCGCCCCAGACCACCTGCCCGGTCCTGGAGGGCAAGATCAACAAGGAAGTTTATACGGACTATAAGGGCCAGCGCATCTATTTCTGTTGTAAGGGTTGCGACGTCGAATTCAAGAAAGACCCGGAAAAGTACCTGAAAAAAATGAAAGAGCAGGGCGTGACCCCGGAGAAGGCCCCGGCCGCGAAATAATCAGTAACCGTCCAAAGGGGGTTAGTGGAGGTCAATCACCTCTTCCCTGACTTTCTCCCCCAGCCTCTAAAATTATGCGGGTGGGGGAGGGGGTGTAGGGGGAGGAGCAGGGTCCTCAAGCCCCTGGCCCCTCCCCCTACCAACTCACCTCAAGGCCCGGCTCATTCCCCGATGATTTTCACCAGCACCCGTTTGCGCCGGCCGCCGTCAAACTCCCCGTAAAAGATCTGCTCCCAGGGGCCGAAATCCAGTTTCCCCCCGGTGACGGCCACCACCACCTCCCGGCCCATGACTTGGCGCTTCAGGTGGGCGTCGGCGTTGTCCTCCCCCACATTGTGGCGGTATTGGGACACGGGCGCGTGGGGCGCCAGCCTTTCCAGCCAGACCTCGTAGTCGTGGTGCAGTCCGGATTCATCATCATTGATGAAGACGCTGGCGGTGATGTGCATGGCGTTGACCAGCACCAAGCCTTCGGTGACCCCGCTTTCCTTCAGGCACTGATTCACCTGGGGGGTGATGTTAACAAAGGCCCGGCGGCCGGGGACCTGAAATTAGAGTTCCTTCCGGTAGCTCTTCATCTTGGTGTCTTCCAGATTTTTTCTGCAAACTTGCCATCCGCAGGGACTATTTGTCAAGAAGTGGGGAGGTGGGAGGAGAAAAACTAAGGGGCGCCTTTTAAGGGTTAGGGCAGAAAAACTTCCAGGGCCACCAGCCGGGGGCCGGTGACCCCGAAAGCCCCTCCCGCCGCGGGTCTGCCCGTAATAGGGGCGGCCCTGCCGGGGGAAAGAAACTCTGTTTTTCAGATTGCCCAGGGAACCAGAAGGCCAATATTCCAGTTGCCCTGGGCAGTTCTGGAATTGCCAGGGTTCTGGATTACTTCTTGTCCCCTTTGGCCGTCTCCAACTCCCGGACTGGCCGCTCGCAGGCCTCGGCGCTCTGGCACCACTCGGGCAGCGGTTCCCCGGTGCCTTCAACGGGGCGCTCGTATTGGTCCACCACGGTCCAACCCTTGGCGGTCCAGGCGGACAGGGGCGGGGGCTCCACGCCCCCGAACTTGAAGTTCTTGGGCCCCCGGGTGTCGAACATCTGCACTTCCACCTCGTGGTCCCCTTTCTTGACCTTGTAGCCCCATTCATAATTGTTGGTGGTGTTGGGGGTGGTGACTTTGCCCAGGTATATGATTTTATTGCCTTCTTGTTTGACCGAAGAAAAGGTGAGGCAGCAGTCGCCCACTCCCGAGCCCCCCGGTCCTGTGAGGCCGCCGCAGCCGCAATTGGCCCGGAGCAGTTCCAAACCGTCCACCCGGTAGCCCCGATGAATTTTTTCTGCGCAAGACATAAGGTCTCTCCTCGTATTCATGGATTCGCAAATACTCAACCCCGTATTTTAAAAGTAGGCACGGGATTTTTAAAATCAATGCCACCCCGATTTTTCCGGGAAAAGAAGGGGAGGGGGGCTAAAGACCGGTTGTGCTGACCCTATTCTTAATTAACCGGTATCTTTACGGAGCAAAACATATGCCCGCCCTGGAGGGGCGGGGCGAACACCAGGTTCGCCCCTACAACGGGGCAGTGGTTGATGGGGGTTGGGTCTGGGGGGGAGCGAGGATGGAATTATCCAAATCGTTAAGAATCTTCTGCCGGTAGTGCTGGACGTCCCCGGCGTTGAGCATCACCATGTCGATCTGGCGGGTGTGGATGGTGACGTAGCCCAGGATGCGCAGGCGGGAGAGCATGTAATCCATGGGCTCCCCCTCCAGCCGGGCAAAGAGGGCGTCTTCCTGGACCGTCACCTGGAAATCGTAGTGCTCCAGGACCTCCCCCACGAATTTGGCCCTGAGCACTCGGCGGGGGTAGTCCGCGGCCCCGCCCTTGAAGGTGAAGCGGATATAGTTTTCGTAGGGCTCTTCCCCCACCAGGGCCTCCACCGTGGAGAAATGAAAGCCCAGGCGGGAGGTCAGGTTGCAAAAATACTTGGAGATCATGAAATAATTTTGGTTGCCGTAGATGGTGCCCCCCGCGGTCGCCAGATTGGGGTCGGTGGCCGCGCCCATGACGATGGACAAAAAGCCCTTGGTGTCCACCGGCGGCGGCCCCTCCCAGGGCACCGCGGTGATCCCCTCCCAGAGGGCCAGCATGGGGATGGAGGCGATGTTGTCCAACTGCACCTCCTTGCCGGGGGCCTCCTCCTTAAAGCCGTCCTCCAGGTTCAGGACCCACCATTGCAAGGGCACGTCGGCCGCCAGGCGTTTGATGAAATATTTGCTCCAGGTCTGGGCCTGGTCAAAGGCGAACATCTCCTTGACCGATACTTCGTGGGCAAAACGGGTGATATCGTGGAGGGTGCGGCAGCCCTGGGGCTTAAAATCGGGGGCGCTGGCGTCGGTGAGATTAAGGGGGGTGATATGGGCCATCACCTCCTTCAGGGTCTTAAATACCGGCGTGCCCACCATGAGCCCTTTTTTGAGGGGGGGCGCCTGCAGCAAAGACTCCACCCGGCCCTGGTAGACCGCGTGGCCGTCCGCGTCCACGGTAATGAGTTCGCCGTTTTTTAGACGAGCGGTGGCCTCCCCAGTGTTGAACAGAGCGGGGATGGAAAATTCCCGGGCCACGTTGGCCAAGTGCCCGGTGATCCCCCCCCGGTCGGTGACCACCGCCGCGGCCCGGGGCAAAAGCGGCGCCCAGCCGGGATGGGGGAGCTTGGTCACCAGCACCGCCCCTTCCGGAAATTTTAGCAGGTCCAGGTTGTTCTTCACCAGATAGACCGGCCCGGCCGCCACCCCGGAACTGGCCACCTCCCCCCCCTGGAGCAGCAGGGGTTGGTCAATGGGGGAGTCAAGGACCGGGGCCTCTCGCGTGGGGCTGGACATCTGCTTCAAGGGGCGGCTCTGGAGGATATAAAGCTGGCCCTGGGCGTCCAGGCACCATTCAATGTCCTGGGGGGACTGGAAGTGTTCTTCCAGGAGCAGGGCCGTCCGGGCCAGGTCCAGCACCTGGGCGTCCGTCAGGGCCGGGGCCTGCCCTTGCGGGTCCCCCTCCAGGACAATGCCTTCCTCCGGCAGACAGACCGCCTTCTGTTTTTTATCCCGGATCTCCTTTCTGATGATGCTCAAGGGCTCTTCCCGGGAGACCACCCAGAGGTCCGGGGAGACGGTGCCGTCCACCACCGTTTTGGCCAGGCCGTGGACCCCGTTGATAAAGATGGCTTGGCTGCGGATGTCCATGGGGTCCCGGGAATACATCACCCCTCCGGCCGCGGCCTCCACCATGCGCATCACCCCCACGCACATGGCCACGTCCTCGTCCCGCAGGCCTTTGTGCAGCCGGTAGGAGGTGGCGGTGAGCGCGTACTTGGAGGCCAGGATCTCTTTATAGACGGTGAAGAGATTCTCCCGGCTGACATTGAGTTCGGAGCGGTACTGGCCGGCAAAGGAGGTGTCCACCGCGTCCTCGCCGATGGCGCTGGAGCGTAGGGCCACCCGCAGGTTGGCAACGGGGGCCGGGTCCTCCCCCCCCAGACGGTCAAAGCCTTGGGAGATGGCCTCTGTCAGCTCCGGGGGCACCTCTCCATTGATAATCAGCATCTGGATTTCCGAGCTGGCCCGGTGCAGGTCGGCGATGTCCTGGACCTCCAGGGCTTGCAGGCGGCGGTTGATCTCCTCCTGGAGGCCGTTATGGGCCAGAAATAATTCATAGGCCGCGGCGGTGATCACCAGGCCCCCGGGCACCCGGATTTGGGGCACCCGGGTCTTGATTTCCCCCAGGTTGGCCATCTTGCTGCCCACGCCGTCGGCCATCTCCTTGGTCACCGCGGTCAAAGGCAGCACCAGGTCCTTCAGGGCCAGGGGCGGCTTGGCCCCCAACAGGTCCTCGATTTTGCCCCGGATGGACTGGAACACCGGCTCCAGGGCCAGATAGCGGTTTCCGGACAATTCGTTCAGATTACGGATGAGGGAAAAGACATTGACGCAGACCGCGGTGCAGTGGGAGCGGATAAAGGTCATGCCGAAGCTCTGGTGGCCGTGGAGCGCGGCCTCCATGTCGGTCATCAGCTGGAGAGCGGTGTTGTTGGCGTTAAGCAGGAGTTTAAAGGCATGGTACTTGGTTTTAAAGAGGGCCCGCAGCTCTTCCATGGAGAGCTGGGGGCTGGGCTTGCCGCCGCCAAAAATGCTTTTCAACCGTTGGAAGACGCTGGCCATGGTCTGCGGTCAACCTTTAATTAACGCCATGCCTTTAACAGAAAACAGAAAACGGCAAACGGCAAACAGTTTTTAAGGGACATCGCCTTCCTCCCAGGCAATTTCCTTTAATCCCTTGCTGGCCATAATTTTCTTGACGATCTGCCCCCAGGGCTTGTTTTCCTTGCTTAGCAAACGCATCCGGTAGGTTACCGCCTCCGAGGGAAATTCCACCTTATAATTGATGAATTGAATGGATATCCGGTATTCGTTGAGGATGGTTTTGATCTGCTCCAGGGACCGGTCCATTTTGTCGAATTTCAAAATCAGTATGGTGTATTCGTCCCGGGGAAAGACCTTTTTGATGCGGCGAAACCCGTAGAGGATCACCAGGCTGATGGCCATGGCGAAGATGGAAGGCAGGGCATAATTGGCGCCCACCGCCAGGCCCATGCCGGTGACGATCCAGAGGCTGGCCGCGGTGGTCAGCCCCCGGACGGAGCCCCGGCCGGTGATGATGGCCCCGGCCCCCAGAAAACCCATGGAGGCGATGGCATAAGAGGCGATGCGGGCGGGGTCCAGCCGCACCACGGATTGGTCCACTTCCAGATGGCGGTGGAGTTCCTCCATGTGCAGCGACAGCATCATTAAGAGGCAAGACCCCACGCAGACCAGGATATTCGTCCGCAGCCCCGCGGCCTGGCCGTGGGTTTCCCGTTCGAAACCGATGGCCCCGCCGATTAAGGCGCTGAGGGCCAGTTTCCCCAACCACAACTCTAATTCCCACATCTCGAGCACCGTCCCCGGCCCTGTTTTTTTATCTATTAGCCCAACTCGTAGAGGAGGGCCAGGGTAACATGGCGGTTAGCCAGCAGCTAAATAATGTCCAGAATTTAATTTTTTTTGAGATTTCTATTAGTTCCTTCAGCCTTGGATATATGCCAGCTGACCACAGCCGGTTGATGGGCAAAGACCCTCCACTTCCCCCAGAAAATTATTGGAGAACCCTTAAAGATTGCCTGGGCAGCCTCTGCCCGGATATCTTATACTGCAACCCCTGCATCATCTCCTGCATGATTTCCAGCCTGGCGGCGACTTCCTGGATTTTCGGCAGCCACTGCCGTTCCCTGTCGGCCTCCGGGAGGTTGATCAGGGATTGGAGAATCAATCTGGAAGAATCCAGGGTATAGTCGAAGTACTGACAGACCTGCTCCACTTTCTCCACCATGGCCCGGCTCAATGGCCGCGACTGGGAGATCCCCCCAAAAATCTTCCTTTTCTCCGGCAACCTCGCCAGGCAGGCGGCCACCCGCCGCCAGAGTTCGGCCGGTCGGCTGTCTAAAAAGAGATAATCATCCACATCCAACTCATAACATTCCCAGGGGAAAGGCAGGTCCCGGGTGGCGCTCAATAAAATCATGGGGGCCCGGGGGTGTAGTCTCCTGGCCTTCTCTAATACCTTCAGCCTCTCCTGGTCCTCCCGGTCAATCTGGGCCAGAATCAGGTCAAGATCCCGGAAGTGCATAGCTTCTGCCAGGGACCTGCCGGTGGTGGCTTTCAGGACCTGGCAGCCTTTATATGCCAAATACCAACCCAGCCTCCGGCAAACGTGAAGATCTTCGCTGAACATCAGGACACTGTACTGGGGCATCAGGGGCCTCCTTCGCCGCGGGGCGCGATCTCAGCTTAAGCTCTGCATGGATAAGGCGGCGGGTTTGCGGACGCTAAGCCGAGGGTTGGAATCTACAATGGTCTAATCCTCCTTATTCCTGGGAAGCAAGGGGCCGGGGAAGGATATTCTTCCCCAGGAGTTCGGCCACCACCTCCTTCAGGAGATGGGTATCCTCCCTCTTTTCCAAAAGGGCCGCGGCTCCGGGTAAATGCTGGTCCGATTCCGGCTGGAAGCAGTGGATCACCACCGGCAGCGACGGCAGGCGTTCCTGGAGGATCTCCAGCACCTTCAGCTCCGTCAGATAAGGCAGTTCCAGGTCCAGAATCAGAAGGTCCGGGGGATTTTCGCCGTTGAGCAATTCCAAGACCTCCCGGCCGTTCCGGGCTGCTTCCACCTGGTAGCCCTCGGCCAGCAGCTCCCGGCAGAGAAATTCCCGGACATGGCGGTTGCGGTCGGTGACCAAGATCTTGCCGCTGGCGCTCACGGCATCATCCCCAAATGGTTGGCGGAAGGGGAGGCCAAAGTCGGTAATGGCGGGATGCCCCGCCTCCATCTGTCCCATCCGCCTGGAGTTTGCAGAGTCTTGCATTCTGCCTTTGACTTTATATGAGCAACGGCCGTGCCAAATTAGAGAGAAAGCGGGATCAGCCCAATACCAGGGGAAATGACGCTTATCAGGCCGGGGCCGGGGGTCCGGCAGGGAGAGGGGTGTCGATTTTTTTTACATTTTGTAAAAGTCCCCGCTGCCACAGGGCTTGAGAGGAAAGACTCGGATGTGCGGCCTGGCCGCGGCTTAGGCTATCAGACCGGTTCGCTCTTGATGGAGGTCTCCACTTTCAGGCGGTAGCGGTCGATTTTGGACAGCAGAGTGGGCCGGGAAATACCCAGGAGTTTGGCGGCCCGGGTGCGGTTGCCATTGGTCAGATCCAGGGCTTCGCTGATCACCAGGGAGGCGAAGCGGTCCATAAAGGCTTCAAAGACACTGTCCCCGGAGCCGGACAGGAGCGTCTGCCGGACCCATTGCCGGATGGCCTCATAGGTGCGGTCGTCGTCGGCCCTGGAGGTCGTAGCCTCGGTGCCGATGGCCCGGGAGATATCTTCCGGATGAATGGGGTAGCCCCGGCTGAAGATCAACGCCTTTTGCATGGCATTGGCCAGTTCCCGGACGTTGCCGGGCCATTGGCAGTTATTGAGCATGCCCTTGGCCTCCGGGGTGATCCCGGGGTTGGGGTAGGACATCTCTTTGGCGAAGCGGGCCAGGAAGTATTCGGCCAGCAGGGAGATATCCCCCACCCGCACCCTCAGGGGCGGCAGCCAGAGGGTGACCACCTTGAGGCGGTAATAGAGGTCCTCCCGGAAGCGGCCCGCGGCCAGGGCCGCTTCCAGGTCCCGGTTGGTGGCGGCGATGATGCGCACGTCCACGGGTATGGGCTTTTGTCCCCCCAGCCGTTCGATGCTCTTTTCCTGGAGCAGCCTGAGGATCTTGGACTGGATGCTGAAGGGCATGTCACCGATTTCATCCAGAAACACGGTGCCGCCGTGGGCCTGTTCGAATTTTCCCACCCGGCGGTTGACCGCGCCGGTGAAGGCCCCTTTTTCGTAACCGAATAGTTCGGATTCCAGCAGGGTCTCCGGGATGGCCACGCAGTTGATCACCAGGAAGGGCTTGTCGGCCCGGAGGCTGTGTTGGTAAATGGCCCGGGCCACCAGCTCCTTGCCGGTGCCGGATTCCCCCCGGATGAGCACGGTGGCGTCCGTGGGCGCCACCCGGCCGATGGCCTTGTACACCTCCTGCATGGGCTTGCTGTTGCCGATGATGGCGTCCCCGGAGGTGGCGTCCGGGGGCACGTTCATCTCCACCCGGGAGCGCATGAACCGCCCTGCGTCCAGGGCCTGGGCGATCAGAGCCAGGATGTCCGGAATGTCAAAGGGCTTGAGCACATACTCAAAGGCCCCCAGCTTGGTGGCCTCAATCGCGGTCTCCGTGGTCCCGTAAGCGGTCATGATGATCACCGGCAACTTGGGTTCGATCCCATGGAGGGCCTGGAAGGTTTCCAGGCCGCTTCGGCCCGGGAGGCGCACGTCCATGATCACCAGGTCGGGGGACGCGGTCTGCACCATCTCCAGGGCGGCTTCCCCGGTGGCCGCGGTCCTCACCCGGTGGCCTTCCTCGGTCAGGAGTTTTTCAAAGCTTTGCCGGAGCTGCGGATCGTCGTCGACGATTAAGATGTGGCCCATGCCTGCTCCTCTGGAAACGGCAAGGTGATGGTAAAGGTGGTCCCCCGGCCTTCCCGGGACTGGAGAGCCAGCCGGCCGCCGTGATCTTTGACGATGCGGTTGGCGATGCTCAGCCCTAAGCCGGTGCCTTCTTCCTTGGTGCTGAAAAAGGGTTGGAACACCTGTTCCTGAATGGTTGCGGGAATGCCCGGGCCGGTGTCGGTGACCTTGATGATGGCCACCCGGCCCAGGACCTCGTCCTCTCCTTCCCCTTCCTGGATGGTGAGTTCGCCGCCCCCCACCATGGCCTCACAGGCGTTGACCATCAGGTTGACCAGGACCTCCCGCAATTGCTCCGGGTCGGCCATGATTTCCGGCAGCATTACCTGGCGGATCAGTTTCACCGTCACCCCATAGAGCTGTAGGCGGTTGTGCATGAGCTTCAGGGTCTGGTCCACCACCGCCGAGGGGCTGATCTTTTCCCGCTGCAGCTTTTGGGGCCGGGAAAACTGGAGAAAATTGCTGACAATGGAGTCGATGTGCCGGATCTCCTCGGAAATGGCCTCCAGGTCCTCCCGTTGGGGCACGGCCAAGTCCAGGGAGCGGTTCATGGACCACAGGCGCATCTTCACGGAAGTCAAGGGGTTGCGGATACTATGGGCCGCGCCCGCGGCCAGTTTCCCCACCAGGGCCCACTTTTCCGCCTGGGCCAGATGCTCCTGGCTCCGCTCCAACTCTATCTGGGTCTGGTCCATATTCTCCATGAGACTATGGACCCGGTGGCTCAGGGCTAGGACCTCATCCGGCACCCGGGAGCCAACGTTGGCGGGGTTGGTCTCCAGGGCCAAACGCCGGATGGGGCCCAGAATCTGCTTGAATAAGATATAGGCCAGCAGGAGGCCCAGGATGCCCACCGCGGGCATGGCCACCAGGGCGAAGGCGTTGATGAAGCGCGCCCGGGCCTGGCTTTCGGTCCGCACCCGGGCAATGGCGTATTCGTGCATTAACTTGTAGCGGGAGCAGAGGTCGAGAAGGACGGCAAATTGTTGGCGCACTTCCTGGTGCAGTCTGGCTCCTTCTTGCTTTTTGCCCTTCTTGTATAAAGCGATTACCTTTTGACGCTCCTTGAGGTATTGCTGATATCCCGTCTCGATCTGACCGATGAGCTCCTCCATGGACTTGGTATAGGCTGATTTCCGGGCCTGTTGGAGCCATTCATCAAATGCCTGGTTATTTTTATCGATTTCCTTAAGCCATGCCGGATTGCCGTCCAGGAAAAAATAGGTCAGGAAACCCTTTTGCCGCAGCAGGGAGGCCTCCAATTCCTCCGCCGCGTGGAAGGAAGCCACGTTCTTCTCCACCAGGGAGGCCAGCAAAGAATCCATGGCCTCATTGTGCCACAGGGTGACCAGCCCCCCCACCAGGGTGGTGATAATCAAGGCCGCCAGCAGAGCCAAAACGCGGGCCCGCAAGCTGAGACCCTTCCACATGAGCTTAATTATTCTCCTTTATTACTGCCGGCTGTGTCTGTTCTATTATTTCGCCGGATTCTCTTTAAATCCCATATCCTAGGCAGGGAAAATTGACAAGTGATTTAATCCCGGGGCCAAGAAACGAGGTATCCCGGCTTGATCTCCTGGCCGGAGCGCACCACGGCCAGGGAGTCAGTGGCGCTGGCCTCCTCCACTTCCCCGGTGGCCACCGCTTCCCCTTGTTCATTAAAAATATGGATCGTACTGCCGGCCTGCAGCCCCTGGTCGGTCCCCAAACCGAAAGCGATAACGCATTCTCCCTCCCGGGAGGCCACCCGGTAGATTTCCGCGCGGCCAAGCTGGGCCAGGAGCTTTTCCCGTTTTTGGGAAAAATAAAAGACCCCACCGAATGACAGAAGAATAGCGGGCAGAAAATAGGCGGCGGCCGCCCAGGGGATAAGGCCCGTATGGCGCCTGATCAAGGACTTGTAGCTCTGCTGCTGACTCCGGGGATCGGCAAAGACCAGCACCCGGTAAGGGGGCAGAGGCCGGGGCGGGGTCTTCCCTTTAACTCCCACCTTCAAGTGGTATTCCCCCGGGGGGGTCTGGTGATCAACCCGGAGCTGCCCCCGCCACATGTCACCCCCCAGAAAGTAGCCTTTGTGCGCCGCCTCAAAGGCGAGGTGGAGGGAAGGC
Source organism: Syntrophobacterales bacterium (assembly GCA_020060385.1). Taxonomy (GTDB): domain Bacteria; phylum Desulfobacterota; class Desulfobaccia; order Desulfobaccales; family 0-14-0-80-60-11; genus SURF-52. The sequence continues at coordinate 7,531 of JAGVAH010000147.1, read as the reverse complement.
GAACTGCTGGTATAAGTTAATTCCCGAACATCCCCCACTTCCTCTTCCAAAGGGCCGTTGACCTCCAGGGACATGCCCGGAAGGACCTTCAGCACGTTGGGGGGCTCCCGGAATCGAGCCACCAGGCCGTCCAACACCGCCAGGAACATGAGGAGGCAGCAGCAGGCTCCCACCTTGCCCAGAAGAAGGCGCCACCGGGAGATTTGGTCCAGGGTTGTCAATGATAAGTACCTATGCCCTGTTAAACGATGCTGATCGGGATAGCGAGGGTATTAAAATGGGGGAAAAGAGGAAAAGGTTGAAAGGGGAATTTATGACCAGACCCTTTCCCCTTTTTCCCTCTTCCCCTTTCCCCCCGGTCTTTCCTTGCGAGCCTGCCCTATTTCTTAAAGATGTCCGTTTTGCTGATGTTCATGAACCTCAAGGCCTTGCCCGGCTCCTTGTAATAGACCCGGACTTCGTCCCCCGCTTCCCAGGTATCCGCCGGGAGCTTCAGATATTCGTCAGGCAAAGAGAAGGTAATCAGGATCCTCTGTCTGCCGGAGTAGATGGTGATGGTCTTCTTGGCTTGGTCCACGAAGGGGAATTTCTTGCCTGCAACCAGGGGATTGTCCTTGCCCACGCCGTCCTTCTCATCGATCAAGGTGTAGGAAATCTTCTTCATGCCCTTGGTGGCGTCATCATAAATGACGATTTCCTTGGCCTTGGCGTCCAGCTTCATCCTTTTGCCTGCTTTCGGGTCCTCGCCCCGTTCATCGGGGTCTTTGGGAAGTGTGTAGACGTGGGGAGCGCCGCTATAATCGGGATTGCCCACGTCCGCTTTAACGTCCTGGATGAAGGTAACGGTGCCTTTGGCATTGTCAAATGCAATAACCCTGCCCTGGTCCACCTTGCCCAAGTCGCCGCAGCCAAGCAGGACCAAGGGCAGGATAACCAGCAGAGCCCGCCAGCTAAGTTTTTTGGCCATATGCTATCTCCTTCTCCATAATTATCTGGTCGCTATTGGGCTACCGGGACCTTGGCCGCGGCTTTCTTCATGGCGATCTCTTTCTTGGCTCCCTGCATCATGCGCACGAAGATGTAAAGGGACATGCAGCTCACCAGACCCAGGATGAGGACCGTGGCCGCGCCGTCAAAATAGGGCTTGCCTGCGGGCACTATCCGCCACATCAGCTTCAGGACGATGGACAGGGCGCAGCCGATAACCGCCAGGCCGAAGGCGATGCGGATGCCATAGCCCTTGATGTACTTGGTGGCCACGGTGCCGATCTGGGCGCCGATGGCCGCGCCCACCAGCATGATCATGGCCGCCACCAGCTCCGTGCGGCCCTTATAGGTGTAAGTGGCCGTGCCATAGAGGCCGGAGATCATTACCTCGAAGAGATCGGTGCCCACGGCCACGTGGGTGGGGCAGCCCACGAAATAGATGAGCGCGGGCATACGGATTAAACCGCCGCCGATGCCCAGGATGCCCGCCAGCCAACCGGTGAGGAAGCTGACGATAATGGGCAGCCAGGCGGAGCAGTAAATCTGGGCTTCTTTGAAATGGATCATGGGCGGGATCTTGATCTTGTGCAAGGTCTTGTGCCACTCGATGCCCGTCGCCAGTTTGTCCACTTCTTTCCCCGCGGCCAGGGCCTCCCGCTCTTTTCTCTTTTTCTTGGCCACGTCCGCGAAGACCATCCAGGCAATGAGGCTTAAGAGGACTAGGTAGAGCAGGCGCACATAATATTCCACCTTCCCTATGCGTTCCAGCCACATGACCATTTGGGCCCCCACTTCGAAGCCCACGACGGTGCCCACCAACATCACGAGACCCAGTTTATAATCCACATTGCCGAACTTGCCGTGCCGCATGGTGGAAATCAAAGATTTGCCCGCCATGTGGGCGATGTCCGTGCCGATGGCGAAGGCCATGGGGAACCCCAAGATATTGAGGCCGGGGGTCACCATCCAGGCGCCGCCCATGCCGAAAAAACCGCCGATAATGCCTACGCCCACTCCTAAAATGATGAGCCCGGGCCAGAATATTTTAATGCCGGCGATGGGCATCATGACATAGAAGAATTCCATAGTATGACCTCCTGTAGGTGGTTCCTGAACCTTAATGTTCCGCCAGTTCCCGGGACTTCAGGTCCAGGCCGATGGCGCCCATGATGAGATCCGCCAACACCCCGAAAATCAGGCCGACAATGGGAATGGTGACCACGGTAATCAGGGTGAAATAGAAATGGCTTTCGTTATAGAGGTTAGTCCACCAGGCCTCCCAACCTGTAAATTTACGGGTATCGGCCACGATGACCAGGGGCGCGGCTTTCGGCCCCGCGGCTGCCGCCAACTCCGGCAGCAGCAGGACGGCAATGACCCCCAAGCCGACGATTTTTGCCCAAAGTTTACGCATCCTCTTATCCTCCCTTAATATCTAAATCCTGGTTCACCGTACCACGGTAACTTCGCAGGGGGCGTGGGCCACCACCTTGGCCGCGGTGCTGCCCATCAGGAGCTTTCCCAGGCCATGGACGCCGCTGCTGCCGATGATGATCCGGTCAAACTTGTCTTCCTCGGCCTTGCGGATGATATTGTTGGCAGGCACCAGGCCGGCCTCCAGCACCGCCCCCACTTGTATGTTTTTGGCGTCAAATATGGCCTTGGCCTTTTTTAAAACTTCCGCGGCCTCGGCCTCCAGTTTGTCTTGCACGTAGGGGGGCATATCGTCAAAATAGTCTTTGGCGTAATAAGCCACCGACATCAAGGTCACCTGCGCCTGCTGCTTCTCGGCTAACTCCAGGGCCCTTTGCACGGCCTTCATTGAATGTTCCGAGCCGTCCGTCGCCACCAGCACTTTCATGAATGGACCTCCTTAAAAAATTAATGATTGCCGGTATGTTGAGAGATTGCCCCAGGCCATCTCGCTTCTGACTGCCCCTGATGGAGATAGTCTAAACACCCCCAAAGCAATGCCCATGCCAAGTGAAAAGAAGGGGCTTGCCCGATTAACCATCAGATATTATTATTGAAAATGTTATTGGGGCAAAATACTGTTTGGCTGCTGCCGGAGACCTTCTGTCAGGGTTTTTTACAGATTGTAAAGGCTGATACTCACGGCAAGGTGGCGGGAGGGGAGGGGGGCCGAAAGCGGGCGCTGCGGCCCGGCCCTCCGGGTCTCAGCCCGGGGCGGCAAAATGGCGCTTCCCCGAAAACTCAATGATCTGGTATAATTATTGAAGGGTTCATGGCCACCGGGATTGATCCTGGGGTGATTTCTGCGGGCGTCAGGTGCGCACATGCTGGAGACGCTTAACCTATTCCGGAATATCTACCACAAGTGGAAATACCCCCACGGTAAAGCCTCCAAAGAGCAGATCGCCGAAGTCTTCCGCTTTAAATACGTCCTTTTCAAAGACCTGCTGGACTCCAACGCCCAATTGCTGAATATCATTACCGACTTGGAAGAAAAGCTCCAGGGCCACCAGTTGTTCGGCATGTCCTATATCCGCTCCCAGGCCACCCGGGCCGCGTTCCACGCCTTCCGCATGATCAAGAGCCTGGACGTGCTCTCCGGGCACCGCTATCCCGTCCTCTACCGGGTTCTGGAAGGCATCAACCATCGCATCAAGGAGGCCTTGGGCGCCCGCAAGGAAGTTGAGGCCATCCCCCTGATTCTGCCTTACCGGGAGATCACCAAGGAGATGATGGACTGGGCCGGGGGCAAGAACGCCAACCTGGGGGAGGTCCTGAACCGGGTGCACCTGCCCACCCCTGGGGGCTTCGCCATCACCACCCGGGCCTTTGACCTGTTTCTGGCCTTTAACGACCTGGTGGATGAAATCAACAAGCTGAAAATGGAGATTGATCCCAAGAACACGGAAACCATCCGGGAAGCCAGTGAAGCCATCCAGGGGCTGATTATGAGGGCCCATATTCCCCCGGAATTGGCGGAGGCCATCACCGGGGCTTACCGGGAATTGGCGGCGGATGCGGCTGCTCCCCCCCGGGTCTCCATGCGCAGCAGCGCCATCGGCGAAGACAGCGAACTCTCCTTTGCCGGGCAATACCTGACCCTGCTCAATGTCCCCGGCGAAGAGCTACTGACGGCCTATAAACGCATCGTCGCCAGTCTCTTCACCCCCCGGGCCATCGCCTACCGCCTCAGCCAGGGAATCAGGGACGAGGACATCGCCATGAGCGTGGCCTGCCTAGAAATGGTGAAATCCGTGGCCAGCGGGGTGATGTATTCCCGCCATCCCTTCCACCTCCTCCAGGACCAGGTGGTGATCACCGGGGTCTGGGGCCTGGGGCCCTACGCCGTGGACGGGGTCATCACCCCGGACACCTTTCTGGTGGACAAGGACCCGGAGTTGACCATTGTGGAAACCAAGCTTTCCCATAAGCCGGTGCAACTGGTCTGCAGCCCCCAGGGGGGCCTAAAGGAGGCGCCGGTGGCCCCGGCCCACCAGGACGCGCCCTGCCTGACCCCGGAGCAGGTCCGCACCCTGGCGGGCTACGCGGTGCGCCTGGAAGACCACTACCAGTCGCCCCAGGACGTGGAATGGGCCCTGGACCCGGAAGGCCAGCTCCTGGTCCTGCAAACCAGGCCCCTGCGCCTCCAGGCCCCGGAACCGGAAGGGGCCCTGGCCATCCCCCCCATCAGCGGCTACCCCCTCTTGGTGGAGAAGGGGGCCGTGGCCTTCCCGGGGGTGGGTTGCGGGCCCGCGTTCCTTGTGCGCCGCGAAGAGGACCTGGTGAATTTTCCCGAAGGCGCGGTGCTGGTGGCCAAACACTCTTCCGCCAAATTCGTCCTGGTCATGTCCAAGGCCCAGGCCATCATCACCGATTCCGGCAGCGTGGCCGGGCACATGGCCGCGGTGGCCCGGGAGTTCGGGGTGCCCACCATCCTGGACGCCAAGACCGCCACCGCCTCCATTCCCCCGGGCCAGGAAGTGACGGTGGACGCCTACACGGGCCGGGTGTATGGCGGGAGGGTCCCGGAACTCCTCTCCCTGGAAAAGCCCCGGGAACCCTCCTTGAAAGATACCCCGATCTTTCAGACCTTGCGGGGCGTGGCGGACTTTATCGTCCCCTTACGCCTGGTGGACCCCAAGTCCCCGGACTTTAAGCCCGAGGCCTGTAGTTCCCTCCACGACCTGGGCCGGCTGGTGCACGAATATTCCTACACGGAAATGTTCCAGATCAGCAACCTGGTCTCCCACCGGGGCGGCGGCGCGGTGCGCCTCAAGGCCCCCATCCCCCTGGACCTCTACATCATCGACCTGGGGGCGGGTCTCACCGGCGTCAAGGAAGGGGCCCGCCAGGTGACCCTGGAACAGGTGGCGTCCGCGCCCTTCAAGGCCCTGCTCCAGGGGATGACGAGCAAAGAACTGCAGACCATGGAGCCCCGGCCCATTGAATTGGGCGGTTTCTTCTCGGTCATGCGGGAGCAGTTCCTGACCCCGGAAAAAGGCGCGGAAAGATTCGGGGAGCGGAGCTACGCCATCATCTCCGACAAGTATCTCAATTTCAGCTCCCGGGTGGGCTACCACTACTGCGTCCTGGACGCCTACTGCGGGAGCACGGTGAATAAGAACTACATCACCTTTTCCTTCAAGGGGGGCGCGGCCGACGAGATCCGCCGCGTGCGCCGGGTCCGGGCCCTGGCCCTCGTCCTCATGGGCTTGGACTTCACCGTGGAGGTCAAAGGGGACCGGGTGGACGCGCGGCTGCAAAAATACCCCGGCGAAGTAATCGCCGAGAAACTGGACCAGCTGGGCCGTCTCCTCCACTTCACCCGGCAGATGGACATGCTCATGACCGGGGAAGCCAGCGTGGAAGCCGTGGCCCAAAACTTCCTGGCCGGCAACTACCACCTGGAACCAGGCCAACTGGAGCAGTGATAGAATGGGGTGGGGGAGGGGGCTAAGGGCGGTGGGCCCTTACCCCCTCCCCCAATCCCATAACTTTTTTTATTAGCCCATACCCCGTAGGGCGGGAAAGCGCAGCGCAGCCCGCCTTTTGTGTTAAAGTAATCAAAAATATAAGAAGGAAGTTTAGAGAAAATAAAGAAATATGGATATTTATATTCCAGATGATGCTTGGTTGCAATTTCTTAACAAATCGTACGAAAGATTACTTTCCTGCTGCTCCGTTTTCTTTTTCTAAATTAGCCCCGTCAGTAATTCCTCAAATTCCTGGGGTCTACTTTATAACTGCACGTCATGAAGAAAAGCAAATACCATACTATATTGGTAGAAGCAGGAATCTTAGGCAGAGGATATACAACAATCATCTCATGGGACCTCTCTCTAATGCTCGTCTTAAAAAATACCTCATAAATTTCGGCGAGTGTGCCTCATTAGAAGAAGCAAAGGAATTTATAAAAGCATACTGCTGGGTTCGTTGGATTGAAGAGCCTTACATCAGAAAAAGGGGCGCAATAGAAGGGTATGTTACTGGTATGCTTTTCCCAAAATATGGCATTTATGAAGAACATTGATACAGCTACAAATGGCGGGATGCGCTGCGCTTTCCCGCCCTACGACCACTACATTACTATGTCCATTTTGATCCTTTGTACTCCGGTCGCAGTTTATATAATCCGTCACCAATCGGGTGGAAATACTTCTTATATGTCGTGCTATGTTGGTCGCTTGCACCGTTCGCCAGCGTTACCACGACGTATTTTTCTGTGGGGTTTGGCTGCCATCCTTTCGATTTAATCAGTCTGCGAACATCCTTGACGGAAAAAGGTTCCGAGACTAATCCTGTGTTTACAGCTGCAACCAACTCTCTATTAAGGCCTCGTCCATATTTCGGCATCTTTTCCCCCTTTGTGCTACGTTTATTGTAAGATATAAATCCATAACCAGTAGGGCGGGAAAGCGCAGCGCATCCCGCCTTTCGCTTTCTCATTATTCCATCTCCAGACTGCGGACGTTATCATCCGCCGCCCAGTCAAGGTCATAAATTCCCCGTTCCACGTAGCGATGAAAGCTGGAATACGGCCAATCCGCGGCCCTCATCACATGACCGTGCTTCACCGGATTGTAGTGAATGTAATCCACATGACGCTCATAGTCGCGCTCATCCCGGATGACGTGTTCCCAAAAGCGCCGTTGCCAAATGCCCCGTTCCCTCTTCTGTAAACGGCGGGGTGAAAGTCTTTCTCCTTTGGGAATGCGGGCAGCAAAGCGGGCCTTGATATCATGCCAGCGGGTGGGGAAATCCGCATCGTCAGGGGGCAGAGTCCAAATGCAGTGTAAATGATCGGGCAAAATGACGATGGCTTCGATGGTAAATGGACGGCGGCCGCGGGCCGCCTGGAAAGCCTCCCGCAAGAGGTTAATGTTTTCGGTCAGGAGTTGCCGGCGGCGTTCCAGGAGATTGACCGTGAAGAAGAAGGTGCCGCCGGGGACGAAGGCGCGGATGTATTGGGGCATATAGCGATTGCCAAAAGTTTTTTCCGAAAGAGCCTTAAGAAAATTTACGCGACATTTGGTGAAAAATATGCTTTTGTTGTTTTGTGCCCAGACGAGTC
>JAGVAH010000024.1 GCA_020060385.1 Syntrophobacterales bacterium | reverse complement strand
GGGCCTCCTCCGGGGACGGGGCCGCGGCGGGCGCGGCCGCAGCCGGCTCGGACTCCGCCTTTTTATCCTTCAGGGCCACCAGGACGTTCAACAGGTTGCGGATCACTCCGGCCAGGACCGTCACCAGGGCCGTGGGCACTCCCTGGAGCACTCCCAGGAACTGGGCCAACAGTACTTCCCGGTCCGGGAGCTTCGACAGGGCCTCCAACTCCGGGGCCGTGAGCAACTGCCCGGAAAGGACCCCGGCTTTCAGTTTGAATTGCGGCTTTTCCTGGGCGAACTTGATGAGCACCTTGGCCAATGCCACCGGGTCCCCGTAACCGAAGGTCACCGCGTTGGGACCCACAAAGTGGGAACTGAGGTGGGCCATGGGGCTGCCTTCACCCGCGGCCCGGGAGAGCAGGGTGTTTTTCACCACCTTCATCTCCCCTTCGGCTTCCCGGATCTGCCGCCTGAGCCGGGTGATCTCTGCCACCTTGAGGCCGGTGAAATCCGCCAGGATATTGAACTGGGACCGCCCGATGCGCTCCTGGAGCTCTTGAACAATTTCGGCTTTCTCTAACTTGCGCACCCCATCCTCCTTACAGCAGGCGTACCAGATTCTTGACGTCCGTGGGATCCACCGGGATGCCCGGCCCCATGGTGGTGGACAGATGGATGCCCTTCAAATAAGCGCCTTTGCTGGTGGCGGGCTTGAGGCGCACCAGGGTGTCCATCAAGGCCGCCAGGTTCTGCAGGAGCTTTTCGGCCCCGAAGGAGACCTTGCCCACCGGCGCGTGCACCACGCCGGCCCGGTCCACCCGGAACTCCACCTTGCCACCTTTGAGTTCATTGACCGCCTTGGCCACGTCAAAGGTCACGGTCCCCACCTTGACGTTGGGCATCAGCCCCCGGGGGCCCAGAATTTTGCCGATCTTCCCCACCTGGCCCATGATGTCCGGGGTGGCCACGGCCTTGTCGAACTCCAGCCAGCCCCCCTGAATCTTGGTAATCAGGTCTTCGGCCCCCGCGTAATCCGCGCCTGCGTCCAGGGCCTCTTTTTCCTTTTCCCCATTGGCGAAGACCAGGACCCGCACGGTCTTGCCCAGGCCGTGGGGCAGGACCACCGCGCCCCGGACCATCTGGTCCGCGTGGCGGGGGTTGACCCCCAGGGCCACCGCGGTTTCCAGGGTTTCGTCAAACTTGGTGCTCGCGGTTTCTAGGGCCAAAGCCACTGCTTCCTGGTAGGGGTAGCGGTGGCCCGGGTTCACTTTGGCGGCCACCTCCCGATATCGCTTGCCATGTTTGGCCATCGGTGTCTCCCTTGATTAGTTCCGAGTTCAAAGTTCAAGGTTCAAAGTTGTTGAACCCTTTTAGCGTGTGGCACAGTTGATTATTCTGTCATCCTGAGCGAAGCGAAGGATCTAGATTCTTCGGTCGCTTCGCTCCCTCATAATGACAATTCATACTACTCCGTAATCACAATGCCCATGGACCGGGCGGTGCCGGCGATGCTGTTCATGGCCATCTCCAGATTCACGGTGTTCAAATCCGGCATCTTCTGGCGGGCGATGTCCGCCAGTTGGGCCTTGGTGATGGACCCCGCCTTCTCCCGGCCGGTCTCCTTGGCGCCCTTGGCCAGCTGGGCCGCTTGCTTGAGCAAGACGGACGCGGGGGGCGTCTTGGTGATAAAGGTAAAGGACCGGTCCGCGTACACGGTGATCAGCACCGGAATGATGGTCCCTTCCTGGCCCGCGGTCTTGGCGTTATAGCTCTTGCAGAATTCCATGATGTTCACGCCGTGCTGGCCCAAGGCGGGGCCCACCGGCGGCGAGGGATTGGCCTGGCCCGCAGGAAGCTGGAGCTTAATTTGAGCAATTACTTTTTTCGCCATTTTCAGCTTTGTCCTTTATATGGCTTGAAGCTTGAAGCTGTCAGCTTTCAGCTATCAGCAAAAAACTTTTTAAAACCGTGAATACCTAAGGTCTTGGCAGAATGTATCGAATAACAAGGTTCATACCCAGACCACTTTCACCATCAGGCAATCGTAGAATTTCATCACCATATCGACATTTTAAATTGCTATACATCACACCACAGCAAGTTGAGATTCTGCCTTCATTTCCCGCTCTTCCTCCTGAATCTTCATGGAGATCTCCAGCTCTAACATCAAGAAAAGGCAGTTTTTTAGTTGTAGCATCCCTAAACTGTCTACCTAATTCATTCTGAAAGTCTTCTGCTTTGGGAGGCATATAAAGCCCTTAGCTGACCGCTGATAGCTGAAAGCTGAAAGCTATATCTTCTCCAACTGGGTAAATTCCAACTCCACCGGCGTGGGCCGCCCGAAGACGCTGATCATCACCCGCACCCGGCCCCGGTCCGGCCGCACTTCGTCCACCACCCCGGTGAAATTGGCAAAAGGGCCGTCCGTGACCTGCACCTTGTCCCCGGTTTCGAATTTGATCTTGGGCTTGGGCCGGAGCACCCCTTCCTGCATCTGGGCGATGATCTTGGCCGCGTCCTCCTCGGGGATGGCCACCGGCTCGTCCTTGCTGCCCACAAAGCCGGTGACCTTGGGGGTGTCCTTCACCAGGTGCCAGGTGTCGTCGGTGAGTTCCATGCGCACCAGCACGTAGCCGGGATAAAACTTGCGGTGGGAGAGCTTGCGCTCCCCTTTCACCATCTCCTCCACCGTTTCCGTGGGCACCAGCACCTCGCTTACCAGATGCTCCAGTCCCCGGGACTTGGCCCGCTCCTTGATGGCCTCCTTCACCTTCTGTTCAAATCCGGAATAGGTGTGGATGATGTACCACTTCTGCTGCACTTAACCGTCCCTTGCCTCAGTGGATGATCTGTTTTACCAGCCGGGAAAGGCCAAAATCGATGAGGCCCAGAAAAATGGAAATAATAATCACCAGAATCAGGACCACCCCGGTGCCGCCCAGAGTCTCCCTGCGGCCCGGCCAGTTCACCTTTTTCAGTTCCTGCCAGGCCTCTTTGACGAACTGCACGCTGCTGCCCCAATACCGCCGCACCGGGGGGAGCTTGCTGGTCCAGGAGGCCCGGGGCTTGCCGGGCTTCAGCCTGACTACCTTGCTCCGCCCGCTATTCTGGGCTCCTTCTTTGGGGGCGGTCTTGGGCTTGGTCTTGGTCTTCTTCATATTGAGGGTCCCACTATTTGGCTCCCGACCGGAGAAGATGATTAACGCTCATCTGCAACCGGGATTGCGCACACGCAACGACCAGCGCTTCTCAATCCTTTAAATTTAAGGTTCGTCAGAGGTGGTTTCAAGGGGAGAGATCTGGCGACTCGGCAAATGCGGCTCGCCCGCAAGGACCCCCGATGGCTTCTCCATAACTGGCAGGCCAGGAGGGATTCGAACCCCCAACATCCGGTTTTGGAGACCGGCGCTCTAACCGTTCGAGCTACTGGCCTGATTTTTTCCCCCTACTTGGTCTCGCGGTGCAGGGTGTGGGTCCGGCAAAACGCGCAGTATTTCTTGAAGCTCAGCCGGTCGGGTGTCCGCCGCTTATTCTTGGTCGTCGTATAATTCCGGCGCTTACACTCGGTACAGGATAAGGTAATAATATCTCGCATAAGCCTATTCCACGATCTCGCTCACCACTCCGGCGCCGACGGTGCGGCCCCCTTCCCGGATGGCGAAGCGCAGTTCCTTTTCCAGAGCCACGGGCGTGATCAGGTGCACCACCATG
>JAGVAH010000117.1 GCA_020060385.1 Syntrophobacterales bacterium | reverse complement strand
CTGGTTGCCAAAAGTTTTTTCCGCCCCCCCTCACCCTAACCCTCTCCCCCCGCTGGGGGGAGAGGGGATAAGAGGAAAGACCTTTTGGCAAATGCTATAAGTATCAGCCCCGGGAACCCCCGGGCAGGATCAGCGGCAGCTCCAGGTGGTCCTGGAGATGATAGCCCGCCTCCAGGTCCGGATTCCGGTAAGCCACAAAGGTGACCCCCGCCCGCCGGGAAGCCAGTTGATCCACGGCCGCATCCCCGATGTACATGGCCTCCCCTGGTGCCACCCGGAAATGATCCAGGATTTTCAGGAGGCATTCCGGGTGGGGTTTGTGCTTTACTACGTCATAGCTGCTGATGGTGAGGTCGAAAAGGTCCGCCAGTTGAAGTTCCTTAAGGACCAGGGGCAGGCTTTTGCCCCGGTTGGTGGCGATGGCGGTGCGATACCCGGGCCGCAAGGCCGCCAAGGCCTCCCGGACGTGGGGCTCCAGGCGCAACAGGGGCAAAAAAGGGCGGTTATCCATGGCCCGCTGGTAATCCTGGGCCTCTTGGCGCCAGGGCGTGCCTTGGAAAAGAAAATCCACTGATTCCTGGGCGGTGCTGTAGTGAACGAAAGCCAATTGCCGGGGACTGAGGGGCGGCAGGCCGAATTTCTCCAGGATATGGTTGTAAAACGCGGCATTGGCCCGGCGGGAATCGATCAGGACCCCGTCGCAATCATAGATAATGACCTTGATGGCCTTAAGGTCGGGCGCGTCCGTCATGGAGATGGTCAACCTGGGGGCTAAGACCCCTGCCCGTCCATTGGGGACTAATGGGCCAGGGGCTTGGGAGGTTGGGGGCTCTTATCAAAGGGGTGGCCGCAGCCGGGACAGAAGAGGAAGTCGGTTTCCAGTTTGCGGGCGCAATGGGGGCAGGACATCAGTTGGGGGGGTGGTTCCTGGTGCGGGTAATGATTCACTTTCTCCCCCAGGTGGCCACCGCAAAAAGGGCAAAAGAGGGAATCCGACTCCAACTTCCGCCCGCAAGAGGGGCAAACGGACAGGGGTGGCTGCAAGTGATCCACCAGTGGTCTATCCTCTTCCTGGCGCCGGCCGCAATGGGGGCAGAAGGTGAACCTTTGCTCCATTTTCAGGGCGCAATGGACGCAGTAAAAATCCTCTGGAAGGGGGGAGGGCGGCGGCAGGGGCGGATTCAGGACCTGCTGGTATTGTTGGGTGAAATCGGCGCTGGCCTGGCGCAGGCTGGCCACCCATCTGCCGATCTTCTCGGCGATCTCCGGGAGTCTCTCCGGCCCGAAGAGGATCAGGGCCAGAACCAGGAGGAGAATGAGCTGTTCGAAGGAAATGCCGATCACGGGCCGCCCTTAACCATCAAGCTTTTAAGCCATGGCCGCAATGGGGGCAGAAGGCGAACTCCTGGGTCAGCTCCTTTTGGCATTTAGGGCAGGTCTTGGCCTGGGGGTTGGCCGCCGTAGCTCCGGGCTCGGCTTTGGCCTCCTCCTTGGGCAGGGTCCCAGGGCCATCGTCATGGGCCTTTTTGAAGCTGCGGATGGCCTTGCCGATGCTTTCCCCCAATTCCGGCAGCCGCCGGGGGCCGAAGAGCAGCAAGACGATGACCAGGATGATGATAATGGTTCCCAAATTATAACCAAACATGGCGCGCCCCTTGGCTTTTTGTTAAAATATAGCAGTATTTACGGAAAAAACAAGAGTCCCTGAAATGAAGGCTTCCTCCCTTTTCGCGCCGCCGCCGCCCCTGGCGGCCCGCCTGCGCCCCCGGAGCTTGAAGGAGTTCGTGGGCCAGGAGCACCTGGTGGGCCCCGGACGCCTCTTGTGGCGGGCTTTGAAGGCCAAAAGGCTCTTCTCCTCCATGATTTTTTGGGGACCGCCGGGGAGCGGCAAGACCACCCTGGCCCGGGCCCTGGCCCGGGTCATGGACGCCCAGTTCGCCAGCCTCAGCGCGGTGATGTCCGGGGTGCCGGACCTGCGAAAGGTGGTGGAGGAGGCCCGGCGCGGGCAGGGGCAAGGCCGCCGCACCATCCTCCTCATAGATGAGATCCACCGTTTTAACAAGGCCCAGCAGGACGCGCTCCTGCCCCACGTGGAGGAGGGGCTCCTGACCTTGATCGGCGCCACCACCGAGAATCCCTACTTCGAAATCATCGGGCCGCTTCTGTCCCGGGCCCGGATCTTCGTCTTCGAGCCCCTTAAAGAAACGGATATCCTCCTCCTCCTGCGCCGGGCCCTGACGGATAAGGAACTGGGCCTGGGGGCCATGCAGACGGAGGTGACAGAGGAGGCCCTGGCCCATTTCGCCCGCATGTGCGGGGGCGACGCCCGCCGGGCCTTGACCGCCCTGGAACTGGCGGTTCTCTCCTCCGAGCCCGACCCCCAGGGTCTCATCAAGGTGGACCTGGCTGCGGCTAAAGAGTGCATGCCCCGGCGGGACCTGATCTACGATAAGCAAGGCGACGCCCACTACGATACCGTGTCGGCCTTCATCAAGAGTGTGCGGGGCTCCGACCCCGACGCGGCCCTCTACTGGCTGGCCCGGATGCTGGAGGCCGGGGAAGACCCCCGCTTCATCATGCGCCGGCTGCTGATCCTGGCTTCGGAGGATATCGGCCTGGCCGACCCCCAGGCCCTGGTGCAGGTGGCCGCGGCCTCCCAGGCCTTAACCTGGGTGGGGCTGCCGGAGGGGCAATACCATCTGGCCCAGGCCACCCTTTATTTGGCGTTGGCCCCCAAGAGCAACTCCACGGCTGCCTATTTCCGGGCCCAGGCGGCCCTGGAGGAAAAGGGGGCCACCCAGGTGCCCGCCCCCCTTAAAGACGCCCACCGGGACCGCCAGGGCCTGGGGCACGGCCAGGGATACCTTTATCCCCACGACTTTCCCGGACACTTTGTGCCCCAGGACTACCTGCCCGGGGAGGTGGCCGGGTCCCGGTTTTATGAGCCGGGGACGGAAGGGGCGGAGCCGGAACTGGTGCGGCGTTGGCGGGAATTCCGGCAGAAGGGCCAGGAGCCAGGATCGGGAGAGGAGGGGGAAGGGGCTTAGATAGGGGGCGTCTCCACCTGCTAATGCCTTTAGGCCCCATATATCTTTACTTAAGGTAAATTTTTTTTTTAGAGGGTTTCGTGTTGTTGGCAGCCAGTTACGGGCTCCGGGGACAAAAAAGGACGACCGTGACCCTACTGGACAAATAGACAAGGAGTAGTTATATTAAAATTTGGACAAAACTTGGGGGGAGCACCGCTTCATGGAGGAGGTGCTGGCCATGTCAAAAATCCTTTTTGCCGACAGCGAGCCTCATATCCAGCGGCTATGCCTGGAAGAACTCCAGGACGAAGGCTATGAGGTGGCGGTGGCCGGGAACGGCGCCGGCGTAATGCGCCTGGTGGAGGCGTTCAAGCCGGACGTGGTCATCCTGGAGGTCTTGCTGCCGGATATGTCCGGGGTGGAGACCGGGCGTATCGTCAAGGGCACCAGGAAGGATACCCGGGTGATTTTCTATTCCCATTGCATCCCACCCAAGGATTTCAAGGTCTTGGGCGCCGATGCCTTTGTGGTCAAGTCCCACGACCTGGCCCGTCTTAAGGAGGCGGTGCGTCGAGTCTTGCCTGTCTGATCCAGGCATTCCCCCAGGGAGCACCTCAATGGCCATCATGGAGATCAGCGTTATCCCCCTGGGATTAGGCCGTCCCAGCGTCGGGGATTATGTCGCGGAATTGGAAAGGTATCTCCAGAAGGAAAATATCCCCCACCTGCTCACCGATATGGGCACCCTGGTGCACGGAGAGGTCTCCCATCTCCTGGAGGTGGCCCGGGCATTGCACGAGCTGCCCTTTAACCGGGGGGTGCAACGGGTGGTTACCCATATTACTATTGACGATCGCCGGGATAAGGAGGTAAAGTTAGGCGAAAAAACTACTGCGGTGCAGGCCCGCCTCGCCTAAAAGAGTATGTCCCCGAATAATCACGATTACTACCGCATCCTGGGGGTGTCCCGGGATGCCACCTCTGAAGAAATTAAAAAATCCTACCGCCAAGTGGCCATGAAGTACCACCCGGACCGCAATCCCGCCAATAAAGAGGCGGAGGAGCGGTTCAAGGAGGCCGCGGAGGCCTATGAGGTCCTCCGGGACCCGGAAAAGCGGCGCCTTTACGACCGCTACGGCCACGAGGGCCTGTCTTCCACCGGGTTCACCGGGTTCCGGGACTTTTCCGATATCTTCCAGACCTTCAGCGACATCTTTGGAGACGTCTTTGGTTTCCAGGGGGCAGCCGGGGTGCAGCCCCAGGCCGGCAACGATCTGCGCTACGATCTGGTGTTGGATTTCATGGACGCGGCCATGGGTACGGAAGTGACCCTGGAGGTGCCCCGGGTGGTCAACTGCCGCACCTGCGGGGGCACCGGGGCCAAGCCCGGAACCCAGAGAACTCCCTGCCCGCAATGCGGCGGCCGGGGGGTGGTCTCCCGCACCCACGGCATCTTTCAGATCACCACCACCTGTCCCCGCTGCCAGGGGCTGAAGGAGTTTATCTCCGAACCCTGCCCCGCCTGCCGGGGAGAAGGCCGGGCCCGGGAGAAAAAGAAACTCAAGGTCAAAATTCCCCCGGGCATGGACAGCGGCACCCACCTGGTCATGTCCAGGGAAGGCAACGATGGCCTTTTCGGGGGGCCTCCCGGGGATCTTTACATTATCCTCCAGGTGCGGCCCCATGACCTGTTCCGCCGGGAGGGCCACGACTTGCATCTGACGGTGCCCGTCTCCTTTGCCCAGGCGGCCTTGGGCACCCGGGTGACCATCCCCCTGCTCTCCGGCACCCGGGAGCTGGTCATTCCCCCCGGTACGCAGCCCGGGGAGACCATTCGCCTCAAAGGGGACGGAGTCCCCTTTCCCAAGGGCCCCCGCCGGGGGGACCTGCTGGTGGAGGTGCAGGTGACCGTGCCCCGGCACCTGACCCCCAAGCAGCAAGAGCTGCTGCAGGAGTGGGTCAAGGAGGAACCGGACGCGGCCCCCGTGGGGGTCCAGGCCCAGGCTCAGGGGGACCCGGAAGACGAAGGCATATTAAAAAAGATTTGGCATACCTGGAAAAACCGTCATCGAAAATAGCGGTTCAGGGGCAACGCCGCCCTAGTCCGGTTTTCACCAACATCCCTTTCTCCATGGAATAATCCTAGAAGCCACCTGGCTATCCAGGTGGTTTTTTGGGGGGAGAGCTAGCGGCAGAGCGTGCCCCTGCCGGCAACCCGTGGCCGCCATGACCAAGCGAGTCCTGTTTTTCGGGGCGTATCTCATCATCTGCCTCGCCTGCTTTCTTCTGGTCTTCGAAGGCATTTACCGCCATCAGCTCGTCGATTTCTACCAACCGGAACTCAGGGCCAACAACCGCCCCGGAGACCTGGGGGAAGCCACCCGGAAAACTCTTTTGGCCATGGGGGATTCTTTTTCTGTGGGCCCGCACACCTGGGTGGCTTTCTTAAGGCGGAAGCTCCCCTCCTACCGGGTCATCTGTGCGGCCGTTTCGGCCACCGGAGTCTGCGAATCCTTATTTATGGCCCCCCGCCGCTTCCGGGAGTTTCAGCCCCAGGTGTTCATCTACCAGGTCTACGTGGGCAATGATATCCAGGATATCCGCCGGCCCCTGAACTGGCGGACCATGACCCTGCCCCGGTATATCTACGGGTTTATGTGCAGTCATCTAGGTCTGCGGTCCCTGACCTTCGCCAATTACCGGCTGGGGCAGTTGCTGAGAAGCCCCGGTGCCGAAAGGGATCAGAACGCGGATCCCCCCTTTTCGCCCTCCACCTACCCCTTGAGCGTGACCATTTATACCCAGGCCGAACCCGGCAATTTGGAGGACACCATCTTGGCCCGGGGGGAGCGGGGCCGGGATGTGGCGACTCTCATTGACGGCATCAAGAAGCTGGTTAGTTATGCCAGTCCGGCCTGCCACAAATATGTGGTGGTGATCCCCGACGCCAGCCAGGTGAGCGATTTATATTTGCAGCATTTTGAGCAACTGGGAGGGAGGGTAAGCGATCCCCGGGGGCTGCAGCGGGACGAATATCCTTTGGCGATCCGGCTGAAAGAAGGGCTGGCGGCCGCGGGCGTCCAGGTCCTGAACCCTCTGCCCCTGTTCCAGAGACAGGAACGGCAAGGGCAAAGGTTGTATTACCAGAACGACTCCCACCTGAAGCCGGTGGGGCAATCTTTGCTGGGGGAGTTCATCCTGGAACGGCTCCGAGCCGACGGCCTCGCCCCTTCAGAGGGTGGGGCCGGGCCCAGGCATGGTCCTGGGATCTGAAATCTGCTTTGAAAAGGTCCTGGACAGCAATAAATCGGTGGGGCGGCCGTCCCTGGCCGCCTGTCGCTTGGCGGGCACGGAGGCCCGCCCCACCAAATTTTCCCTACTTTATGGGTGAGCCTCTGGCTCATGAGCGACTGTTCCGAAAAGTTGGTAGCCCAGGCCTTCCAGCCTGGGCGGATTACTGAGGCGGGGGAGACGCCCGCCCTACGACTTTTCATAATCTTTAGGGGGCCGCAGGCCCATGAGGAATTGCCCTCTGAGAATCTTTATTGACAGGTGCTCCAGGAACTAATTCTGGGGACACCTTTATTTTCTCCTGGTGATGATTAAAATCTAAATAAAAGATTGAGAGGACATGGCCGTTCTATGCCTGTTGACTTGAACATCCTCATCGGCGGCGCCGCGGGCCAGGGAGTGCACTCCATCACCCTGCCCCTGGCCAAGGCCCTGATGCGTCAGGGCTGCTGGGTCCTGACGGTCCAGAGCTACGAATCCCGGATTCGGGGAGGCCACCTGTTCAACCAGGTGCGCCTGGCGGACCGGCGCCTCTCTTCCTCCCGGGAAGGGGTGGACCTCCTCATCGCTTTGAATCAGGAGACCGTTGACCTGCACACCCCGGAAATCCTCTCCCACGGCCTCATCATTTACGATGCCGCGGAGGTGAAGAAAATCCCCAACGGTATCCCTAGGCTGGCCCTGAGCCCGGAAAGTCTGCTGCCCGGGGCTGCGGACAAGGCCGAAATCGCGCTCAACGCCGGGGCCTGCGGCGCGGTCCTGGGACTTCTGAAGCTCTCCCTGACCCCCTTGCTCACCCTTTTGCAGGAAACCTTCGGGGACAAGGGGGCCGAGGTGGTGGAGTGGAACGTGCAGGCCGCCACCCGGGGCTATGAACAGGCCGCGGCCCAGACCTATGGGTTCTCCCTGGCCGGGATCAACCCGCCTCCTGAGCCCCGGCTGTTGATCAGCGGCCATGAAGCCATGGCCCTGGGAGCCCTGGCCGGGGGGCTGCAGTTTGTCAGCGGCTATCCCATGACCCCCTGGACCAGCCTGCTGAACGCCATTGCCCAACGGGCCTCCCGCCATCAGGTGGTGGTGGAGCAGGCCGAAGACGAGATCGCAGCCATCAATATGGCCATCGGCGCCTCCTATGCCGGGGCCCGGTCTTTGACCGGCACCTCCGGGGGTGGCTTCTGTCTGATGACCGAGGCCCTGGGGTTGGCGTGTATGACCGAAACCCCCCTGGTGATCGTGGTCTCCATGCGCCCCGGGCCCAGCACCGGGTTGCCCACCCGCACGGGGCAGGGGGACCTGAGTTTTGTGCTTTTCGCCAGCCAGGGGGATGCCCCCCGGGCGGTCCTGGCCCCCGGCACCCCGGCCCAGGGTTGCGCGCTCACCGCCAAGGCCCTGAATTGGGCCGACCGTTATCAATTACCGGTGATTATCCTCACCGACCAATATTTCGGGGACACCCAGTTTACCCACCTGGCAGCGGAATTCCCGGAGGTGCAGGTGGACCGGGCCCTGGCCACCGGACCGGCCGCCCCGCCCTATGAGCGTTACGCCTATACCCCGGACGGCGTCTCCCCCCGGCGTCTGCCGGGCTTCGGCCCGGAGTTGGTGGTGGCGGATTCCGATGAACACACCCCGGATGGGCATCTTACCGAGGATCTGGGGGTCAGGGTGCAGATGCACGAAAAGCGCCTGCGCAAACTTGAGGGCCTGGTCCAGGAAATGGGGGGCATCACCACCGCGGGGGACCCGGACGCGCCGCTGACTCTCATCTGCTGGGGCTCCAGCCTGGGGCCGGTGAAGGAAGCGGTGGCTCTCCTCACGGCCAACGGCACCCCGACCCGCATGGTGCATCTCAGTGAGCTCTGGCCCTTGCCGGTGGCCGCGGTGGCCGCGGCCCTGAAGGGGAGCAAAAAATTGGTGATGGCGGAGATGAACGCCACCGGCCAGCTTCACCGGCTGCTGCGCCAGGAGACCGGGATCAAGGCGGATCATCTGCTGCTCAAGGATGACGGCGCGCCCTTTACCCCGGAATATATTCTCCGGGGCCTGTCAGGGGTGATATAAACCTTTTCTTGACAAAACAGGTGTGCTATATTATTAGCCCCTGGGGTATGAGTTTTTATAAGGGAAGCCATGCTGCCGATAGAGTTATATGCGGGCATAGAGTCGGCCTGGTGCCCGGGTTGCGGGAATTTTGTCCTGCTCCAGGCCTTTAAGCGGGCCTTAGGGGAGTTGGATATCCGGCCCCAGGATCTGGTGGTGGTGTCGGGGATCGGCCAGTCCAGCAAGTTCCCCCACTATCTGAGTTGCAACACTTTTAACGGTATTCACGGCCGCACCCTGCCGGTGGGCACCGGCATCCGTCTGGCCAACCCGGACCTGAAAGTGGTCTGTGTGGCCGGGGACGGGGACTGTTACGGGGAGGGAGGCAACCACCTCCTGGGGGCGATCCGCCGCAACGTGGATCTGACCCTGGTGGTGCACAACAATCAGGTTTACGCCCTGACCAAGGGCCAAGCCTCCCCCACCACGGACCAGGGGCTCAAGACCACTCTCCAGCCCCAGGGGGTGCCGTACCCACCCCTGGCGGCCCTGGCCCTGGCCGTGAGCCAGGGGTGCTCCTGGGTGGCCCGGGGTTCGGCCACGGACCCGGAGCACCTTAAGGGACTTTATCAGCAGGCGATGACCCACCGGGGCCTGGCGTTTTTGGAAGTGCTGCAGCCCTGTGTGACGTTTAACCGGGTCAATACCTATCAATGGTACCGGGAGCGGGTCTACCGGCTGGAAGAGACCCCGGATTACGACCCGGAAAATGAACTCTGGGCCTACCAGAAGGCCAAGGAATGGGGGGAGCGCATCCCCATGGGGGTGATCTACCGCCGCCTTAGGCCCCTGCTGGAAGAAGCCCATCCGGCCCTCCAGGCCGGCCCCCTGGTGCGGCAGCAGCCGCAACGGGACTTACCCCAGCTTCTGGCTGATTTCTATTGAAGAGGAGAGAACTATGGTGGCAGAGAAAGAACTGAGTTCCTGGGATATCGTGCGGGAGCCCAACCGCATCCTGCTTGAAGAAGATTACGGCTCCCGGATGCAGCTGTTGATTTATGCCCTCACCTGGGGGGTGGAAATCGGTTTGTGCTTTGTCCTGGCCGTTACCTACCTCAGGGGTTAGGAAAGGACTGGGCCAAGAGGCTCACCGGAGCCGCGGCTGACCAAAATTCCGGGGTTTTCTCCTAGGCCAGGCAGAGAAAAAACCCGAAAAAGGAGGCTTAAAAACGGGAAAAAGTATTAAGTCTTTCTTGAAAAAAAAATGGGCCTGGCGTAAAATTTAATAAAATTTTCACAAAACCTTAACACCGCCGGAATCCGGGGAAAAAGCCGGTTTCCGAGAATATCGACGCGGGGCAGGAACCCACCATACCTGGGGGTTACCACAGGCACTGGCAGAAGGAAGTTGGCCGAGCCTAGAGGAACCGTTTTTTGGCAGGCTCAGGGAGGTGTGGGAAGCTTATGATTAACGAATTATTAGCCCCAGGCGGCAGCCTGGAAATGGTGCAGGCGGTTTGCAAGAACGGCGCTAATGCCGTCTATGTGGGAGCAAAAGGCTTTAGCCGCCGCAAATGCGCCTGGGAGTTGGAAGACAGCCAGATCGGCGAAGCCGTCCGCATTGCCGCCACGCACCAGAGTAAGGTGCGGGTGGCCCTGAATGCCGAAATCCCCCCGGAAAAGCTGCCCCTGGTGCTCCAGAAAGTGGAGAAGTACGCGGGCTTTGGCATCGAAGGGGTGATCGTCAAAACCCCGGCGGTGATGCAGGAAGTCCACCGGCTGTTCCCGGAGTTGGTCATCCACGCCAGTGTGGGCTGCAACATCCAGACCCGGGAGGAGATGGCCCGGTATCAATCTTATGGCGCCACCCAGCTGGTGGCCTCCACGGAAATCGATACCGTGGAGAAGCTGGCCCGGTTCAAGCAGGAAGCGGACTCCCTGGGGCTCAAGACCGAGGTCCTGGTCCACGGGAACCGCTGTATCGGCGGCGTCGGTAACTGTCTCTTCCACGAACTCATCGCTGATTCCTACGTGCGCAAGGTCTATCACGATGAGGAGGGCAACGAGATCGTGGAATACGAAGGTTGGCCGGACCGCAGCGGCAGCTGCTTCCGGCTCTGTCTCCTCACCGATGAACAGCGCCGCAAGGTGCTGCGCCAGCGGGGGCAGCCCCAGCATGTCATCGACGCCATCAACGCCCGGGTGCACACCAATCCCAATGTGGCCTTCGCCATCCTGGGGGATGAATTGAAGGCTTACCTGGATCTGGGGCTGGCCACCATTAAGGTCCAGGGGCGGGAATACGCGGTGTCCATGATCGCCAAGATGATCTGCTGCTACCGGCAGCTCATCGACGCCCACCAGCGGGGCGAGGACATCAACAGCTATTTCTATCAGCGCATCCAGGACCGCTTGACCGTCCTGGTGCAGGAGCGGGACCAGGCCCGGACGGAGAAGACCAAGGAGCTGCACCGGCAGATTGTCGGCCTCTGAAAAATTTACTTTTTGGTGAAATTTTTCCGCCCAACTTTTTTTACTTTATTGTATATTGAAGCCTGCCCTAGAAGAGGGCAGGCTTTTTTATCGTATAACCCATGGCCCGGTCAGGGCGGCAGCCATCTATCTGTTCAAGGTGCAAAGGCTTGTTCAAACCCAATAGTCCCCGGTTTTGGGCCGGGATATTGCTCTGGGCCCTGGTAGTCTGGGGAAGTTTTTATAACCTGGCTAATTTCCCCAGTATCTGGTGGGATGAGGCCATCTTTTCCGAGACCGCGGCCAACCTGGTGCAGCACGGGCGCTACGCCTTCACCGTGCAGAGCCCCAACCAGCTTAACGATCTGGACTTCCGCATCAGCGTCGGCCCGGCAATCATCCTGCCGGTGGCCCTGGCCTATAAGCTCCTGGGGGTGGGGGTGGTCCCCGGCCGCCTGGTGGCCGGGGCTTATCTGGTCCTTCTTTTCCTGGCCCTTTACCTGGGAACGCGGCGCCTCTGGGGGCCCGCGGCGGCCTTGGGAGCGGTGGCCCTGGCCTTGCTGGGCACCGACGTGCTCTCCTGGGGCCGTTCCGTGCTGGGGGACGTGCCGGCCCTGGGACTCTTTCTTCTGGGACTCTGGTTTCTGGGGCGAGGCCTGGATACCCCGGCCCGGGGCGCCCTTTTTGCGGGGGGCATCTTTTTAGGCTTGGCCTTTGACGCCAAGGAATTCTACGGCCTGGCCTTCCTGCCCCCGCTCTTTCTCCTGATGCGGCAGTGGTGGCGGGACAAAGTCCATCTCTTCAAATCGCTCCTGGCCTTTAGCCTGGGGGTGTGCCTGCCTTTACTGGCCTATCTCCTCCTGAAATGGGTCATCCTGGGCAATCTGGAAGCCGCGGTCCTCCATTTCCTGCAACAGAAAAAACTTCTGTGCCACGAGTTCTTCACGCCCCTGACCATCGGCCGCATTTATCCGGAAAGCCTGCTCATTCTCCTACGCCACCCCCTCTTCTGGCTGGGGGCCCTAGGAGCATACGGGGTCTGGAAAAAGGGAGCCTCCTGGGGCGAGAAGCTCTGGCTGATAAATTTTGGGCTGTGGAGCCTGGTTTACCTCACCGCGGTCTGGTGGCACCGTTTTGCCCTGCCGGCCTTATTTCTGGCCAGTCCCCTGGCGGCCCTCTTTCTCGGCCGGGCCGCAGTGCGGCTGAGCGCCTGGCTGCCGCGCCCCCCCCGCTGGCTGGCCCCAGGCTTGGTGGCCGCGGTCCTGATTATGTTCTATCCCTTTTCCGGCGCGGGTTACCTGAAAGAGATATATACCCACACCCTGGACACTCCTTACCGCCTGGTGAACTACCTTAAAACCCATGTGCCCCGCTCCTGCCTCATCGAAACCCCGGAGTACGAGCTGGTCTTTCTCACTGACGACTATCCCATCCATTTAATGCCCGCCTTTTATTTTCACGAATCCACCCCGGAGCGCATAGTGCTCCTCAATCCCCGGAAAAAACCCTATGATTTCAACCGGGTGGGCGCGGATGTGCTGGTGGTGGGCGCGTTCGGCAAAAGTGTCTTCCGGCAGATCTACCCGCCGGAGCGCATCGCTGGGAAGTGGCGCCGCCTGGCCCAGGTGGGGGACTATGATATTTACGTCTCCCGGCAGGGGCGGGCCAAAATGCGAAAAATGCGGGCTGCCCCAGTGGTCCCGGTGCGGCTTGACCTGGCGAAGAAGCAGAAGTATAGTGGCTTCCATGCCCCCCCCCTGATACTACGTACTATCACTGAAATTCGCCGCCACTACCGGCAACTGGGAGCCGGAGACGCCATCCTCGGCCTCTTCCCCTGGAGGCCAGGGGAAGAAGCGAAGCTCCTGGACCTGGTTAGCCGGGGCGTGGCTTTTTTCCCCGCCGCCCTGGCCCAGATGCTCGTCCGCTCCAAAGTGGCCCAGGCCGAAGTCCTGGGGGAATTCATGGTCCCCGGCACCTTCGCGGCCTACAGTCTCCCGGACCTAGCCCGGCGCCTGGGTCAGCCCCAGTTCCCGGGGGACGGCCAGGTGGTCACCAAGAGGGACCAGGCCCACCTGGGGCTGGGGGTGAGCCTCTGGTCTTCCCTGGAGGTTTTGTACAGCCTGGGGGGGCTCCAGGGTCTGCCCTTCCCCCTGGTGGTGCAGCCCTTTCTGGCCGGGGCCCGGGACTTTAGGGCCGTGGTCCTGGGGGATTACGCCGAGGCCTATGAGCGCCTCAACCCCGGGAGCTTCCGCAAGAATCTCTTCCAGGGGGGCTCCTCCCGGCCCCTGGAAGTCACCCCGGAGATCCTCGCTTTCTGCCGACAGGTTATGGCCCGGGGCCAATTCCCTTATGCCATTCTGGACCTCTTGGTCTCTGAGGCCGGGGAAGTATATCTTGCGGAGATCAGTCTGAAGGGGGGCCTCACCGGCGCCCGCCTGGGCCAGGCCGAATTCCGGGAACGGGTTAAGGGCCTGGAGGATTTTTATGTAAGGCAATGGGAAAGCTTCTAGAAGATACCACTTTGCGGGACCGGGTCCACGTCTTTAAAGACCGGGCAGCAGCCGGACGCCTGCTGGCCGCCAGGCTCCTGGGCTATCAGGGCCGGGGGGCGCGCCTCTTTGCCATTCCCGCGGGGGGTGTGCCGGTGGCCGCGGAGATCGCCCGGGCCTTGGAAGTGCCTTTGGACCTGGTCATTGTCCGCAAGATCCAACTCCCCTGGACCACGGAGGCGGGCTTCGGCGCCCTTGACCCCAGGGGGGAGGCCATCTTCCATCAAGAGTTTCTGAGGCGCCTGCAAATGACCCCGGCGGAGATCGACCTGCAGGTGCAAAAGACCCTGGCCACCCTGAAGCAGCGGGAAAAGCTGCTCCGTCAAGACCGCCCCTATCCGGACCTGGCCGGAGCCGCCACCATCATCGTGGACGATGGCCTGGCTTCGGGTTACACCATGCGGGCGGCCATCCAATTTCTTAAAGGCAAGGGCGCGGGGGCGATCATCGTGGCCGTGCCCACCGCCGCGGCCCACACGGCGGAGAGCCTCCTTCCCCTGGTGGACGAACTCTTCTGCCTCAACGTCCGGGGGGGCTGGTCTTTCGCAGTGGCCGACGCCTATGAGGAATGGTATGATTTAGATGAAGGGGAAGTGCTGGGGATCCTCCAGCAACTTTGAACCAAGCGTCCACAGCAGGG
The DNA here is from genome assembly GCA_020060385.1 of Syntrophobacterales bacterium. Taxonomy (GTDB): domain Bacteria; phylum Desulfobacterota; class Desulfobaccia; order Desulfobaccales; family 0-14-0-80-60-11; genus SURF-52. The sequence continues at coordinate 52,693 of JAGVAH010000117.1, read as the reverse complement.
TGATTTTTAAGACTTCCCGACCTGAGGCGGCGGCGCCAGGGCGTCAGCGCCTCCACCGCCTGTTCCCTGGTTAAGTGGCCTTCTAACCCCCCCGAGGACTGTGATTATGGCCGGCAACTGGTTTGAAAAACATCCCAAGAAGACCATTGGGGTGATGGTGATCCTCGCGTTCATCGGCATCATCTTGGGGGCAGAAAAATTATTAAAGTACAAAAATCACGGGTTCGGATTTAATTACAACCTGCCCAATCGGGCCATTATGTTGAGGGAATATCGCCCTAATATGCGTCTGCGCTGGCAGGCGGGCATAACGGAGACCAATTACGATACTCTCAAACGCCAGGAATATCTCTTAAGGATTGATGATGATGGCTTTATTATGCCCTCCAAAAAATATGAGCATCCGGATATCGCCTTGCTGTTTTTAGGGGGGTCCACCACGGAATGCCGTTTTGTGGAGGAGGAGAATAGATTCCCTTATTTAACCGGGGTCTTGCTGGAGAAGGCCTTCAATATCAAAGTAAATTCTTATAATGGAGCCAGGTCAGGCAACCATTCACTGCATTCCATGGATATTTTGCTGAATAAGGGGTTCCCCTTAAAACCGAATATTGCCATTATGATGCACAATATCAATGACTTAAATATCTTGTTGTATGAAAAATCCTATTGGAATCGCAATTTATCCCGTTCGGTGATTTTTGATATCAATCAGGAGATAGTGGCGAATTTTTTCAAGATTATCCGGGATCGCTGGATTCCTAATTTGGCCGCGGCCCTCCATAATTTTGATAAGTGGCTGCGATCATTGAGAAAGGAAAAGGCGGCCGCCAGTAACCAGGACGAATTTGCCCAGGTGCGAGGCCAGACTCTGAAAATAGATGAAGATGCCTTAAATAAAGAATTTGCCATGAATTTGCAGGCGTTTATCGATCTTTGCCGGGCCAGGCAGGTCACCCCGGTGCTGATGACCATGGCCAGCCGCTTAAAGGATAAACCTGACGGGATTATCGCCGGGACGGTGCAGAAATCCTCCATAGACTATGCCACGTATAAGGCGCTCTTCGACTCCTTTAACGAGACCATCCGCCGCAAGGGCCGGGAAAATGGGGTGCTGGTCATTGATTTAGCCAAGGTGACTCCCCAGGAGAAAGAATACTTATACGATATTGTGCATCACAATGACCGGGGCTCCATCATGACCGCAGAGATCATCAAGGAGCAGTTGTCGCCCTTGATAAAACAGCTGATAACCAAGCATTAGCTGATATTGGCCTAGAACCTATTGCAAAACCTATTTTCCTGTCATCCTGAATGCAGGTTGTGGACCCAACGCATTGAAAATACTAGATTCTTCACTCCGCTTCGCTTCGTTCAGAATGACAATTTTATGGAACTTGGGGTTTTGAAATGGCTTCTAGTGTTGTGTCCCAGGAATAACTAACAACATATCGGCTCCTAAAACCCCCCCCTCCCCACGGGGGGAGGGGGTTGGGGGGAGGGGGGCGACTTTAGGCAAGTAGCTGTAATCAGCCAAAAAGACGCCACCCCCACTCCGACCCTCCCCCCTCAAGGGGGAGGGAGAAAAGACTGCGCTACTTTTGCATAGTATTTCCGGGACATGATACTAGGAGCAAAGAAGTGGTGTTCTCAGGATGAAAGTGACGTTGCCGGATCAGGTGCGGGGTCCCATTCCCAAGGACCGCCTGGCCTTTGACATCGACGGGGTGGTGGCGGACATCATGACCACCTTCCTGGATCTGGCCCGGGACCGCTACGGCCGGGGGCATCTGCGCTACGAGCACATCACCACCTTCTTCCTGGAAGACTGCCTGGACCTGGAGCCCTGGATCATCGACACCCTGATCCGGGAACTCATCGACCGGCCCCATGAACTGCCGGTGGAACCCTTTCCCCACGCGGTGCCGGTCTTAACCCGCTTGGCCCAGGAGACGCCGTTGCTGTTCATCACCGCCCGGGACCGGGCCCGGCCCATCCGCGCCTGGCTGCACCGCACCCTGGACCAGGTGGACCCGGAGGCCATCCGGGTCTTCGCCACCGGCGACCCCGACAGTAAAATCCACTATCTCCAGGACCACGGCATCCACTATTTCGTGGAGGACCGTCTGGAGACCTGCCACCACCTGGCCGCGCACGGCATCACCCCCATCCTCTTTGCCCAACCCTGGAACCGGCAGCCACACCCTTTCCTGGAGGTGAGAGACTGGCCGGAACTGGCCGGATTGCTCTTTGAGGATAGTGAGCAGTGAGCAGTAAGCAGTGAGCAGTGAGCAGTTGGAGACCTGAGCTTACGGTTTTTACTGATTACTGATCACTGGCCGCTATCTTCTCACTCCCAAGGCCAGATGGTGGCCAGGTATTCCAAGGACGGCCAGAGGCTGCCTTCCTGGTGGGGTTCCAGGGTGACCAGGGGTTGCCGGTCCCGGGACGCCAGGAACTGGAGGACCATGTTGAGGGGCACGGTGCCCTGGCCCAGGGCCAGGTGGGTGTCGTGGTCCCCCCGGTTGTCGTGGAGGTGGAGCTGGCCGATGTGGGGCCAGAGGGTGTGGAGCCAGCGGTCGTAGTCGCCGTCGCCGAAGGCCTGGAGGTGGCCCACGTCCAGGCAGACCTGGAGGTTGGGGGCGTTCACCAGGGTCAAGAGATCCAGGAAGAGGTCCGGGTCCTCCTCATAGACGTTTTCCAGCATCACCGTCACCCCCTGGGCCGCGGCCAGGGCCGCGAACTCCTTCCAGGTGGCCGCGCTCCTTGCCAGCCAATCCTGGCGCTCCCAGTGATAAAATTTGGCATCGTAGCCCAGATGGCAGACGATGGTCACCGGCTTGAAGACCGGCAATAACCGGAAGGCCTGGCGCAGGCGGCGGCGGCTGGCGTTGAGGATAATTTCGTCCAGGGCCCCGGGGAGCAGGTCCTGAAAGGGGGCATGGAGGGTGAGGCGGCGCCGGGCCTGGTGGAAGGCCCGGGCCATATAGGTAAAATCCCTCCGGGAGTAACGCCCCAGGCTGCGGGCATCCAAGCCGATTTCCGGGTTCAGGCCCCGGTCCAGGAAAAGGTCCAGGTAACCTTCCCCCAGGAAAGGGAAGGGGATGTTGACCTGGACCCGGGAGATCAGGGCCTCAGCCGTCAAGGCCATGGGCGGGGCATCTCAATGGGGATATTGGCACAGTTCCAGGAGCAGACCGTAGGTGGCCTTGGGGTGGATAAAGGCCACCAGGGCGCCGTGGGCCCCTTCCCGGGGTTTCTCGTCGATGAGGCGCACGCCCGCTGCCTTGAGCTCTTCCAGGGCCCCGGCCAGGTCCTCCACCTCCAAAGCCAGGTGATGGAAGCCTTCGCCCTTGGTCTCCAGAAACTTGGCCACCGGACTGTCGTCCGCGGTGGGGATAAGGAGTTCCAGATTGGATTCCCCCACCCCGATAAAGCTTACCTTCACTTTTTGGGATTCCACCACTTCGTCGCCTTTGAGGGCCAGGCCGAGACTGCTGCCATAGAGTTTTTTTCCTGCGTCCAGGTCTTTGATGGCAATGCCCAGATGGGCGATCCGTTTAATCTTCATGGGTTATTCCTCCTAAAGGCAGATGATCAATTTTTGGTTGTTGCCGGGCGCCAAGAAAGGGGGGGAAGCAGGGTAGCTAGGCCTAATCTGCTTGCCCTTAACCTCAGGCATTATATATGATGGGTGGGGGCAGGAAAAGCCCGGGATGTATTTTCATAGATTTTCCTGGGGGCTAACCTGGGGGCTAATAACCAGGCGAGACTTCCGCGCAAGTCCCTTTCTGTCATTCTGAACGGAGCGCAGCGGAGTGAAGAATCTCGCATTTTCCGAGGCCCATGAGATTCTTCGGTCGCTCCGCTCCCTCAGAATGACAAGTTAAAGGACTTTCGCAAAGGTCTCAATGCGCAATCTAACAGCAAATTTTATGGGGCGAATCTTGCCTTCGCCCAGTCCTAGGGGCGAACATCAGGTTCGCCCCTGTGAATAAATGCCTTAGGATGGCGAAGTGGCATAAAGCCTAGGGGAAAGGTTAGGGGATGACTGGAAAAGATCTTTATCAGCGGGTGGCGGTGCGCCTTGGGGATTATCAACAGCAGGTGATCGATTGGCAGCGGGAACTGGTCTCCAGGAACGCAGTGGGGCCGGACCACGGGGGCCCCGGGGAAGGGGAGAAGGCGGCCTTCCTGGCGGAGATGCTCCGGAGCTGGGGTCTGAAGGTGGAGAACTATCCCGCGCCGGATGCCCGGGTGGCGGGCGGCCAGCGTCCCAACCTGGTGGCCCTGGTCCCGGGCCGGCGTCCGGAAAAGGTCTGGGTTTTGAGCCACCTGGACGTGGTGCCCCCGGGGGATGAGACCCTGTGGGACTCTGACCCGTTCACCCTGCGGGTGGAGGGGGACCGCCTCTATGGCCGGGGCACGGAAGACGACCACCACGGCATCGTCACTTCCCTGATGGCGGTCAAGGCCATCCTGGACCTGGGAATCACTCCCCCCCGCACCCTGGCCCTGGCCCTGGTCTCCGACGAGGAGACCGGCAACGAAAAGGGGCTGATCCACCTGCTGCGGGAGCAGCCCCAGCTCTTCTCGCCGGCAGACCTGATTATTGTCCCGGATGCCGGCAGCCTGGACGGCACCCTCATCGAGGTGGCGGAGAAGAGCATCCTCTGGCTGCGACTGACCCTGGAGGGGAAGCAGTGCCACGCCAGCCGTCCGGACCTGGGGCGGAACACCCTGCGGGCCAGCGCCCACGTGATCCTAGCCCTGGAAGAGTTGGCCCGGGAGTTTTCCCTGGAAGACCCCCTGTTCCGGCCCCCGGTGAGCACCTTCGAACCCACCAAGAAGGAGGCCAATGTCCCCAATATCAACACCATTCCCGGCCGGGATGTCTTTTATCTGGATTGCCGGGTGTTGCCGGAGTACGATCTGAGCCGGGTGAAAGAAAGAGTCTTGGCCCTGGGGCAGGAGGCGGCCCGGCGCTTCGAGGTGAAGCTGACAGTGGAGCCGGTGCAGGAACTACCCAGCGCCCCGGCCACCCCCCTGGACGCGCCGGTGGTCAAGGCCTTGGAAAGGGCCATCCAGGAGGTCTACGGCCGGGACCCGCAGCCCCGGGGGATCGGGGGAGGGACAGTGGCGGCCTTTTTTCGCCAGCAGGGCCTGCACGCGGCCGTGTGGATGACGGTGAGCCAGACCGCGCACCAACCCAACGAATTCACTTTGCTGAGCAATCTCCTGGGGGACGCCCGGGTCCTGGCCCACGTCTTTTTGGAGAAGGACTAGTGTGCCGTCCCTTAATTACTGTGACAATTAAAATTGCGATTTTTTACCCCCCTTTTCTAAAGGGGGGTAAGGGGGGATTATATAACCGCCTGATAATCCCCTTAAAAAACCTCGCAATCAAGAGGGGCCAAATTTATATCACACTATTTGTGGAACGTGACACTAGTTTGGGGAGGGCAGGGACTAGAGGACAGGCGGAAGCGCCGGTCTCGGGGTCCCCCCTGGTCATTTCAGTTCGTCCCAGTAGGAGCGGTCCGAGCAATATTCCCGGCTTTCTTCATCGCTGATGTTATAGTTATCCAGCTCTTCCGCCAGCATTTCGCACCATTCCTCCCTGGCGTCAACCGGGTCCAGGGAACCCAGCCAGGGGCGGATGGAAAACTCCTCCTTAAACCCCCAGTGGCGCAAAAGTTCCCGGGGGTTTTCCGGATCCAACACCAGGTAGGATTGGAAACCATCATGATGGCGGATAATAATGGGACAGGCCATAACGCATCTCCTTGACGGCAGTCTTTTTTCTTTTTAAGGTAAATAGCACGGGATGACAACCATGAAAATCAGGGCTGGCAGTAAAGGCACGGGCAATCAGACTGAAGGTGGCCGGATTAGAGGGAGAGGTGGCCTAGTGGCGCTGCTGGCTGGCCTCCTCTGGTTGCTGGCAGCTTGCGGCCAGCTTCCGCCCTTGCCGGCCCAGGTGGAGTTGGAGACCTATGCCCCCATCACCTACGAGGAGCTGCTGGCCCCCGAGACCGCCAAGCTGCAGGCCGGCCAGAAGATCAAGGTGCCAGCTTACTATTGGCAATATCTCACTTATGACCCGGCCCTGGTGCGCAACTACCTGGACATGATCAGGTACCCCTTTAGCTGGTATAAACTGCAATGGTTCGCCACCTACGGCACGCCGGAAATGCGGGGTTACTTTGATCTGGCGGCCCTGGATCCTTCTCAGAAAAGGACCTATGAGCTGCACCGCTTGGACCACATCATGATCTACGGAGAGTTGGCCTCCCTGGGGCCCGGCCTCTATCTCCGGGTGCACCGTATCGACAAGATCGAAGAGGACTAAAGGTAACCCCACGGCAGGCGGCAAACGACCCCTGGGGTGAGCAAGCGTCCGTCCCCTAAACCTGCCGGAGGGTTGACCGGGGATATTTTTTCGCTGGGGCGAGCCGGATGAGGCGACCATGGGCTTGAATCTATTGGACCTGGGGATACTGGTTCTCCTGATTCTCATCTCCCTGCGGGGTTACTACCGGGGCCTGTTCCAAGAATTGGCAGTACTGGCCGGCGTTGTGGGGGGGGTGTTGGCCGCGGCCCATGTCCACCAGGCGTTGGCCGCCAGACTCAGCCCCTGGATCACCAATCCCGATTATGCCCGCTGGGTGGCCTTCGCCCTGGTGCTGGTGGCGGTTTACTGGGGCATCCGTCTGGTGGCTCACTTGCTGCAGCGCCTCCTCTATCATCTCTATCTGGACGTATTCGACCGTCTCTTGGGAGGTTTTTTTGCCCTGATCAAAGGGGCGCTGCTCCTGGGATTTTCTCTGATGCTCATTGGGGTGGTCATGCCCCGGGACTCCCATCTCTTGAAAGAATCCCGCACTGCTCCTTACCTGATCCATTTTTCCCGGCAGGCCCTGGGACTGCTGCCCCCGGAATTCAAAAAGCGTTTGACCGATTATCTGCAGCAACTGCAGAAACCGAAGAAAAAAAATGTAGCTGCCTAGTCTTGGGTGCAAAAGGTCCAACGCTTGCCCTCCGGCATGATTTTCCCGCAGCGCCGCTCGTGGTCATCAAGGAACCGGATGTTAAATACACCTTTGGGGAGTTGACTGCAGATGAACCACAAGAAAGGGGACCCGGGCGCGGCCGTGACGGAATTTGTCGCCATAGTCCGCCGTTTGCGGGGCCCCGGGGGGTGCCCCTGGGACGCGCGCCAGACCCCGGAAACCCTGAAGACCTATGTGCTGGAAGAAGCCTATGAACTGGTGGAAGCCCTGGAAAGCAAAGACCCGGAGAAGATTAAGGAAGAATTGGGGGATCTCCTGTTGCACCTGGTGTTCATCAGCGACCTGTACCAGGAGCAGGGGGAGTTTTCCTTTGAGGAAGTGGCCGCGGGCATCACCGCCAAGATGATCCACCGCCATCCCCATGTCTTTGGGGGGGAGGAGGCCAAGACCCGGGAAGATTTGCGCCGCATCTGGGAGCGGGCCAAGGCCCAGGAGGGCAAGGGGAAGAACCAGGCCGCGTTGCATAAGGTCTCCCCGGCCCTGCCGGCCCTGGTGCAGGCCCAGCGCCTGGGGGAGGCGGCCGCCCGCCTGGGGTTCGACTGGCCCTCAGTTAAAGGGGCCCTGGACAAGGTGGAGGAGGAATGGCAGGAATTTCGCCGGGCCCTGGCCGCGCCGCCCCTGGAGGCCCGGGAGGAGGAACTGGGCGATCTCTTGTTTGCCCTGGTCAATGTGGCCCGCTTTCTGAACATCGATTCCGAGGGGGCCCTGCGGCGCACCATCTATAAATTCATCAAGCGCTTCCATGTGGTGGAGCGGACCCTGGTCAAGCAGGGCAAGACCCCGGAGACCGCCACCCTGGAGGAGATGGAGGAGATTTGGCAGGCCGCCAAGAAAAAGGAATGAGCCCCGGGGCCGAACCGGAGACCCCAGGTTCTCCCTTTGAGAGATCAGGGACCAGGGGGCAGGGGTCAGTTAACCCAGGAGGCAAAACGACTGGTCCCTAGCCCCCGGCCCCTTAACCCTAAACTTGTCACCCGGCCCCGTGGATGATAATATTTAAATTCCTTAAGAGGGCAAAATAGGTATGGAATCGGACCGGGTCCACAAATTATTTTCCCCTACTCCCGTCATTCTCGCCATCCTGGCCGGAGCGATTCTTCTTTCCGGGGCCTTTTTCTTTTTCTGGCAAAAGCTGAATCACAAAGTGGAAATCATCATGCGGGAGCAGTTTAACCAGCAGCAATTGATGCTGGCCCGGAAGATCGCCGACAACGTGGAGTCCTATTTCGACTTCCTGGAAAATATCCTCTTGGGATATGCGGGCTTATATCAGACTATCGCTCCCCAGCAAAACTCCATAGAGGCCTCCCTGGCGGAGCGTTTCTCCCGCCACAAGGTCTTCGGCATCTTGGAGATCCGCCACTATAACGCCCAGGGAGTGGCCTTACAGATCTTCAGCGTCTCCCCCCAGCCGGTGCCCCCCAGCAAGGTCGGCCTGCCGGCCTCTTACCTGGAATGGGCCCGGGACCCCGCCCACCGGGGCAAGCTCTTTTTGAGCAAGACTTTTGTCTATGGGGAACCCCCCTGGAAAGGCCGCAGGGTCATGCGGTTTCTGACCCCTTTGTACTGGGCGAACGCCAAAGGCCGTTTCTCGGGGGTGCTGGAACTGATCATTGACCCCTTTTTTATTTGTGAGAAAGTGACGGCCGATGTCCGCTCCGGCCGGACCGGCTATGCCTGGATTATCGACCAGGATGAAATCTTTCTGGCGCATTATGAAAAGAATTTTGTGGCCCATAATGCCATCCAGATCCGCCTGGCCCGCAATCCTCAAATCCTCTTTCGGGGGCTCAAGGAGCTGGACGCCGCCCTGCTGGGGGGCAAGGAAGGGGTGACGGAATACGACTCCGGCTGGCACCGCCAAAGATTGGGGCAGATACCGAAGCTGGCGGCATATGTCCCCATCAGGTTTGATAAAGGCTTGATCACGGGCGTAACCCAGATAGAAACCCCGGCCCGCAATCTCTGGGGAGTCTGCGTGGTGGCCCCGGTGGAGGAAGTGTCCGGCCCGGTCTCGGAAGTGATGCACCAGGAATTGTTCCTGGTGGGGACCTTTTTTATTCTGGTCCTCTTGGCCTCCGGGGCGATGATCGGGGCCGCGCTCACCTGGAATAAGACCCTGACCCGGGAAATAGACCTGAAAACCAGGGAGTTGGTGGAATCCCAGGAACGCCTGATGCATTCCGAGAGGTTCGCGGCGGTGGGAGAGGCTGCGGCCTACGTCAGCCATGAAATCAAGAATCCCCTGATGGTCATCGGCGGACTGGCCCGCCAGGTGGAGCGCCGCCTGGAAGGAGAACCGGAGACCCGGGAAAAACTGCAAGTCATTCAAAAAGAAGTCAAACGCCTGGAGACTTTTTTGGGGGACCTCCGGGATTTCACCCGGCCCGCGTTGCCGGTAAAGCAAAAGATCGACTTGAACCAGGTGGTCCGGGAAGTGGAGGCGCTAATGCTGGAGGCGGCCCGGGAAAAGGGCATTAGCCTGGGAGAAAAGCTTGACCCCGTGCCCTTCCTGGAGGCCGACCCCAACCAGCTCAAGCAGGTGCTGCTCAACCTGATCAAGAATGCCCTGGAGGCCACGGAAGCGCATGGCCAGATTTTCCTCTCCACCGGCTTTCAGGATGGGCAGGCCTGGTTTGCAGTGCGGGACACCGGCAAGGGCATGGCCCCGGAGGTCTTGGAAAATATCTTCCACCCCTTCTTCACCACCAAAGACAAGGGCACCGGTCTGGGGCTGGCGGTGATCCACAAGATAATTACCGACCACCGGGGCAGCATCCAGGTGGACAGCACTCCCGACCACGGCACCACCTTCCTGATCAGATTGCCCCTGGGTTAGTCCATGGAACCCCTATCCTCGCCGGAAGCCCTTGAGTCTCAAAAGCGCCGCCGGGAAAGGATCCTTATTGTCCTTATTCTGGTCCTGGTGGTGGCCATCACGGGCCTGGAGGTGTTCCTGGTGCGCCGGGGGGGGCAGCCGGTCACCGGCAGTCTGTTGGCCTTCAGCCTCCTCAATCTCAACACCTTTCTGCTGCTGCTTTTCACTTTCCTCATCTTCCGCCAGATCTCCAAGCTCTTCCTGGAGCGGCGGCGCAAGGTCTTCGGCTCCCGGCTGCGCACCCGCCTGGTTCTCACCTTTATCAGCCTCACCCTGCTGCCCACCCTCTTCCTCTTTTTCATGTCCTGGCAGCTCATCTCCAGGCAGATGGACCGTTCCTGGGACCGGCAGGTGGAGGAGTCCCTGGATAGGGCCATTGACCTGACCCGCATCTTCTCCCTGGACCTGGAAGACAATCTCCGGGCCTTCGGCCGCATCTTCAGCCAGGAGTTACAGGAAAAAGACCGGTGGAGCCCCCAGGACCGGGATTTTCTCCAAGCCTGCGCGGACCGGAACCGGTCGGCTTATCATCTCACGGGCCTGGAGGTTCTAAATATCCACGGGAAGCGGCTGGCTGCCAGTTACGACCCCCGGTTGGGACCATTGCCGGGGCTGCCGGCTCCGCCATCCGGGGACCCGGCGGCACCGGAGGATGCGGTCATCCGGCAGAAGGTGGGCGCGGACGAACTTTTGAATCTCAAGGTGCCGGTGACCGACGCCGCGGGTCACCTTAAGGGCTACCTCCTGCTGCGCAAGCGCATCCCCAAGACCCACCTGCTTAGGGTCGCGGAAGCGACCCGCAGCCTGCAGGAATTACGGCAGCGCCAGCTGGAACTCAGCCCGGTCAAGGTGACCCATTATCTCACCCTGCTGATCGTCACCCTGGTGGCCATGCTGGCCGCCATCTGGCTGGGCTTCTATATGGCCCGGGAGATCACCACCCCCATCCGGCAACTGGCCGAGGGGACCATGAAGGTGGCAGGGGGCGATTACGATATTCACATCGACCAGGAAGGCCGGGATGAAATCGGCTTCCTGGTGAAGTCTTTCAACCAGATGACCCAGGACCTGCAGCAGAGCCGGGCGCAACTGGCCGCGGCCTACCGGCAGTTGAGCGAGTCCGTGGATCTCATCTCCACCCAGAAGCGGGACATGGAGATCCTGTTGAAGAACGTGGCCGCGGGGGTGATCAGCATCGACGCCGGGGGCCGCCTCACCACCATCAACGACTCCGCGGCCCAGATGCTCCACTGGCGGCGGGAAGAGGTGTTGGGGCAGGACTGCCGGGACCTGCTCCCCCCGGGTGAGTATCACCGCCTGGCCGAGGTCATTGCCGCGGCCCGGCGCTCTCCCAAGGGCACGGTGGAGAAACCCCTGCACGTGGCCCTCCCGGACCAGACCCTCTATCTTTTGCTCAAGCCCACAGTGCTCAAGGATGAGGCCGGCCAGGACCTTGGGGTGGTCATCGTCTTCGAGGACTTGACCGAGCTGGAACGGGCCCAGCGCCTGGCGGCCTGGCGGGAGGTGGCCCGGTCCATCGCCCACGAAGTGAAAAACCCCCTCACCCCCATCAAACTGGCGGCCCAGCGGCTGCAGCGGCGCTATGCGGAGCGTCTGGGGGAAGACGGCCAGGTCTTCCAGGAATGCACCCAGATCATCATCAGCCAGGTGGATGAACTGAAGAAGCTGGTCAACGAATTCTCCCGGTTCGCCCGCCTGCCGCAGCTCACCTTGGCCCCCCAGGATCTAAACGCCCTGATTCAGGAGACCCTGCTCCTCTACCGGGAGGTGCAGCCCCGCATCACCCTGGAGTTTCAACCCGATCAGGACCTGCCCCCCGTCCTCCTGGACCGGGAGCAGATGAAGCGGGTCCTTCTCAATCTTATGGACAACGCCCTGGCCGCCATGCCGGGGAGCGGCAAGATCACCGTCTCTTTAAAGGGCGACGCGGACCGGGACCTGGTGGAACTCACCGTGGCCGATTCCGGCGCCGGCATCCCGGACCGGGACAAGGTGCGCATCTTCGAGCCCTACTTCTCCACCAAGAGGGGGGGGACCGGGTTAGGGCTGGCCATTGTCAATTCCATCATCGCCGATCACCACGGCGAGATCCGGGTGGAAAACAACGTGCCCCAGGGCACTAGAATTATCATCGACATGCCGATGCACAGGGGAGAATATGCCGGGCACTCTGCTAGTGGTGGATGACGAGCCCCAAATCCTCCAGGCAGTTGCTGGAATCCTTCAGGATGAAGGGTTCGAGGTGCTCACCGCGCCGGATGGGGAGACTGCCTTAAAGGTGGTGGCCGACGGCCCCCCGGACCTGGTCCTCCTGGATATCGCCCTGCCGGGAAAAGACGGCCTGGAGATTCTCCAGGAGCTCAAGGCCCGGCAGCCCCTCCTGCCGGTGGTGATGATTTCCGCCTTCGGCTCGGTGGAGAACGCGGTGAAGGCCACCCGCCTGGGGGCCTACGACTTCATTGAAAAGCCCCCCAATGCCGACAATATCCTCCTCACCGTCCGCAACGCCCTGGAAATGGCCCGGCTGGCCGAGGAGAACCGGCGGCTGCGGCAGAAGGCCGCGCCGGTCCGGGAAATCATCGGCACCAGCGCAGTCGTCCGTCGCCTCCGGGAACAACTGCAGATGGTGGCCCCCACCAACGCCTCGGTGTTGATCACCGGGGAGAACGGCACCGGCAAGGAACTGGTGGCCCGGGCCCTCCACTCCTTCAGCCTCCGGGCCCACAAGCCCTTCGTGGAGGTGAACTGCGCCGCCATCCCCGAGGACTTGATCGAAAGCGAGCTCTTCGGCCACGAAAAGGGGGCCTTCACCGGGGCCACCAGCCGCCGCCAGGGCAAGTTCGACCTGGCCCACGAAGGTACCCTCTTCCTGGATGAAATCGGGGATATGAGCCTGAAGACCCAGGCCAAGATCCTCCGCATCCTGGAGGAACAGCGTTTTGAGCGGGTGGGAGGCAGCCGCCCCCTGCAGGTGGACGTGCGGGTGGTGGCCGCCACCAACAAGAACCTGGTGGAGGAAATCCAGCGGGGGACCTTCCGGGAAGACCTGTATCACCGCATCAACGTCATTCCCCTGTACGTTTCCCCCTTAAGGGAGCGGCGGCAGGACATCCCTTTGTTGGCCAAGCATTTTCTCCAGGAACTGGCCCGGGAGAACGAAACTCCGGCCAAGACCATCACCCCCCGGGCCCTGGAAGCCCTCACCAATCTCAACTGGCCCGGGAACGTCCGGGAACTGAAAAATTTCATCTGGCGCCTAGCCATCCTCACCCCGGGCCCCCAGATCGATGTGGCGGACCTGCAACTCACGGGCGCGCCCGCCACCCCTGCCGGGGACCTGGACCGCCTCCTGGCAATGCGGGACTTCCGGGAGGCCCGGGCCGGCTTCGAGAGGGCCTACCTGCGCCGCCAACTGGAGGAATGCCGGGGCAGCGTCAGCCTGCTGGCGGAGCGTATCGGCCTGGAGCGCTCCCACCTCTACCGGAAGCTCAAGGCCTGCAGCCTGGAGCCGGGGAAGGAAGGGGAAGGGGGAGGAGAGAAATGAATGGGGGGAGGGGGCTAAGGGCCAGATGGGGCGGGCCTCCGGCCCCGCTTGGAGACCGGGGTCCGGGCAACAGGTGGCGCAGGCTTTCCAGCCTGTGCCAGCGCGACCAAAGCCTGCGGCCAGCAAATATAGCCCTGCAAGGCAAGCTGGGATTAATACCAGTTCCCAATCAAAAGGCATTGAATTGTAGGGGCGAATCTTGTATTCGCCCGGTGCAGGCGGGCGAACACCAGGTTCATCCCTACAGAAGAATTGCTGTTAGATCACGACTTGGTATAAAAAAGGGTCGTTTCTCCTCCCAAGGTATTGCCAATATGGAGCCTTGATGAGCCTGGATTTTTCCCCAGAAGAACTCTTCCGCTATTCCCGGAACCTCATGCTCCCGGAGGTGGGGGAGGCAGGCCAACAGCGCTGGCGGGCCGCCCGGGTGGCAGTGGTGGGCGCAGGGGGCATCGGCTCCGCGGCCTTGTATTACCTGGCCGCCGCGGGTGTGGGACAGATCAGCATCATCGACAGCGATGGGGTGGAGGCTTCGAATCTGCAGCGGCAGATTCTCCACAACATTCATGACCTGGGGCGGCGGAAGGTGGAGTCGGCCTGGGAGACCCTGACGGCCCTGAATCCCCATTGCCGCCTGCAATTGCACGATACGCGCTTGGATGCGGCTAATATCCGGGATATACTAATAGAAAATGACCTGGTGCTGGACGCCAGCGACAATTTTGAGACCCGCCTGTTGGTGGCGGACTACTGCTGGCGGGACCAAAAAACCCTGGTGTCCGCGGCCGTGGGCGGTTTCCAGGGCCTGCTCCTGGTCCTGGAGCCGGGTCCGGGTAACCCCTGCTACCGCTGCCTGCTGCCGCAGCCGCCCCTGCCAGCCCCGGAGGAAGGCATCCTGGGCGCGGTGGCCGGGGTGCTGGGTTGCCTGCAGGCCCTGGAAGCCTTGAAGCTTTTGCTGGGCCGGAAATCCCCGCTGACGCGCCAATTGTTGTCCTATGACGGGCTCCAGGGCCGTTTTCGCCAGGTCCAGAGGGTGAAGCAACCTGACTGTCCCCTGTGCGGCCCGGGGAAGTGAACAGTAAGCAGTGAGCTGTGGGCTGTAAAAATAAAGGCCAAAGCCTGCGACTCCTCCGTAAGTTATGAGAAAGTCTGGGAGTCGCGGTCTAACCTTGGAACCTGGAACTTGGAACTTTTATTCTCCATGAGTTAATGATGCCCCACGATCCTTTGATCATCGCCGGCCGTTCTTTCCGCTCCCGCCTGCTGGTGGGCACGGGGAAATTCCCCTCCGCCGCGGCCCTGAAGGCCGCGCTCAGCGGCTCCCACGCCGAGATCGTCACCGTGGCCCTGCGCCGGGTGGACCTCTCCCAACCCCAGGGAGACAGCATCCTTTCGGTCCTGGACCCCCAAAAACACCTGATCCTGCCCAACACCTCCGGGGCCCGGACCGCTGAAGAAGCCGTGCGCCTGGCGAAGATGGCCCGGGCCATGGGCCTGCCCCCCTGGGTGAAACTGGAACTCACCCCGGAACCCCGCTACCTGCTGCCCGACCCGGTGGACACGCTCAAGGCCGCGGAGATGCTCATCAAGGACGGATTTGTGGTGCTTCCTTACATCCAGGCGGACCCCATCCTGGCCAAACGCCTGGAAGAACTGGGCACGGCCACGGTCATGCCTCTGGGCGCGCCCATCGGCAGCAACCGGGGCTTAAGGACCAAAGACATGATCCGCATCATCATCGAACAGGCCAAGGTGCCGGTGGTGGTGGATGCGGGGCTGGGCGCGCCCTCCCATGCCGCGGAGGCCATGGAGATGGGCGCGGACGCGGTGCTGGTGAATACGGCCCTGGCCGAAGCAGAAGACCACGGCAAGATGGCGGGCGCCTTCGCCATGGCCGTGGCCGCGGGCCGCCTGGCGTACCTTTCCGGCCTGGGCCCGGAGCGGGAAGCCGCGGCCGCCTCCTCCCCCCTCACGGGGTTCTTGGAATAGCCAAGCCTGAAGCATATGCAAAAGAATAGTTTTTGGGTAGCCATTCTTTTCCTCCTGGTTTTTGGTTTGATTCCTAATCAGGTCTCGGCTGATTTCCAGAATCTCACCCAACAACCCCCGGAGCCCCAGGCGAGCGTAAAAATATTAACCCTGAACGTGATGCAACGCGCCTCGGAAGCCAGGGAATCAAGATTCCAGAGGATAGTCGATTTTCTGGTGACCACCCCGGTCCACCTCCTGGCCTTGCAAGAGCTTTCCGGGGGCTCTTATGATACCCCCCCCACCCAGGATAGCGGCGCGGACCTGGCCTCGATGTTAGGCGCGGCCGGCCTGCAGTATGGGTATTGCACCGAAGCCAACTGGGGTTACCCTCCCTACCTGGTTTTTAAAGTGGGCATCCTGCCCAGATACATCATGCTAGCCACTGCCGCGGCCAGCACCGGGACGCCCACGGATCTCCCGGGACCGGATTTCCCGGGGAGAAAAAATATCGTCATGGCTGCCGTGGATATCCCCGGATTCGGCAAGATAAATCTATATAGCGTCCATATCTATAATCCTTCTGAGGAAGGCATCGATCCCCAGATTGATGCCTTGATGGAATTCGTCAACCTGACAGATGCCCAAAATCCAGCAGTTGCCAGCCTGGTGGCCGGAGATATGAATTTTTCCATTAACGATTCCCCGGCTGCCTATCAGAAGTTCCTTGACCAGGGCTTTATCGATTCCTATGCCAGGGCCAACGGCTTTGCCGACCCCAAAAACTGCTGCACCCCGGCAAGTACCGGGGGCTGCACCTTCGGGGTTCCCGGAAATCCCTTTACCAGCGTTGATTCCCCTTCCCGCATTGATTTTCTCTTTATCAGGGGCCAGGGCATCCGGGTCAAGCAGAGCCAGGTCGTTTTTAACGGCGTCAACGCTGATTTTGTCTCCGACCACTGCGCGGTCCTCACCGAGATTGCCAGGGCTTTCATCGATCCCGTGAGATTCCTGCTCCTGGCGGAATGAAGAAATCCGGGAAGACAAATAGCGGCGTCAGCAAAGGCGGGGGAGGCGCAAGACTATGGAGAGAAGCAGCGTCCTCTACTGTTTAAGGTTGTGGCCTCAAACTGTGCTGGAAGATTGAGGCGGTTATAATTATTATAGAGAGAGCGGCACCGCGGTTGATTTTATTCTAATGGGCTGGGGAGAATGGACCATGGGCAGATCGGTGGCTTTGTTTGTGGGGACTTTTACGACCTTATTGGCGGTAATTAATCCCCTGGAGTCCCTGCCCATCTTCCTCAAGCTTCTGGCCGGCCAGGACAGCCAGGCCCACCGCCAGGTGGCCCGCCGGGCCTGTTTCTACACTGCTGGCCTGATCTTTTTCTTCCTGATCTTCGGCACTTTGGTGCTCAAGGTCTTTTCGGTCTCCCTGAGCATGATCCGCATTGTGGGCGGCATTATCCTCATGCGCATCGGCTTTTCTCTTTTTCTGCCTTCCCCCTCCGAAGGGGTGATCCACGGCGGCGGCGGGTCGGGCCAGCCAGCCGGAAATATCGCCTTCGTGCCCCTGGCCATGCCCCTGATGTTCGGCCCCGGGGTCCTGGCCACCATCATGGGCATGAGTTCCCTGGTGAAACATCCCATCTCGGACTTCGTGGACCTGCTGGGCATCTGTCTGGCCATCCTGGCGGCGATGCTGGTCACCTACGTGATCCTGGCCTATGCCAAGGAGCTTCTGGGGCGCATCGGGCCGGGGGGGATTGACGCGGCCACCCGCATCGTCGGCTTTTTCGTGGCCGCCATCGGCATGGGGCTGGTCTTCCATGGGGTCTTCGAAGCCCTCCAGGATTACAAAATCATCCCCATGGGTTAAAATGCAGCCGGGCCGGGACGCTCCCCGTGTACGCCCGGACCAGGGCGGACACCAGGGTCAGCCCCTGCAAGAGCATCGAACCTGTAGGCAAATCTCTGGAAAACGGGAGTGGCCATGAAAAAAGGCATTTTTACCTTATCTCTTTTGGTGGTGTGGGTGGGGTTGGCCCACCTGGCTTACGCCCAATCCCTGGAGGAAGTTAAGGCCAAGGCGGAAAAGGGGGACGCCGCGGCCCAGTGCAGCCTGGGGGCCATGTACGCCAAAGGGGAGGGGGTAGCCAAGGATTGGGCCCAGGCCCAGGCCTGGTTCGAGAAGGCCGCGGCCCAGGGCTACCACCAGGCCCAGAAGAATCTGGGGGTGATGTATCTCAAGGGTTTGGGGGTGCAGAAGGATTATGCCCAGGCCCAGGCCTGGTTTGAAAAGGCTGCGGCCCAGGGCAACGCCGCGGCCCAGTTCAGCCTGGGTTATATGTACGCCCAGGGTGAGGGGGTGAAGCGGGACTACGCCCAGGCCAAGGCCTGGCTGGAAAAGGCGGTGGCCCAGGGCGACGCCAAGGCCCAGCTCTGTCTGGGGCTCATGTATGCCAGGGGTGACGGGGTGCCGAGAGATGTGGCCCAAGCCCAGGCCTTGCTGGAAAAGGCGGCCGACCAGGGGCTGGCCGAGGCCCAGGAAATTCTCAAAGAGTTGAAGAAAACTAAAAAATAACCTCTACCCCAGATACCTGGGGGGATAGGATAGCAAGTCGAGATATCGACGAAAGTCGCTTAAAGGTCAAGAATACTGCTCTTATCCTCCCCCTCCCCCCAACCCTCCCCCCCTGCGGGGGGAGAGGGCCGGGGTGAGGGGAGCAGCTAAAAGCGACATCCTCATTCCCCTCGTTCCCAAGTTGCACTTGGGAACGAAAATCGTTGCCAAGCTGAGCTTGGCGGGTAAAGGCGTTCCCAAGATCATCATGTAGGGTGGGCATGGCCCACCAAAACATCTATGCAGAAGGCTAAGTCTGATGATTTGCGCCCGGAATATCGCCGGGAGGACCTCGGTCCCGGGATGCGCGGCAAGTATCTGGAAGCTTCCCGGGGCCCCACTAACGTGGTCATGCGCAGTCCGGAGGTGGCCCAGGCCTTTCCCACGGAAGAAGCGCTGAATGAGGCCTTGCGTTCCCTGATGGAAATTGCCCGGAGAACGACGCGACCGGCTAAGCCTGCCAGCAGGCGCGCCAAATCGGGAGAATGAGCCGTAGGGCGCGTCTTACGCGCCGAAATTGGTGCGTGAGACGCACCCTACGGACTCTTGGGAGATGGATATGCGTATCATTAAACTTAGCCCCGATGATCCAGACATGAGAACACCGGAAATGGTCAAAGATTATTTCAATAACAAATTGCGCGAACGCAATCCCCAGGGACAGTTCCTGGTGACAAAAGGGAGGATTGCGGAAAAGGGAATGTGGCCAGGGGAGTTGCTAATCTTTTCTTACATTAAAGGAAACATAGTTTATCTTGCTGAATCAAATAGTTTCCTATTCCGCAATGAAGGAGAAGAAAGCGAGCGATATCCGAAATATTTTTTAATAGATATTGAATCGATTCGTGAGGGCAAAGGTCATCTGAGAGATTTAGAGGATGCCCTTGACCGGCACGGCATACCTCACAAAAACATTGCCAATACTCGGTGTTGGTATCCCATAAACGAATCAGAGGATAATAAGGATAAGCTTAAAGAGATTTGGGAGAGTTTCAAGTCCCCGATTCCGTTTAAGGATAATCAAATCATTGAGATAATTATTCCAGGACAAGTACCCTCTGAGGATGATCTTTTTCAACTTGACTTACCCGAGTCAACATATGAAGAACGATGTCGAATTCAAAATCATCGTAAAGTCGAGCGCAATCCTCAGGCAGCGCAAGCTGCGAAACAATTTCATGGTTATACTTGTCAGGTTTGTGCGTTTAATTATGAAAAGGTCTATGGAAAGCTCGGGCATAAGTATATTGAGGCTCACCATCTTAAGCCCATGTACGAATTGCCGCCAAATCAAGCCATAAAAGTCTCGCCGAAAGATGATTTTGCCGTTCTCTGCTCAAATTGCCACAGAATGATCCATCGGGAAAACCCTATCCTGTCTTTAATAGAACTACGGGAGATTGTTCAGAAAATTAAAAAGTAAACATATTAAATACGCTAAGTAAAGAATAGACCAAATGCAGTTTAAACCTGTATTTTTTTATTTCGGTTCACAAGCTCCGTTTTTGTCTTCAATTGAGATACTCTGTTAGGAGGCTAAAACATGTCAAGGCAGGAGAGACTTGACGATGGTAGTGTGATCGAAGAACTCAAAGTGAGGGTTGGTGGAAAGGAGTACTATGGGAGACTCAGAATCAGGCAGGTAGATCGCTCCATATTCGCCTTCGATGTTTGGTATAGCTCTCAATATCATTGCGACAAAAGTTATTTTAAACGCATTGATGACGAGCAGATACGGATTTATGCGTCCTCCATACTTAAGCAAATGGTAGAAAAAGAATTAAAAGATGAAAGCACCTCTTAACAATCATATCGAACGAATGGGGTGGTGTTGATTCAATACAGTATCAGCTTGATCTCATAACAAATATAATTCTATGAAAACAGCATCAAAACCTTCCCCCTTCACTAAAACCTTGGACTCCTGGCCCGAGGCCCGCATCCGCGGCCTCATTACCAAAGCCACGGACGCGGACGTCACCCGGGCCCTGCGCCGGGATATTTTGCAGGCCGAGGACCTGGCTGCGCTCCTGTCGCCCGCGGCCGCGTTGCGGCTGGAGGAGATGGCCCGCCTGGCCCACCGCCAGACCCGGCGGCAGTTCGGGCGCATCATCGGCCTCTACGTGCCCATCTACCTCTCCAACATCTGCGCCGCGGATTGCACCTACTGCGCCTATGCCTGCCACTCCGGCCAGGAGGGGGAGCGGCGGACCCTCACCCCCGGGGAGATCCGCACCGAATGCGAAACCCTGGCCGCCCACGGCTTCCAAAATCTTTTGCTCCTCACCGGGGACCATCCCCAGGCCGCGCCGCTGGACTATATCGTCCAGGCCGTGGCCATCGCCCGGGAATACTTCCCCGGGGTGTCCGTGGAAATCTATGCCCTCAAAGAAGAGGAGTACCGCCGCCTGGTGGACGCGGGCCTGGAAGGGGTGACCCTGTACATGGAGACCTATCACCGGGAGACTTACGCCCAGGTGCATCTCAAGGGCCGGAAAAAGGACTATGCCGCCCGTCTGGGAGCCATCGAGGCCGCGGGCCATGCCGGGGTGCGGCGGCTGTCCATCGGCGCCCTCCTGGGCCTCTGCGACTGGCGCCTGGACGGCTTCTGGACCGCGCTCCACGCCCGCTACCTCCAAAAGGAATGCTGGCAGAGCGCGGTGGCGGTCTCCTTCCCCCGCCTCTTCAAGGTCCCCCCCCGGCACACCATTGCCCACCCCTTGAGCGATAAGGAGCTGGTGCAACTGATGCTGGCCCTGCGCCTCTTTTTGCCGGAGGCGGGCTTCAACCTCTCCACCCGGGAGCGGCCCGGGCTCCGGGACCGGTTGATCCACCTGGGGGTGACCATGATGAGCGCGGGCTCCTCCACCAGGCCGGGGGGCTACTCCCATTTGGGGGACAGCGCCCTGGAACAGTTCGAACCCGTAGACCGGCGCACCCCGGAGGAAGTGGTGGCGGCCATCCGCCGGGCGGGCTACGATCCGGTCTGGAAGGACTTCGACCGGGCCTTTGTGGAATGAAAAAATTAACCACAGAGACACAAAGATCACAGAGAATCACAGAGGGAAAAACTTATGGTGGGCTTTGCCCACCATAAGTTTCTTCTCTGTGTAATTCTGTGTCCTCTGTGTCTCGATGGTAAGATTTTTAATCAGGAGATATGTCATTGAAATTGACCATCAACGGCGAACCCAGGAATACCGCCGCAGCTTCAGTGTTCGCTTTGCTGGAGGAGCTGGGCCTCAAGCCTGAGGCCACGGTGGTGGAGAAAAACGGGGAAATCGTGGGCCGCACCGCTTACCGGGAGACGCCCCTGGATGAGGGGGACGTCCTGGAACTGGTGCGCCTGGTGGGGGGCGGCTGATGAACCACGCCCAGAGCCGGGCCGTTTTCGAGGCCGCGGATCTTTATGTGGTGATTACCACCGCGTTTTGCGGCGGTCGAACCGCGCTGGCGGTCCTGGAAGAGACCCTGGCCGCGGGGGTGAAGATCGTGCAGATGCGGGAAAAGGAATTGGGCGGCCTGGCCCTCTATGAACTGGCCCGGGAGTTCCGGCAACGGACCGGGGCCGTAGGCGCGCTCTTAATCATTGACGACCGGCTGGACATCGCCCTGGCCAGCGGTGCGGACGGGGTGCATCTGGGGCAGGAGGACCTGCCGGTCAGCGCCGCCCGCCTCATCGCGCCGGAGCTCTTTATCGGCGCGTCCACCCATTCCCTGGAAGAGGCCCTGGCCGCGGAGGCCGCGGGCGCCAGCTACGTCAATATCGGCCCCATCTTCGCCACCCAGACGAAACCCGCCGCCACTCCTTTGGGCCCCGGGGCCCTGGAGCGCATCGCCCCCCACCTGCGTATTCCCTGGACCACCATGGGGGGCATCACCCCGGCCAACATCGGCCAGGTGGTGGCCCGGGGGGCCAGACACCCCGCGGTGATGAGCGCGGTGACCGGGGCCCCGGACCCCAGGGCCGCGGCCGCGCAATTACGGCAGATTATTCTGGCGGGGGGATAAAAGGCGCTCCCTGCAAGGCATCCCCACCCTCCCCTGATACCCAGTTGCGGCCAGAAGAATCACAAAAAACGAGATTCTTCACTCCGCTGCGCTCCGTTCAGAATGACAGCCCCTGTTAAGCCGCCTTCACCTCTTGCAGCAGGCCGGCCAGATGATGCACCGCGGCCAGGAAGTCCCGGGGGGCGTTGGCGGCCAGAGTCCTGAAGACCAACCGCCGGGGATCGACCCCGGCCTCCTCCAGCATCGTCCGGGCCCTCTCCACCCGCCACAGGGCGTGCTCATTGCCCATCTGGGACTTGCAGTTGTCGGAGTGGCAGCCCAGCACCAAGACGCCATCGGCCCCGTAGGTAAAGGCCTTGAGCAGGTAATCGATGTCGATCTTGCCGGCGCAGGGCATCCTTAAGGGAGTAAAGCCCAGGGGCAGGACGATTTGTTGCATCTTTAAAGCCCCGTGATAGGCTTCCCAGGCGGAGTTCTGGCATAAAAAAGCCACGATTTTGGGGGTGAGGCGGGGGTCCAGGGTCTCCATGGCCGCCACCACCTGATCGTCGGTGAAGTTGCGGATCTGGATGGCCTCGTTGGGGCACTGGGAGGCGCAGACGCCGCACCCCTGGCAGGCCAATTCGTTGATGATGGCCCGGTTGTCCCAGCTCACCGCGCCGTGGGGGCAGAGGCGGTGGCAGGTGAGGCACAGAACGCAGCGCCCCCGGTCGATGACCGCCCGGCCCTGGGGGGCCTCGGCCCGGCCCCGGCCAAGGAGCTGGTGCACTGCCGAGACTGCGGCGTCAGCTTCGGCCAGGGCCTGATCCAGCCCCATGACGCCCCGGGCCGGGCCCGCCACGCAGATGCCCCGGCGGTTGGTGATCACCGGCAGGTGGCGGACGTTGTCCACCTGGAAGAATCCCCGGGGGCCGGGAAAGAGGCCCAGAAGTTCGGCCTGGGCGGCGTTGCCGGCTGCGGGGGCGTAAACCTCATCCAGGATTACCAGATCGCAAGCCAGGCTCTCTTCCTGGTGCATCACCGGATCAAAAAAGGTAAAGCGGGGCCGGTCGCCCTCCAGGGAGAGGGCCGGGAGCCCCGGCAGTTTGACGACGATGAGGCCGGAGGACGCGGCCTCCTCCAGTTCCCCCTCCAACTCCGGGACTCCCACTTTGGCGTCCCGGGTCAAGAGGAGCACCCGGCAATCGTCCCGGGCCAAGAATTTCTTGGCCGCGTCCAGGGCCCGGCGCAGGGCCAGGGGGTGGGAGTCGGCCCCCAGGAAGGCCACCTGCAGGGAGGGGGCCCCTGGGCCCAAGAGGTCCTTGGCCTCCTCCGGGGCAGCCAGGATTTCCTCCAGCCTGGTCTGGGTCAGGACCCGGGGGTGGGGGGAGAGGCTGGCCGCGGCCTCCCCCGGCTGCAGATGCATTTCCGGCGCCAGGATCATGGCTCCCACCGTCTCTACCCGGACCTCCTGGTCCGTCTCCAGCTTCACCTGAAAGTTCCCGGCACTCCCCTGGACCTCTATAATCCGGGCCTGGGGGGCCAACTGGACGGCGGGGTGGGACTGGGCCTGGGAGGTGAGCTGGAGCAGTTCCTCTCCCGGCGGCTGGGTGAGGGGGGCGCCGGGAATCAGGGGCTTAAAGGCAGGCCCGGGAAAGGCCTGCAAAACCGGATATCCCTGATTAACCAGGTCCACCGCGGCTTTCAAGGCGGCAAAGGAATCCCCCCACACCAGCACCCGGGAATTCACCGGCAGTTCCCGGGTGACGATGGGTTCGGCCCGGGTAAGCATGGACGCGGCCAGCCTGATGAGGTTATGGGCCTTGAGGCTGCAGGCCTGGGGGTCGGGATAGCCCAGGGCCTCCTGCAGGTCCAGCACTCCCAGGAACTCGGGATTGATGCGGATCTCCTCCAGGAGCAGGCGGATAATCTGCCGGGCCCGTAGCCGGGGGTCCAGGGCAGCCAGAAGCACCCGGTGTTCCGAGCCACGGTAGAGGAAAGCCTGCAACCGCTGGGCCAATTCCTCGGCGGGAAGGCCGGGGTTCAAGGCCAGGATGCGGCTTTTGGGCAGGCCTGCGGCCCAGAGGCCCAGTTTATAATAGTCCAGGCCGCCGGCGGAGAGTTCCGGACCGTGGGCCAGAATGATATCCAGATCGCGGGCGATGCTCATGATTTTTGCACGTATTGGCTCGCCTGGCGGGCCGCGGCCAGGGCCTGGGTGATGCACCCGGCGATGTCCCGGGGGCCTGAGGCGGTGCCGGCCAGGAAGAGGCCCGGTTGAGAGGTTTCGGTGTACTGTTGCCGGCCGGAGGTCTGAAAAAAGCCGTCGGGAGTCAGCTCCACCTGGAGCAGGGCCGCCAAGGCGGCGTTATCCGCGCCCGGGCCGATGCCCACGGATAAGACCACCAGGTCGAAGGCGGCCTCCACCGCGGCCGCGTTTTCCTCGTGGAGATAACGGAGGCGCAAACTGCCGTCGGCCGCGGCCCGCAGGTCCCCCGGCAAGGCCCGGACCACCTTGATTTCCCGGTGGGCCTCGGCTTGCAGCCGGGGGGCGTCCCGGCCGGTGTTTTGCAGGTCCATATAGAAGGTGGTGATCTCCGCCTCCGGCTGCCGGTGCTTCAGAAGACGGGCCAGCCGCAGGGTATAGCCGCAGCAGACCTGGGAGCAATAAGGATGTTGCAGGTCCCGGCTGCCCACGCACTGGATGAAGGCCACCCGCCGGGGCGGCTCCCTGTCAGGCCCCACCAGCCCGGTGCCGTTTTTGAGGCGCTCTTCCAGTTCCACCCCGCTGAGAATCTGGGGGTGCCGGCCGTAGCCGTAATGGGACCGGCAGGCCGGGTCCCCGGGGCGGTAGCCCGTAGCCACGATAACCGCCTCTGCCGCCAGATCCATGGTTTTCTCCGGCTGCTCCAGATCGATGGCCCGGGCCGTGGGGGGACAGATCTGCTGGCAGACCCGGCAGGAGCCGTCCTGAAAATAGAGGCAGGCTGCGGGGTCCACCGCGTACCGGGGGTGATTCTGGGTGACGCTGGTGGTTATGATGGCCCCCTGGGTGGCCGCGGGACATTCCTCCTGGCAGAGGCCGCAGTCCACGCAGCGCTCCGGGTTGATCACCAGGGGCTGCTGCTGCAGGCGCAGGTGGAAAAGGCCGTTCTGCCGGGAACTCTCCAGCAATTCGGTCTGGGGGTAAAGGCTGATGCGGGGCTCCTGGAACAGGGCCTTGAGGCGCTCCTGCACCAGGCAGGCGCCGCATTTCTGGCAGACATCGGTGGCCTTGCAGCACAGGTGGGCCGCCCGGCCCCCGAAAAAGGGGGTCTTTTCCACCAGGGCCACCTCATGACCCAGGCGGGTCAGCTCCAAAGCAGCCGCAATCCCGGCGATGCCGCCGCCGAGGACGACTACGGGGTATCTGGTTTGGTTATTCATCCTTGTTCTTAAATCGACCTCTTGGCTAATTCGATCAGGGGGGGGAAAGGGAAAGAAAAAAAAAAGACTCTGGATGCGTTTCCCCTTTTCCCCTCTTAACCTTTTCCCCTTTTCACCCCTTGTGTTGCAAACCTGCTGCTTCCAGGACTCGCATCATCAAGTCCGTCCGGCCTTTGGCCTTGAGATAGACGCCGTCCGCCAGCTTTTCATCCTTGATCTGTTTCAATAAACGGCCGGCTTGGGCCGCGCCCAGGGCCAGGACTTCCTCGGCTTCCTTCCCCGATAACTCGGCCAGCAGGTCCGGGGGCAGGGAATAGACCTTGCGCCACTGGCCCGCAGCCGCCTGGGCCACCTCATCCGCGCCCAGGACCTTGATGCCGGCCAAAAGTTTGACCGGGTGGGAGGGCATATGCTCCTTAAACTGGCGGAATCTCTCCAGGTCAAAGACGGGAGGGGTGACAAAAAACTGGGCCCCGGCCGCCACCTTCTTGTCGAATTTGAGGAGCTGGGGCGCCAGGGGGTCGGCCTCCGGGATGACCACCGCGCCCGGGAAAAACACGGGGTTGCCCTTTAAGGGGTTACCGGCGCTGTCCTGCCCCGCCATTAACCCCTGGACGATTTGCAGGAGCTGCACCGAGTCGGCGTCATACACCGGTTTGGCCTGGGGGTGGTCCCCCAGGGTGACATAGTCGCCGCTCACCAGCAGGAGGTTTTCCAGACCCAGGGCCGCGGCCCCCAATAGATCGCTTTCCAGGGCCAGGCGGTTGCGGTCCCGGCAGGTGAGGTTGACCAGGGGTTCGGCGCCCGCGTCTTTGACCAGACGGGCCGCGGCCCAGGGGGCCAGGCGCATGCGGGCGTGTTCGTTGTCCGGCAGCGCGAACGCGGCCACCCGGTCTTGCAGCGCGCCCACTGGCGCCAGCATCTCCGCCACTTGGGTGCCCTTGGGGGGCTTAAGTTCCACCACCACCGTGAAGGCGCCGCCTGCCAACGTCTTCTGGAGCTTACTCATGGGCGCCGTATCTCCTCTTAAAGGCAGGGTGGATTACCGTTCCCGGGGTGGTGCTCCGGTCGTGGGGGTGCAAAGGCATGATCCGCCGCATTTTGTCCAGACTCCCCTCCAGTTCCAGGCGGTGGTAGATTTTGCTCCAGGCGCACTCCTTCTCCGGGTCAGCCTCGCAGCGGCCCTGGATGGTGCCGCCGCAGGGGCCGTTGAGCAGGCCCTTGGGGCACATGGTCACCGGGCAGATGCCGCCGGTGAGCCCCAGATAGCAGTGATTGCAGGCCCGGCAGCGCTCGGTGTAGTAGCCCGGTTCGTTGTTGACGCCGATGAAGCTGGTGTTGACGCCGGGGAAAATGGGCTGCAGGTAGCATAGTTGCTTGAGATACTGCACCCCGGCGCCGCAGGCCATGGAGATGATGGCCTCGTAGTCCGCGGTGAAATCACACAAGGGCCGCAGGAATTCCAGGTCGCACTGGCGCTCCACCGTGATTTCCCCGATTTCCAGGCGCTTGTCTTCCAGCCCCAGGGCCAGTTTCAACTGGGAGGCCAGGAGCCCCACCTCTTTTTCACCCCCGGCCAGGCACACGGCCACGCAAGTGCCGCAGCCGATGATGAGGATCTTCTTGTAAGGAGCCACCATGGCCTTGATTTCGGCAAAGGGCTTCCGTTCGGCAATGATCATGATTGCACCATATTCTCCAATTGTTCCACCACTTCGGGATGGAGATGCCTGCCCCGGCGCAGGGGGCTGGGTCCCAGGGCCTCCACCCGCTGGGTCATTTCCTTGACTGCAGCCACCCATTTGGGGGCGTCGGAGGCTGCCACCTCAAACATCTCCAGACGGCCCCCCAGGCCCACCTCTGCCAGTAATTTCTGGGCGTATTCCACCCGCTCCCGGGCCCGGAGGTTACCTTCCAGGAAATGGCAGCTGCCCGCTTCGCAGCCGCTGACCATGACCGCGTCGGCCCCGGCTTCAAAGGCTTTGAGGATGTGGATGAGGTCAATCCGGCCGGTGCACAGATATTTGACGATGCGCACGGTGGCGGGATACTGCATCCGGGCCGAACCGGCCATATCCGCGGCGGTGTAAGTGCAATAGGTGCACACCAGGGCCAGGATTTTAGGTTGAAACTCCATGGTAAATTTTTCCTATGAGTTCCAGGTTCCAAGTTGAAGTTTGCGAAAATCCCTTTTCTTGTCATTCTGAGGGAGCGGAGCGACCGAAGAATCTAGCGCTGGGCATGCCTAGATTCTTCACTCCGCTACGCTCCGTTCAGAATGACAAACTAAAAGACTTCCGCAAAGGTATCTAGTTACAAGAACAAGTTATAAGCCGTTCACTGATCAATGACCGCTGATAGCTGACAGATAATTAACTGGCCGCCTGATCCTCGACCTCCTCCACTTCCAGGGCGCTGATCTTGGCCACAAACTGCTTATCCCGGTGGTGCATCACTTCGATGGCCTTCCGGGGACAGGCGCTGGCGCAGTTGCCGCAGCCCTGGCAGGCTGCGGGGTCGATATTGACGACCCCTTCCCCCTGGTCCACGTGGGGCACCCCATAGGGGCAGGTGCGCATGCAGGTGAGGCAGATGGCGCACTTGCGGGGATCGACCCGGGCCACCGCGCCCCCCACGAACATCTCCTTCTGGGCCAGGATGCCCATGGCCCGGGCCGCGGCCCCCTGGGCCTGGGCGATGCTTTCATCCAGAAACTTGGGGCCGTGGGCCAAGCCGCAGAGGAAAAGCCCGGCAGAGGCGAAATCCAGGGGTCTTAATTTTAAGTGGGCCTCCATGAAAAAGCCGTCCGCGTCCGGGGGGAGCTTGAACAATCTGGCAATCTCCTGGGAGGCCGGATGGGGCCGGATGGCCGCGGACAGGGCCAGGTAGTCGGCGGCTATCTTGATGGGGCTCTTGAGGTTCTGGTCCAAGACGGTAATTTCCAGGCCCTCGCCCGGGGCCGCCACTTCCGGCTGGGCCTCCGGCTCAAAACGGATAAAGCGCACCCCCAGGTCCCGGGCCTTTTTATAATAAATCTCTTTCAGGCCGTAAGTGCGGATGTCCCGGTAAAGTATGAATACCTGGGCCTGGGGGCGGAGTTCCTTGATTTTGATGGCGTTCTTGATGGCTTCGCCGCAACAGACCCGGCTGCAGTAGGGATGCTCCGGCTCCCTGGAGCCCACGCATTGGATCATTACCACGGTAGGAGCCTCGCCCAGGCTCTCGGGTTGGTCCACCAGTCGGTTTTCCAACTCCAACTGGGTGAGAACCCTGGGGTGTTCTCCATAGAGATATTCCCAGGGCCGGTATTCCCTGGCGCCGGTGGCGATGACCACGGCCCCGAATTGCACCGACCATTTGCCCCGGGGAGACTCCAGGTCGCACCGGAATTTCCCCACGTGCCCGGAGAAACTGGTAATCCGGGCTTCAGGCCACCAGCGGATTTTAGGATGCATCTCTGCCTGGGTCACTAATTCCTGCATAAAAGGCTGGATAGCATGGCCCTCCAGGGTGTAATACTTCTTATGGGCCAGGCTGCCGCCGAAGCGTTCCTGAATATCCGGGAGATAGACCCCGTAGCCAGCGTTGGCAAGGGTCAGGGCCGCCGCTAAGCCCGCCAGGTCGCCACCCAGCACCAGAGCCCGTTGGTTTACCTTGAAGGGCAACTCGGACAAGGGCTCCAGGACGGCCGCCCGGGCCACCGCCATCTTCACCAACTCCTGAGCCTTGGCTGTGGACAACTCGTGTTTGCCCTGGTGCACCCAGGAGTCCTGGTCCCGGATGTTGGCCATTTCAAAGAGGTACTTGTTGAGGCCGGCCTTGCGCAGATTGTCCTGGAAGAGGGGCTCGTGGGTCCGGGGGCTGCAGGAGGCCACCACCACCCGGTTGAGGCCCTGCTCCTCGATCACCTGGCGCATCTTCTCCAGGGAGTCGGTGGCGCAGGTGAAGGTCAAGTGGTCGGCATAGACCACGCCCGGCAGCGTCCGGGCATAGTCGCTTACCCGGGCCACGTCCACCACCCCGGCGATGTTGATGCCGCAATGGCAGACGAAGACGCCGATGCGGGGCTCTTCCTGAGTTATGTCCCGTTCCGGGGGATATTCGGCCTTGGAGAGCAAAGTGCCCCGGGCCTCGGCCAGGAGCATGGCGGCCGCGCCCGCGGTC
The DNA here is from genome assembly GCA_020060385.1 of Syntrophobacterales bacterium. GTDB lineage: Bacteria > Desulfobacterota > Desulfobaccia > Desulfobaccales > 0-14-0-80-60-11 > SURF-52. The sequence continues at coordinate 23,006 of JAGVAH010000117.1, read as the reverse complement.
GCGGAGGCCTGGCCCACGGTTTCCGGAATGTCCTTGGGTGCCTGGAAGACGCCGCAGGTGAGGATGCCTTCCCGGCTGGTCTCCACCATTTTCAAGGGGGGGCTGGCCACAAACCCCCACTTGTCGGTGGCGATGTCACAGACCTCCGCCAGTTTTTTGGTGGCGGGATGGGGATTCAGACCCACGGAGAGCACCACCATATCGAACTCTTCCGTCTGCACCCGGTTGTCGGCGTCGACGAAAGTCAACTCCAGGTTCTGGGTACTGGGATTTTGGGTCACCCGGGAAATCATGGCCCGGACGAGGCGCACCCCGTGGACGTCCCGGGCCCGCTCGTAATAACGGTCGAAACCCTTGCCCTGGGCCCTAAAGTCGATGAAAAAGATGGCGGGCTCCACCCCGGGGTCGTGTTCCTTGGCGATGATGGCCTGCTTGGCCGCGTACATGCAGCAGACGTAAGAGCAATATTCCCGGCCCACGGACGCGTCCCGGGAGCCGACGCACTGGATCCAGGCGATCTTTTTGGGGTCCCGGCCGTCGCTGGGGCGCTGCACATGGCCGGCGCAGGGGCCGGTGGCCGAAAGGAGCCGCTCAAACTCCAGGGAGGTAATGACGTTGGGGTAGCGGCCGTAGCCGTATTCCCCCTTGGTGCGGGCGTCAAAGGTCCTGAAGCCCGGGGCCAGGATCAGGGCCCCCACCTCCAGGGTTTCAGTCCGCGGCGCCTGGTGGTGGTCGATGGCCCCGGCCTGGCAGGCCTCCACACACTGGAGGCATTCGGAGCAGCCCCCGCAATTGAGGCAGCGCTCCGCCTCGGCCCGGGCTTGATCCGCGGTGAAGCCCAGGTTGAGTTCCTGAAAATTCTGCCCCCATTCCTCCCGGGGGAGCTCCGGCATCTTCGCCCGGCCCGCCTTGGGTAGCTGGTCCGGAATGGGCGACCATTCCCCGTCTTTGATGGGTCGCAGGGGGGGCTCCCGGTCCGCCTTGAGGTCCAACCCCTGGAGATAGCGGTCGATGGAGAGGGCAGCCTCCCGCCCCGCGGCCACCGCGCCGATGGCGATCCAGGGTCCGGTGACCACGTCGCCCCCGGCAAAGACGCCCTCCCGGGAGGTGGCCAGGGTCTCCGGGTCCGCCTCAATGAGGCCCCGGGGGCTGAGCTGGATGCCGTCCCCGGGCTCGATGAACTTAAGATTGGTCTTCTGGCCCACCGCCAGGATGACCACGTCGGCCTCCCGGCTGGTGGTTTGATTTTCAAAGTATGTGGGGGAAAAGCGGCCCGTCGCGTCAAAGACCCTCTCCACGGCCTGGAGTTCGATGCCGGTGACCTTTCCTGCCGGGGCCAGAATCTGTTTGACGCCCCAACGGTGGAGGATACGGATCCCTTCCACCTTGGCCTCCTCCACTTCCCAGGGGGAGGCGGGCAATTCCTCGGGGGATTCCAGGGCGACCATGGTCACCTCTGCGGCCCCCTGGCGCCGGGCCACCCGGGCCACGTCCATGGCCACATTGCCGCCGCCCACCACCACCACCCTCCGGCCTTGGAGGTCGGCCGCGCCCCCGGAATTGACCTCCCGGAGGTATTCCACCCCCCAGAGGACGCCCCGGGCATCTGTGCCCGGGACCGGCAGGCGCACCGAGTCCTGGGCGCCTACGCCGAGGAAGACCGCGGCGAACCCGTCCCGGGTGAGGAGGTCGTTGATGGTGCGGCCCGGGCCGATGGGCGTCTGATAACGGATCTCCACCCCCAGGCGCTTAAGATAATCCACTTCCCGTTGCAGAATCTCCCGGGGCAGGCGGTATGCCGGGATGCCGTAGCGCAGCCAGCCCCCGGCCGCGGGCGCGGCCTCGAAGATGACCACCGGATAGCCTTGCAGGGCCAGGTGGTAGGCGCAGCTCAAACCCGCGGGCCCGGCGCCGATGATGGCCACGCTCTGGTTTTTCTGAGGAATCTCCGGCACCGGCAGACTGCCCCAATCCGCCTGGTCCGCGGCGAAGCGTTTCAGACTGCAGATAGCCACCGGCTCGTCCACCTCCCGGCGGCGGCAGTCGGTCTCGCAGGGATGGGGGCAGATGCGGCCGATGGTGCCGGGCAGAGGCAGTCGCTCCATGATGATTTTTAAGGATTCTTCATACTTGCCGGCCTTGATGAGCTGCACGTAGCCCTGGGCGCTCAAGTTGGCCGGACAGGCCCGGACGCAGGGGGCCCGGTCGAATTTCTTGATGGCAAAGGTGGAGGGCACGGCCTGGGGAAAATGGCGGTAGGCCGCGGGCCGCTGCCCCAGCCCTTCATCGAAGCTGGAGGCCAGGGAGACCGGGCAGGCCTCGGCGCAGGCGCCGCAGGCATTGCACCGGGAAGCGTCGATATAGCGGGGCTCCCGTTTGAGAGTGACGGAGAAGCGGCCTGCTTCCCCTTCCAGTTTCTCGATTTCGGCCTGGGTCAGGATCTCGATATCCGGATGCCGGGCCACCTCGATGAGTTTGGGGGAGATGAGACAGGTGGAACAATCGTTGGTGGGGAAGGTCTTGTCCAGTTGGGCCATGACCCCGCCGATGGAGATGTCCCGTTCCACCAGATAGACTTTGTAGCCGGCCGCGGCTGCGTCCAGGCTGGCCTGCATCCCGGCGATGCCGCCGCCCACTACCATTACCGCGCCGATCTTTGGCTGTTGGCTTTCCATGGATGAATTTCTTTATCTTTAAGGCAGATTGTGGGATGCAGGTGAAATCTTCTTGGGCAAGGCCAAATATCCCGGGCTGAAGATGTCACGCCGGGAGCAGTCATCATCTCCCGGCCGGCAGCGGCAAGGTCCCGGAAGTCAAGAACCTGCGGCCTGCCACCAAAGCCGCGATCAACCGTCAGGGCTGCCAAACTCTTTCTCAGTCAGTAAATGGATGCTTCCCCTTTTCCACTCCCACGGCCCCGCATTGTCGGCAAAGACATGATAAATGCGGCAGAGGGTTATTGATTAAATATAACTACGCCAGCCAATGGCCGCAACTCGTGCGTTCACTTTGCATGCCGGCTGCCCTAAGCCTCTTTTTGCCCCTGAATAAGCGCCTCTGCCTGCCGTTTCCAGGAGGGAAGGGCGGGGGCGAGAATTCCAGGGCTTGACCTTTCTTCTTAATCAATTATTGTGCCAGGGCCGGGCCCCGGTGAAAGCGGGGATTGGCAAGGGCTGGACCCAGGCAGGACCCTGGGGGCAGGAAATATAGGGAACTGATTGCACCCAAATTATTTCTCAATGGCATCAAATTGTTCCCAGATGTCCTTCCGGTGGAGAGAGGGAGGATTAACTTGCCGGCTCCCCTTGACCCGGCGGCTTCAGGCCGAAACGTTCCATCTTGCGGCGCAGGGTGTTCTTGTCAATCCCCAGCTCCCGGGCCGTGGCCAGGCGGCGCCACTGGTGGCGCTCCAGAGCCTCCCGGAGGAGGCGCTTTTCCTGCTCCTTCAAACTCAACCCCGGGGCGCGGCTGGAGACCGTGGAATTTTGGGGGTGGAAGTGGTCCGGCAGATGCCGGGGCAGGATCAGGCCTTGGGAGCAGACGATGAAGGCCCGCTCGATGGCGCTTTCCAGTTCCCGGACATTGCCGGGCCAGTCGTGGCCCAGGAAAATGGCCAGGGTGTCGCCGCTCAGCCCTTCAATCCTCTTGTTCTGCCGTTTATTGAAGCTGGCGATGAAGTGTTGGGCCAGAAAAGTGATGTCTTCCCGGCGTTCGGCCAGGTTCGGCATCCTTAATTTGATGACGCTGAGGCGGTAATAGAGGTCCCTGCGGAAGGCCCCGGCCTCCACCAGCCGCCCTAAGTCCTGAGAGGCGGAAGTCACCAGGCGCACGTCGGCTTTGAGGCCCCGGGGCGCCCCCAAGGGGGTGTAGGCGTGCTCTTCCAGGACCCGGAGCAGCCGCACCTGCAGGGCCGGGGAAATCTCGCCGATTTCGTTGAGAAATAAGGTGCCGCCCGCGGCCAGGGCGAAGCGTCCCCGGCGTTCCCGGGGGGCATCCGCAAACGCGCCGGCAACGTGGCCGAAGAGCTCGGATTCCAGCAAGGCGTCAGGCAACGCCCCGCAATTGGCCACCACAAAAGGGCCTGGGGAGCGGGGGCTCAAGATATGCAAGGCCCGGGCCACCACCTCTTTGCCGGTGCCGCTTTCCCCCTGGATCAAGACGGTGCTGCCGGCCCGGGCGATGGCCGGCAGGCGTTCGAATATCTTCTGCATCAGGGGCGATTTGGAAATGAGGCCCCCCAGCCGGTTCTGATTGAAGGCGGGGCCCCGCAGTTCAGGGGCCGGGCGCAGGTCCCGGAAGGTCTCCACCCCGCCGATGATGCGGCCCTCCCCGTCCTTCAGGGGGGCGGTGCTGACGCCGATGAGGATCCGTTGGCCATCGGCCCTGCTAATTTCCGTGGGCCGGTTGGCCACCGGCTGGCCTGTCTCCAAGGTGTGCCGCAAGGCGCAGGCCGGGCCACAAAAGCTGGTCCGAAACACCTCGGAGCAGGGACGGCCCAGGGCTGCCTCCCGAGGCACCCCGGTGATTTCCTGGGCCGCCCGGTTGAAGAAAGTAATGCGCTGCTCCAGGTCCACGGTGAAAACCCCGTCGGCCATGCTATCCAGAATGATGGCGTTGGGGGGCGGGGTGTTGGCCGGGGCCACAGGAAGACCGGGCTCGGGCCGCGGGCGGCGTCCAGATTTCGGCTTTGCTGGGGAAACTCTTTTTGACTCTTCCGGCATAACTCTTCTCAAGACCCCACCGCGCTGCATAATTAAAAAGATTCTTCCCGGCAACTGACCTGAGGGCAGAGTGGCTCTGGCAGCTAATCTTGAACCATTGCTGCCAGGTGCATTTTGCACCCGGCATCTCGGGTATGGCCGACTGGGGAGACCCTCTTAACGGGTGGCTCCCCCCAGACTGCAACTACCCGGCTGTGGATACAGGGATAGTCTTTGGCCCGGTCCTGGGGAAAGGCCTGCCCCATTATTATGGAGGGGGTGACTCTCCGAAGACCTGGGGGATTGGGCCATATCTTTTTTAATTGCAATTTCCTTGCCGATGGCCAGGGGGTCTGCCTTCTCCCCTCAGGGTTGTTCCTTTCCCTCCATTATCCTTTCGCTGAGGCGCTCCAAAAGCACAAAAAAGACCGGCACAAAGGGGATGGCCAAAAGCGTGGAAGCCAGCATGCCCCCAAAGACCACCGCGCCGATGGCCTGCCGGCTGGCGGCCCCGGCGCCGGAGGCCGCCACCAGGGGCGCCACCCCCAGGATAAAGGCAAAGGAGGTCATGACGATGGGGCGGAAACGCCGCCGGGTGGCTTCCACCGCCGCCTCCACGATGGACAGGCCTTCCCGGCGCAGGTCCCGGGCAAACTCCACGATGAGGATGGCGTTCTTGCTGGCCAGGGCGATCATCAGCACCAGGCCGATTTGGGTGTAGAGGTTGTTGTCAAAACCCCGGAGGATGAGGGCCAGGAGCACCCCCACCATGGCCATGGGCACGGTGATAATCACGGCCAGGGGGCTGGTCCAGGACTCATAGAGCGCGGCCAGGACCATGAACACCAGGGTGATGGAGAGGGCATAGATGAAGTAGGCCTGGAGGCCCACCTGCTTTTCCTGATAAGCGGTGGCGGTCCACTCATAGCTCATGCCTTGGGGCAGGGTGTGCCGGGCGACGTCCTCCATGATTTTTAGCCCCTGGCCGGAGCTGACCCCCGGGGCCGTTACCCCGTAGATGGGTGCAGCCGGAAAGAGCTGGTAGCGGGTCACCAGTTCCGAGCCCAGGATCTGTTTCACCTCCAGCAGGGTCCCCAGAGGCACCATTTCTCCTTTATTGTTGCGGACGTAGAGGTTTTTGAGGTCTTCGGGCTGCAGGCGATGGCGGGCTTCGGCTTGTACGTTGACCTGGAAGACCTGGTTGAACTTGTTGAAAAGGTTGATAAAAGAAGTGCCGGGAAAGGCTTGCAGGGTGCTGAATACGGCATCTATGGGCACGCCCAGGGATTCCGCCTTAACCCGGTCGATGTCCAGGTAGAGTTGGGGGCTAAGGGCGCTGAAGGTAGTGCCCAGGCGCTGCAAACCCGGCTGGGAGTTGCCCGTCTGGATAATTTCCAGGACCGCCTTCTGCAACTCCCCCAGACCCAAGGCCCCCCGGTCTTCGATCATTATCTGGAACCCCCCGGCCTGGCCCAGGCCCCTGATGGATGGGGGCACCAGGACGGCAATATCCGCCTCCCGGTTGCCGCCAAATTGGCGCCAGAGATTGCCGACAATCCGCTCCTGGCTTAAGGCTGCGTCCCGCTTGTCCCAATCCTGATAGACCACGAAAGTGGTGAAGACATTGGGAAGATTGGCGGCGTCCAGAATGGAGAATCCGCCGATGGTCACCCAGCCCCGGACCCCCGGAGCCTTTTTCAGGACCTCCCCAACCTGCTCCGCCACCTTTCTGGACCGGGGTTGGGAGGCCCCCGGGGGCAGACGGGTCACCACCATGCAGTAACCCTGGTCTTCCGTGGGCAGAAAACCCAGGGGATGCGCGGCAAAGCGCCAACCTGCCAGGAGGATGATGACCAAAAAGATGACCGCCATCAACCCGGTCCGTTGCACCATCCATTCCACCAGGCGGATATAGGCATCCTCCATCATCCCGTAAGCCCTGTTGAAACCTCGATAAAACATGTTGGGTTGCCGCTCTTTTGGGGCCCGGAGCCAGAGGGCGCATTGCGCGGGTTTGAGGGTCAGGGCGTTGATGGCGCTGATGACCGCGGTAGCGGCAATGACCAGGGCGAATTGCCGGAAGATCTGGCCGGTGATCCCTGGCAGAAAGGCTGCGGGCAAAAAGACGGAGACCAGGGCCAGGGTGATGCCGAAGACCGGGCCGGTGAGTTCGGCCATGGCCTTGATGGCGGCGTCCTTGGGGCTGAGGCCTTTCTCGATATAATGGGAGGCGTTTTCGACGATGATGATGGCGTCGTCCACCACAATGCCGATGGCCAGGATCAGGGCGAAAAGGGTCATCAGATTGATGCCGAAGCCCAGCATCTGCATGGCGGCAAACGCGCCGATGATGGTCACCGGGATGGTGGTGGCCGGCACCAGGGTGCCCCGCCAGTTTTGGAGAAAGACCAGGATGACGATAAGCACCAGGATGCCGGCGATGAACAGGGTCTTATAGACTTCGTTGATGGCCTCCCGGACAAAGATGGTGGTGTCGTATTGGATGACGTAAGTCAGGCCCTGGGGGAAACTCTGTTTCATCTCCGCCATGGCCTGCTTCACTGCCTCCCCCACCTCCAGGGCATTGGCGCCGGGCAGGGTGAAGACCAGTATCTGGGTGCTGTGGCGGCCGCTGACGCTGGAAAAATTGGCGTAACTCTGCTGGCTCAACTCCACCCGGGCCAGGTCCCGGACCCGGACGACCTGGGCGGTTTCTTCGCTCCGCTGACTCTTGACGATGATGTTTTCGAACTGTTCCACCTCGGCCAGCCGGCCCAACGTGTTCATGGTGAACTGGAAGGCCTGGTCGGGTGGGGCGGGCGCGCCACCCAACTGACCGGCGGCCACCTGCACGTTTTGTCCCCGGAGGGCCTCCATGACCTCGGTGGTGGACAGGTCATAGTAGTGGAGGCGGTTGGGGTCCAGCCAGACCCGCATGCTGTAGGATCCCGCCCCGGAGACCCGGATCTGGCCGACACCGGGCAGCCGGGCCAGGGGGTTTTGCAGGTTGATGACCGCGTAATTGGAAAGAAAGGTCTCGTCGAAACGGTCCTCCGGGGAGTAGAGGCTGACCACCAGCAGGATATCGGTGGAGATCTTCTTAACGGTGACCCCTTGCCTCTGGACACTGTCGGGAAGCTGGGCCAAGGAACTGTTCACATAGTTCTGCACCAGGGCCAGGGAGTTGTTGAGATCGGTGCCCACGGCAAAGGTGACGGTCAAGGTGTAACTGCCGTCACTGCCGCTGGTGGAAGACATGTAGAGGCAGTTCTCCACCCCGTTGACCGCCTGTTCGATGGGCATCCCCACGGTCGCGGCCACCACCTCGGCGCTGGCCCCGGGGTAGCGGGTGGTTACCTGGATGGTGGGCGGCACCACCGGGGGATATTGGGCTACCGGCAAATAATAAAAGCAGACCAGGCCGATAATGATGGTGACAATGGCGATGACGTTGGCAAAGATGGGCCGTTCGATGAAAAACCGGGAAATCATGAGCCGGTCTTCCCTTTCCCGGCCTGCCGGCAGGCGGTTTTTTCCTTGGGGGCGGGGAACGTCAAGGCGCCTTTCTCCGGGGTGACCCGCCGCCCGGGAATGGCCTTGATGACCCCTTCCACCACCACCCATTCGTTTCCCTTAAGCCCGGCATCGATGACCCGGAAGCCATTCACTTCCGTGCCCAGGGTGACGCTGCGGCGTTCCACCAGATTTTTCTCGTTCACCACCAGGACATAGGGGCCTTGCTGGTCAAAACCTAGGGCCGGCACCGGCACCACCAGGGCCGCCTTTTTCTCTCCCACCGGCACCCGCACCCGGGCAAACAATCCCGGCAGGACCTTGCCCTCCTTATTGGGGGAAATTCCCCTGAGCAGCAGGGTGCCGGTGGTGGAAGTGACGCTGATGGCCGCAAAATCCAGGCGCGCCTCGTGGGGATAGCCCTTTTCATTGGCCAGGCCGAAGGACATGGGCCATTTCTTTTTGCTGGCCTCTTCCGGGGAAAGGCGGGTCCCGCCCATGAGGCGGAGGAGGTCCCGTTCATTGATGGTGAAATAGATATAGATGGGGGCAATCTGGTTGACATTGGCCAGCACCGTGCTCTCCCCCGAGCCCACCAGGTTGCCGGGGTCCCGGAGGCGCCGGTCGATGCGGCCGTCAAAGGGGGAGGTGACCCGGGTATAGTCCAGGTTGAGCTGGGCCAGGTCCCGCTGCGCTTCTGCGGCCAAGAGCGCAGCCTGGGCCGCATCCCGTTCATATTGCCACTTATCCACGTCCACCTGGGACGCGGCCTTTTGCTTGAGGAGCTTGGAGTACCGGGTTAATTCCGTTTGGGCGTGGAGCAGGCGGGCCTTTTGGGTGGCGATATCCGCCTTGGCCTGCTGCAGCTTGGCCTGGTAGGTGTTTTGCTGGATGAGGAACAACAACTGCCCTTTTTTCACCCGATCGCCATCGTGAAAAAAGACCTTTTCCAGGTAGCCCTCCACCCGGGCCCGGAGCTGCACGGTGTTGATGGCCTGGGTGTTGCCGGTGAGTTCCAGGTATTCGGTGACCGGCCCTTTTAAGGGTTGGCTCACCGTCACCTTGGGGGGAGGCGGGGGTGTGTAGCCGCCTTTGTCGCCGCACCCACCCAGGATCACGAGAAACAAGGGGATCGAACCCCACCTCAGGAGCCGGAAACCGCAAAAAGGCTGCAACTTCTTGGGACTCATGATGGCAAGCTCCAGTGATGTTACCTTTGGAGATGGTGAGGATGGAGAGGGGAGGAATCTTGAGCCTTGGCTCTCCCTCACGCCTCCTGCCTCAGACTCAATCTTTTTTTCCCGCGGGGGGCGGGGCCTCTGGTCCTTTCACCCCCTGGCCGGTCCCCGGTGCGGAGAGGGCATAGTTGGCCGGAGCCAGCAATCCCCCCCAATTCGTGCGTTGGGCCATCTCCGCCCGCACCGGCTCCGGGATAAAATCCTGGCCCTCCCGGAGTTGCCAGCCGCCCCCCAGGGCCCGGTAGACGCCCACCAGATTACGGGAGATGTCCCCCAGGGTGATGGCCAGGTTGTCCTGCTCGTTTAAGAGGGCTTGTTGGGCGGTGAGCACGGTGGTGAAATCGGTGGTGCCTCCCTGGTATTGGAGGACCGAGAGGTCTAAGGAGCGCCGGGCCGCGGCCGTGCTCTCCCCCAGCATCCGGGCCCGCACCTGGGAGCGCAGGAAGGCCGTCAAAGAGTCCTCCACCTCCTGCTGGGCCTTGAGGACCGCATTCTGATAACCGATGAGCAGCTGCTGGAAGCGGGCGTCCTGGACCCGCACCTGGTTGGTGAGCCGCCCGTAGTTCAACAGATTCCATTGAAAGGAAGGGCCGGCCTGGGCATTGCGGCTGCTCCAGTTGAACATCTGCCCCAGGGCGAATTTGCCCACGTCGCTGGACTGGAAGCTAAAGGTGCCGATGAGGCTGAAGGCCGGGAAAAGTTCGGCCTTGGCTACACCGATCTGGGCGCATTGGGCCGCGGCCTGGGCTTGAGCGGCGCGGATATCCGGCCGCCGGCGCAGCAGGTCCGCGGGGATGCCCACCGCCACCTGGGGCGGGGGCGCGGGAATGGACCCTTCTCCGGCCAGGAGGTCGGCCAACTGGTTGGGGGGCATCCCCAGAAGGACGCTGAGGGCATTCTTGGCTTGGCGGAGTTGGATTTCCAGGGCCGGAATGGTGGCCTGGGTGTTGAACAATTGGGTCTTGGCCTGCTCCACGTCCCGCTGGGTGGCCGTGCCGCCCTGGAACTTGGCCTCGGCGATCTTCAGGCTCTCCTTTTGGGTGGCCACGTTTTACCGGGCAATGTCCAGGCGCTTTTCCAGGGTGCGGATGAGGATATAGGAAGCGGCCACGTCGCCGGTGAGGCTCACCAGGGTGGCGTCGTAATCGGCCACCGCGGCCACCAGACTGGCGTCCGCGGATTCCACGGCCCGGCGGAATTTCCCCCAAAAGTCCAGTTCCCAACTGGCCTGGAGACCCACTTCGGACTGAAAATATCTTAAATTCTGGTTGAACGCGGCCAGGGGGGCATGTTTGCTATAATGGTACTTCTCCACGGAGCCAAAGGCCTGTTGGGTTTGGGGAAATAATTCGCCCACGGCCACGCCCAATTCGGCCCGGGCTTCCAGGACCCGCACCCCGGCGCGGCGCAGATTCAGATTTTCCCGGTAAGCGGTGTCGATGAGACGGTCCAGGGCGGGATCTTTGAAGGCCCGCCACCAGTCCCGGTGTTCCCTGGACGCGGTTTGTACCTGCCGCTCTCCGGCATCCTGCCAGGCTGGTGCCACCTTGGCCTGGGGGGGGGTAAAGTCCGGACCCACTTTGAAGCACCCGGCAATGAAGAGGACTGAAACCAGTAAGACACAACAGACATGCTCGCGCCTCATGGGGTCTCCCTAGTCCTGGCAGCTCCGGAAAGGGGTTTCCGGAGGTGTTCTTCTCTGTGAAAGTTACTGTCGCTTTTCCGTGCCACCTTACTTCGCTTCCGGCCATAATTCAACCTGGATTATAGTCCTGGGGGCGCCACAGAAAGTCCTAAAGGATTTAATTCTGCCGACCCTGGCGTAAAAGGTTGTGGGTACAGAATAGTATTCATGTGAACGAAGATTTGATATAATTAAAAGATTAGATTTCGGCCAGACCTTGGGAAATATAAGAGTGCCCGGCAATCCCTCCCCCAAATCCGGATCAAAACTTTGTATCAACCGGAGTAAACAGGCGCCTAAGTTTGCCGCCGACCAAGTTGAACTCCTGCCCCAAAACACCATTATCCTGGATAGCATCGCGGATGGCGTGTTCACGGTGGACCCCGACTGGCGCATCACCTTTTTCAACCGGGCGGCCCAGGAGATTACCGGGATTCCCGCGGCCGCGGCCTTGGGCCGTCCCTGCTGCGATGTCTTGCGGACCAGCCTTTGTGAATCCGCCTGCCTTTTGGGGCATACAATGGAGACGGGGGAGTCGGTGATCAACCGGTTAGTGAGAATCCACCGGGCCGACGGCAAAGAACTGCCCATCAGCGTCAGCACCGCCTTGCTGCGGGATGACCAGGGGCAGGTCATCGGCGGGGTGGAAACCTTCCGGGATTTGAGCCCGGCGGAGGAGCTGCACCGGGAAACCCGCCAGCATCGCCTGGGAGACATCATCTCCAAGTCCCCCTTGATGCAGAGGATCTTCGAGCTCCTGCCCCAAATCGCCCGCACCGACAGCACCGTCTTGATCCAGGGGGAAAGCGGCACCGGCAAGGAGCTGGTGGCCCGGGCCTTGCACAACCTGAGCCCCCGCTCCCGGGGCCCCTTCGTGGCCGTGAACTGCGGGGCCCTGCCCGACACCCTGCTGGAATCCGAACTCTTCGGCCACACCGCGGGCGCGTTTACCGATGCCCGGCGGGATCGCCAGGGCCGCTTCGCGGCCGCGGAGGGGGGCACCCTCTTCCTGGATGAATGCGGGGATATCTCCCCGGCCCTGCAGGCCCGGCTGCTCCGGGTCCTGGAAGAGCGGGCCTACACGCCCCTGGGATCATCCAAGAGCGTCAAGGCCGACGTGCGCATCGTCACCGCCACCAATAAGGACCTGGCCCAGCTGGTGGCGGCCGGGGATTTTCGCAAAGACCTCTTCTACCGCATCAATGTGGTGAAGCTCCAACTGCCCCTGCTGACGGAACGCAAGGAAGACATCCCCCTGTTGGCCGCCCACTATATCGACCGCTTCAACAGGTTGCAGAATAAAAATATCCAGGGGCTGAACCAGGAGACCCTGGCCATTTTCCTGGGCCATGACTGGCCGGGGAACATCCGGGAACTGGAAAACGCCATCGAACACGCCTTCATCCTCTGCCCCCAGGGGGAAATCCTCCCCGAGCATCTGCCGGACCACCTGCAAGGGGAGCACCACCTGGGGCCGGCCACCAACGCTTTGACACTCCAGGAGCAGGAGAAACGGGTGCTCTGGGAGGCCCTGGAACGCCACCAATGGCGGCGTCTGGCCACGGCCCGGGAATTGGGGATTGACAAGAACACCCTGCGCCGCAAAATCAAGCGCTTCGGTTTGGCGCCGCCTCTGGCCGGGGAGCTGGAGGAATGACCGGTTCTGGCGCCCTTCCCTAAATCATACCAAGTCGCAATCTAACGGCAATTTTCTTGTCGGGGCGAACCTGGTGTTCGCCCACCCGCACAGGGCGAATACAAGATTCGCCCCTACAGTTCAATGTCTTTTGATTGCGAAATGGTATCAGGTAATGCGGTGAGGTCAACTATCTAGTATCTTGGGTTTATTTGCTTTCAGAGCCCTTGATTGGGAAAAAGAGGGGGCGGACCTGCGGGTCCGCCCCTTTTTGTCAAGAGGGTAGGGAGGGGAGTTTGAGGGGAGGGCGTGGGAGCCGCTGCTGCCCCGCCTTCCCTGCAACATTATTCCTTAAATCTGCGCCCCCACTTCGGCCAGGGTCTGGAAGTAGATGCGGCGGATGCGCCGCAGCCGTTTCTGGAAGCAGAGGCCCAATTCCATGCAGGCGTTATAAAAAGATTCCCGGCTGAACTCCAGGGTCAGCAGGCGGGACACGGTTTCCTGGGTGATATGCTGGTGCGCGTCCTTGATCTTTTGGCGGGCCTCCTCCAATCCTTCCCAGAGGGGCAGAAGGATGAGATCGGCCTTTTCCTGGAGACGGGCAATTTCCGTTTGCACCAAGGAGAGGGGACCGGTTTCCGCCTTATCGGCTGCCCCCTCCTGGACCACTTCCACCCCCAGGCGCCGCAGAAACCGCAGGAGAAATTCCCGGTGGCTGTTCTCCCAGGGGCCCAGCTTCCAGATATCCGCGGGGATGCCGACCCGGGGCACGTAGTTGCCCCCCGGGAGCCAGCCCCGGAGTTGCCGCACCCGGGAAAAGAGCTGTTCTTTCAAGTGCAATACGTGGTTGCTCTTACCCCACTGGGATTTCCACATCAGGAAACGCCCGTAAGCCTTGAGTTTGACATAAAACCAATCCCGGGCGATCAGGCGTTTGAGCACCGAAGGCCAGGAGTAAAACTTTTTCATGGCCCGGATGGTCTCATATTGGAGCTCATAAGGGGTGAGCTGCCGGGGCTGGAAGACCGCGTGATGGCCGTCGTAGTGGCTCCAATCCCGGCAGAAGATGCGGTTTTGGTCCTCCAATTCCTGATAGACCGGGGTGCCGGGAATGGGGGTGAGGATCAGGTATTGCAAAGAATCCAAATCCAACTGCCGGGAAAACTTCACGGTGTCCCGGATGACCTGGTAGTGGTCCTCTTCGGAACCGAAGACGAACATGCCGTGGACCCGGATGCCGTGGCGATGGAAATTAATGACGCAATCCTTGATGTTTTCCACGGTTTGGGATTTGTTGTAGAGCTTCAAGGTGGCGGGATTGATAGATTCCAGGCCCACGAAGACACAGTAGCAGCCGGCCCGGGCCATGAGTTCCATCAATTCCTCATCATTGGCCGCCTCCACCCGCACCTGGGCGCTCCACTCGATGTTCAGGTTCTCCTGGAGCATCCGCTGGCACAATTCCTTGATCCGGTTGCGATCCGCGGTGAAATTGTCGTCGCAGAAAAAGACATGGTGGGCCTTGACCCCGTTTTGCCGGATCTCCTCCATCACCCGGTCCACGGAATTATAGCGGTACTTGCGGCCGAAGAGCTTGATCACCCCGCAGAAGCGGCAATTAAAGGGGCAGCCCCGGGAAGTGGCAATGGACACGAAGCGGCGGCCCCGGCGGGCGTTCCAGTCGTGGACCAGGTTGTAATTGGGGATGGGGAGATCGTCCAGGTTCTCCAGGAAAGGCCGCCAGGGGTTCTGGCGCAGGGTCTCGCCTTCCAAATAGGACAGGTTCTGCACCCCGGCCAGGTCTCCCCCGGAGTTGAGGTTGGCCACCAATTCCGGCAAGGCCTCGTCCCCCTCCCCGCAGATGACGTAGTCGGCATGGTCCAGGGATTCCCGGACCACAAAGCTGGAATGGGCCCCGCCCATGACCACCGGCACCCCTTGCCGCCGGTAGTAGTCTCCCAATTCATAAGCCCGGGGCGCGGTGGAAGTGATACTGGAGATGCAGACCAGGTCGGGGTTAAAGTTAAGGGTCTGATGATCCGGTGAAGAGATCTCCTCAATGATGACCTTTACCTCCAGCCCCTGGCGCTGCAGGATGGTGCCCAACAGCACCGGGCCGATCCGGGGGATGGCCACCCGGCTGAAGATATGGGGGCGGGGAGCTCGAGGTTCGATGAATAAAACTTTTTTTATGAGGTGGGACATAAGGGCACCTCCTTCAGGAACCCTAGACAGAGTCGGCGGCGGTCCCGCCATGGCGGCGGACCGGGGTGCAACCGGAAAAGACTAGCAGGACATATTATTTTTTTGAATTTTAAAGGAAAAAAGGGAGGATTGTCAAATGATTCTTTCCCGGCCTTGGAAGGCGCGCCTCTAGTGCCAAAATTCAAGCAGATTCCCCCTGGGGTAGGGGGAATCTGCTTAGAAATCGCTAAGATATATGTAAATGGAGGATGGCTTAGACGCAACCGGTGGGTTTGGCCAACCCTGCCATCTTACAGGCGCCTTTGCCCGGCCCGGAGGGGAACAGCTCATAGATATGTTTCAGCTTGAAGCCGGTCACCTTGGAGAGAATCCGTACCATGGGGGCGATGCCATTCTTTTTATAATAATCCTGGAGCATATTGATGACCTTCCAATGCTCGTCGGTCAGTTCCTTGATGCCCTCGGAATCCTTCACATAATCCACCCATTCCTGGCACCACTGATCCAGGTTTTCCAGGAAGCCGTCTTCATCAACGCTAAAAGTTTTACCCTTGTATTCGATAGTGGCCATGCCGACATATCCTCCTTAAAGATTTTATCGCCGGTTTTTGGTTTTTCAAACTACGTCATTGTGAAAATTTTGTCAAGCATTAAAAATTTCTAAAATATTAATTCCCTTAAGGCCCCGGCTCCCATGCGGGGGCGGAAGTCAAACCCGGGGGTCCTTAGCTTTCTCCCCTGGGGGAAAAATCTTGCCCGGATTCATAATGTTGTTGGGGTCAAAGGCCTGCTTGAGGCGTTTCTGCAGGGCGATGGCCGCAGGCGCCAGTTCCATTCCCAGATAGGGGGCCTTGGTGAGGCCGATGCCGTGCTCCCCGGAAAGGGTGCCCTTAAGCCCCCGCACCAGGACAAAAATCTCCTCCACCGTAGGCTCCACCGCCTCCACTTCCCCCGGCCGGCCGCGGTCATAAAGGACGTTGACGTGGATGTTGCCGTCCCCCGCGTGGCCGTAGCAGGGGATCACCAGGCCCCGGCGTTGGGACAGCTCTTCCAGGGCCGCGATCAAGTCCGGGATGGCCCCCAGGGGCACCACCACGTCCTCGCTCACTTTCTGGGGCTTTATCTTCTTGAGGGCCGGGGAGACGACCTTCCGGGCCTGCCACAATTCTTCGGCCTCCGCCGCGGTTTTGGCCCGGAGCACCGGTTTGGCCCCCTGCTCTTCACAGAACCGGGCCATGGCCCCGGCCCGCTCCTCCACGTCCCGGGGGTGGCCGTCCACGGCGATGAGCAAAAGGGCCGCGGCCTGGGGAGGAACTTTAAAGGGCAGCATCTCCCGGACGCACTTCAAGGTGACCTGGTCCATGAACTCCAGGGCCGTGGGGGCCAGGCCCGAGGCCAGGATGCGGCTAACCGCCCCGGCCGCGGCGGTTAAGGTCCCGAAGGCCGCGGCCAGGGTCTGCCGGGCCGGAGGCTTGGCCACCAGCCGGAGGGTGATGCGGGTGATCACCCCCAGGGTGCCCTCCGACCCCAAGAAGAGGCGGGTGAGGTCGTAGCCCACCACCCCCTTCATGGTGCGGGTGCCGGCCTCGATGATCTCCCCGGTGGGCAGGACCACCTCCAGCCCCAGGACGTAATCCCGGGTGACTCCGTACTGCACGGCCACCGCGCCCCCGGCGCATTCGGCGACGTTGCCGCCCATGGTGCAGAATTCGGCGCTGGCCGGGTCCGGGGGATAATAGAGGCCCTGCTCCTCCACCGCGGCCTTGAACCTGCCCAGGATCACCCCCGGCTCCACCACCGCCACCAGGTCCTGGGTATTGATCTCCAAGATGCGATTAAGCCGGGTCAAAACCAGGACCACCCCGCCTTGGATGGGCACGGAGCCGCCGCTCCGGCCCGTGCCCGCGCCCCGGGGCACCACTGGGAAGCGGTGCTCATTCGCCAACCGGACGATGGCCGCCACCTCCGCGGCGGACCCCGGAAAGACCACCAGGTCCGGCAGATGCGCCTCTTCCGTGGCGTCAAAGGCATAGGTCCAGCGGTCCTCGGCCGCGGTGAGAACCTGCTCCTGGCCGACGCTGGCTTCAATTTCCCGAATGACGTTTTCTGGAACCATACTCACAGAGAAAAAAATTAGATGGGTATACCAGATAAAATTATAAGGTTTTCAAAAGAAAATATATAGCAGCAATATGCCTAAAGGCGTTTTAGGGCGGCGGTAATCTGCGAGGAGGTGGCTTGTTGGCGCTTCGATGATTCTGTGGAGGCGGCTATGGAGATACTAAGACGGTGGGACTGATTTTGTTTAGCATATCTTCGTATTTTCTCCCCATCTACCAGGAGAGGCGCATGTTATCGTTTCTCAAATATTATCTGGGGTATTGGCGAGGTGCTTGGGTGGCAAATACCCGCCCGCATAACGGTCCTTTTTTCTTGACTTTCGGCAACGAATTTTCAAGGATACATCGGGCTTAAAAGCTCTTTTTGCTAAAATCGTCAACAGATTACCCAAAACCATATCTGGTTGCCTGATCACAATTTGTCTTAATTCCTTCGGGTAGAAATATGAGCTGGAATTTCTTGGGGCGCACTGGGAGATTGGTTAAAGGCCAACAAGATTGCCTTCCCCCTAAGAGGGGGAAGTGGTGGAATAGTCTGGCTGGGCCCTCAACTCTGAGCTTTCTATCGTCATAACCAAATATCTTTAAATATTTTCAATACTTATAACCTGGTATGGCATAAGTCGGGATTCCCCCCGCTGGGGCTCTGTAATCAGTTGCGAATGGGTCTGATCCCAAGGTAAGCATCTTGCAGCATCACTCTGCCTTACTTCACCGTCTGGGAGGAAGTGCCATGAGATTGCGGTGTTTGGGGTTATGGCTGTTGGTTTGTGGAATTACTCTCTTTATCTTTCCTGCGCTCAGCGCCGCCGCACCCGACAAACCCGTAATTGCGGCAGGAGGCTATCACACGCTGGCCATTCAGAAAGACGGTACCCTCTGGGCCTGGGGAGAAAACGGTTATGCCCAGCTGGGTCTGGGGGATGCCACCGACCGTCTCACTCCCACCCGGGTGAGCAGTTCCACTGACTGGACGGCCGTCGCCGCTGGAGAGTATCACGGCCTGGGGATCCAGACCCTTGGCTCCCTCTGGGCCTGGGGATACAACAACTATGGCCAACTGGGCATGGGGGATAACATCGGGCGCCATACCCCCACCCAGGTGGGCAGCGCCACTAACTGGGTGGCCGTGGCCGGTGGAGGCTGGCACAGCCTGGGGCTCCAGGCCGACGGCTCCCTTTGGACCTGGGGAGATAATGGCTTAGGTCAGCTGGGCCTGGGGGATAAAATCGAGCGCGATAGCCCCACCCGGGTGGGCAGCGCCACTAAATGGGTGGCCGTAATCGCCGGAAACTTTCACAGCCTGGGGCTCCAGGCCGACGGCTCCCTCTGGGCCTGGGGATATAACAGCAATGGCCAACTGGGCCTGGGAGATGCCAACGACCGCCTCAGCCCCACCCAGGTGGGCAGCGCCACCAACTGGGTGGCCGTGACCGCTGGAGACTTTCACAGCCTGGGGCTCCAGGCCGATGGCTCCCTCTGGGCCTGGGGATATAACGGCTATGGACAACTGGGCCTGGGCGATGCCACCGACCGTCTTACCCCCACCCGGGTGGGCAGCGCCACTGATTGGGTGACCGTGGCCGCCGCTATGGGCCCTCACACTTTAGGGATCAAGGCCAACAGCTTTATTTACGCCTGGGGAGATAACGAATATGGCCAGTTGGGCGTAGGGAATACCACTAATCGCACCACCCCCACCCTGGTAGGTGCCGGGTTGGCGGCCGTTGCCGCTGGACGCTGTCACAGCCTGGGTATTCAGGCCAAGGGCTCCCTTTGGGCCTGGGGATATAACGTCTATGGCCAGCTGGGCCTGGGGGATACTACCAACCGCCTTAGGCCAACGCAGATTAAAACCTTTAACGCGCCCCGCGCGGTTGTGATTCCCTTGAATTGAAGCGGCTGGGGTTATTTGCGCGGTTTGATAATACTGTCTCGGGTGGAGCAGGGGACAATCCCCTGCTCCGAGCATTTTTGGCCAAAGAGGACCGAGGCTGGCTGAACAGCAAGAACCCCGATGGGATTGATAGCGACTATCTGGCCATTAACCATGCTTCACCTGAAGTTTGTATATCCGCAACATATCATATTAGGCTCCGCGGGGGAAAAGCGGCGCTGGTGGGTGATGATTGGTTGAGCAGGGACGGTGAGATAAGAGGGCTTGGGGGTCCTCACCAGACCTCGGGCCGCATCCGCAAGAGAAAATATTAAAATTGGTTTGATTGGTGCCGGGAGTTGTGCCGGTACCGCTCATCGACCACTGAGGTTGGGGAAAGACGCCACCCGCCAGCATTTGCTCCAAGACTTTCCCGGAAGGGCTCCATCGCCTTTACCGCGGCTGATTAAGCCTTGCCAATGCCGAAGCTATTTTTCTATTCTCTTTAAGCTTTTTGGGTGAACCTTAACCCGCAATCTCTTTTTTGCTTCTTCGGTGTATTGGGCCGCTAAGATATGGAGTTTTTGGCGATCGATTTTGCCGGTGGCATTTTCCGGGAGATGGTCCACAAAGATCCACTTTTCGGGGATTTCGTATTGCGCCAGCCTGGCCGCCGCAAACTTGCGCAACTCTTCCGGGGTAGGAGGATGGGCCGGGTCCTTGGGCATGATAAAAGCTCCCACAATACTGCCGTAATGGGCATCGGCAAAACCCACCACCCCACTTAACTCGACCTGGGGATGGTCGTCCAGCACATCTTCCACCGCGCCCGGCATGATGTTGGAGCCGCCCCGGATGATGATCTCCTTGATTCTGCCGGCAAAATGATAATAGCCATCTTCGTCTCTGAAGGCCAGGTCGCCGGTCCTAAACCAGCCGTTAATAAAGGCCTTACTGGTTTCCTCCGGTTTGTTCCAGTAACCTACGGTCAGGGATTGAGCCTGCAATTGGATCTCCCCCGTCTGATTATCTGGCAGTTTCTGCCCTGAGGCGTCGGCCAGTCTCACCTTCACCCCGGCAATGGGTTTGCCGATGGAACCGGGTTTTTTCGGCTCATGTTGGGGTTGCACGCAGTAGCCCTCGCACTCGGTCATGCCGCAGCCTTCGGACAGATCAAATCCCGCTTGGGCGCGAAAAAGCTCATACACGTGGTGGGGCACTTTATCACCACCGATTAACATGGAATGGGTCCGGGAGAAATCGGCATCTTTCGAGTTGGGATGCTCCAGGACCTCCAGCAATTGGGTGGGCATTAAAACAAGGATCGTGGGTTTGAATTTTTTCAGGTGTTCAATATAGGCGCCTGGCTCAAATTCCCCAAGCAACACACAGGTGCCGCCGTTGGCCAGGACCGGCAGCAGGATCCCTAACAAACCGGCACAATGGCAGATCTGCGTGCCTGCCAGGCCCACCTCATCCTGGCTCAGTTCCAGGCTATTGGTCTTATTTAAGATATGATGGTACAGGGTACTATGGGTATGAATGACCCCCTTGGGTTTGCCGGTGCTTCCCGAGGTATAAATAATGACCGCGGGATCGTTAATGTCCGCCTCCGACAGTTCGACTATCTCAGTCGCCTCCGCCCGGGCCGCGGTTTTGGCGAAGATTTCCTGGAGAGAATTATCCATCACATAGACGCCCGTAAGATCAGGCGCGGATTTGTTGATATCCATAACTAACGCCGAAAATTCCTGGCCGGCGATCAAGATGCGGCTGCCGCTCTGGTTCAGGGCATAAATCAATTCCGGCCTCTCATATCTGTTGTTAAAGGGGACGGCAATGGCGCCGATCCGGAAACAGGCAAAATAAAACTGCACAAAATCAAGGCTGTTATGCATGAGCAAGCCCGCGCGCTCACCCCTGGTGATACCGAGGGCCATCAGCTTCTGGGCCCAGAAATCCATCCTTGCCACCAACTGGTTATAGGTGAGAGTTTCATCCCCGCAGATAACCGCGGGCTTTTCCGGGGCGATCTTGGTGGCCTTCCGGATAATTTCCGACAACAGCATCTATACCTTTCCTCCATCTTCCCTGATTCTGGGCAGCTGCAGTCCCCCCATGGATATCGAGCATTCTTTATAGCAACATTAATGGCTTCCCCAGGGGAAAGGCTAGTGGCGTAGGGCGGGAAAGTGAAACGCCTCCCGCCTTCGGCAATTGAGTTGGCTAACTACAGGCGGGAGGCGCTGCGTTTTCCCGCCCTACGTGCTTAGGAAATCACATTGGAGCTTGGTATTTATCGTATAAAAATTTTCCATAAATGGTACCTAATGTAAACAGCAGAATTAATATAATACTTATTAGAAAATTACGTGCCTCAAATAGATAACTTGCAATGGTATTAACCATAATTCCAATACCAATCCCAAATAATCCTGCAAGATAAGGATTTTGTTGTACAGAATATGCACTCTTACCTAAACTTGGCTTTTTCATATACTGCATGACTGATTCAATAGCTAAGATATTCTCTTGAGGAACATTAGCATTTAATAAATTTCCTCGGCATTGATCATCAATCAATAATTTACTTAAACCAAAAGCGCGGCTTTCCTTATCGGGGCAGAAATCAAAAAGACAGCCACGACAATCATCATGAATTAAATCTTCAAAAGGCGATTTGTTGCTATTTTTATAAAATTCACTTGCCAATATGCAAGTAATGATTTTATAAATAACAAAATCCTCTATGTCTTTTTTTGATTTTTCTATCACAGAGTCTGCTTGATAAATTGTTACTATCATCCCGGAACGATCGTCGTTGGGTCGAATGAACCAATCGTCCTCTAATTGAACTGATGTTATTCCTATTGTAAGAACATCGCTTTTCATATGTGGGGCAAGTTTACTAAATAATAATTCATCGCTATATAACCAGCCCTCAAGATCGGATTTACCTAAATTAGGCACTTGGGTTTTATAAACTAAATTATAAAGGTTTTGATTATTGTTTATGATATTTATCACTCGATGGATATCCACTTGAGGGTGACCAAGTTTGACAATGGATATTTGCATCTGTTCTCCTCCTTTCTTAAAAAAGTTCTTACAGCATATTATGCTCCGCCATGGAAAAGTACCCCTGCCTGCTGACGATCAAATGGTCGTGGACCGTGAGGTGTATAGTTTTGGCGGCCTTCACCAGGGCCCGGGTCAGTTCCCGGTCCGCGGCCGAGGGTTTGAGGCTGCCGCTGGGATGGTTGTGGACCAAAATCAGGGCGGTGGCCTTGTGTTTCAGGGCCAGTTCCAGGACCTTGCGGGGATAGACCACGGTCTGGTCCACGGTGCCCTCCTGGACGATCTCTTCGGCGATGATTTCGTTCTGGCTGTTCAAGAACAGGACCCGGAACTGCTCGTCTCTGAGGCCCCCCAGGGCGGTGCGGCAATAGGCCACCAGCGCGTCCAGGGAGTTGATGGGGTTGCGTTTCAGGGCCTCTTCTTGCAGATAGTATTCGGCGCAGGCCTTCACCAGGGTGATGAGGGTGGCGGAGTATTCCTTCAGGCCGGGGAAGTCCATGAGATCCTGGGGAGAGGCGTCCAGGACCTGGGTGAAAGAGCCGAAATGGGCAATCAGGCCCTTGCCCAGGGGTTTGACATCCGCCACGGGGATGGCGAAGGTGAGGAGGAGTTCCAGGAGTTCGTAGTCGTGGAGGGCCGGGGCCCCGCCTTTGAGAAAGCGGGTGCGGAGGCGTTGGCGATGGCCGTGGTAATGGGGCTTTGCCGGCTTTTCCTTTTCTTGATCAACCATGAGGCCCCCGCCGTCTGCAGTTCCAAGTTTTTCATTTCTTTTAGTATGTTTCCCTCCGGTTTGTCAATTTTTCCCTACCTAAAAGAGGCGGGGGGAGGCGCCAGGGGAAGTGAGCAGCGAGCAGTAAGCAGTAAGCAGTAAGCAGTAAGCAGTAAGCAGTAAGCAGTAAAGGCGGGGCCTGCGGCCCCGCCTTTCTTAAATGTAAGGGATTGGGGGTGGGGGCTTG
>JAGVAH010000092.1 GCA_020060385.1 Syntrophobacterales bacterium | reverse complement strand
TTTGCCAAAAGTTCTTTCCTCTTATCCCCTCTCCCCCCAGCGGGGGGAGAGGGTTAGGGTGAGGGGGGGCGGAAAAAACTTTTGGCAACCAGTATAAAATACATTAAATTGTAAGGGCGAACACAAGGTTCGCCCCTACAAGAAAATCATCATTTGATTGTAGCTTGGTGTCACCGCTTACCGCTCACTGCTCACTCTACCCGCACCTGCACCCGCCAGAATTCTTCCGGGGCCTTTTTCTCCCAGGGGCGGCGGATGTTGATGATGATCTCGGTTTGGCCCGGGGCCATGGCCTCCCACTCATAGAAGAATTGGCCGAAATCCCCGGCCCGGGGGGGGTGCCGGGGCTCAGGGGCCAGTTTTTTTTGGGAGGCCAGTTTAAGGACGGCGGCATCAAAAACGGGGGGGTTGGTGCTATAGCCGCCGGACGCGGGGTTGCGCAGATAGAGGAGCAATTTTTGCCCCACCTTAAGAGTAAAGGCGCGGCCCCGGTCTTTTTCGTGGAGGATTACCGGGCCGGGGGCGGCCTGGGCCGACGCCAGAAGAAGAGCCGCCAGCAAACCCGCGAGGATCAAGGGGGTGCCAATGCCTCTCATGCCTTCCTCCTCCCCGGAAAAATCAACCGTTTGACCTTCCCTCACCTGGCCCGGGCTTTACCTTCCACCAACTCCTTTTGGTCCGGGTGGGGCCCCAGCCATTCCACCTTACCGCTCTCCAGGTCATAAAGGGCGCCCACCACTTGCAGTTTGCCGGACTTGATCAGGTCCTTGACAATCCGGCTTCTGATAATCACGTCGGCCATGGCCTGCTGCACATTGGCCTTAATGGCCGCGGCCACCAGGGCGTCGCCCTTCAGACCCCGGTGGGCCATGCGGGTCTTGAAGACCGCGGGCCTGATCTTGGAGGCCAGGGACGGCAGGCTGCCGTGGAGGCGGACGTTTTCCACCACCGCGGCCACCGCCCCGCATTTGCTGTGGCCCATAATCACCAGCAAGGGGGTATGCAAATGCTCCACCGCGTATTCCATGGAGGCGACCTCATCCACCCCGGCCACGTTCCCGGCCACCCGCACCACAAAGAGGTCTCCCACCCCCTGGTCAAAAATCAGCTCCACCGGCACCCGGGAATCGGCGCAGGCGAGGATGGTGGCAAAGGGTTGCTGGCCCTTAGCGGCGGTTTCCACCCGCCGCTCCTTATTCTGGTGGGGGTGTTTCAGCTTGCCCGCCGCGAAATGGGCATTGCCTTCCTGGAGCTTGGTTAGGGCCGCGTCCGGCGATACTCCCGGTCCGGGGCCGGAGGCCAGGGCCGGAGCAGCCAGGGCCCATAGCAACGCCAGGATAAACAGTAGATAGGCTTTTCTCACGATCACCTCCCGCAGGCAGGAGCCGGAGCCGCAGGAGATGATTTGCCGCCCCCCTCCTCTCCTCCCTTCATCAGTTCCTTGGCCAGTTCCATCATGTGGCGCAGCTTCTTGTCCACCTTGTCATTAACCGTATCCGGCTCCCAGGCGCCGTCGGGGAGGCGCTTACCCGCAGGCAGGCCGGTGAGCAGCTCCAGGGCCTCGTCGATATGGCCGATGGCCCAGACGTGGAACTTGCCGTCTTGGACCGCGTCCACCACTTCCTTCTTGAGCATCAGGTCCTGGACGTTGGCCTTGGGGATGACGACCCCCTGGGTGCCGTCCAGGCCCCGGGCCTTACAGACCTTATAGAAACCTTCAATTTTATAGTTGACCCCGCCGATGGGCTGGGACTCGCCCCGCTGACTGACGGAGCCGGTGATGGCGATGTTCTGGGCCAGGGGCACGTCGGCCAGGGCGGAGAGCAGGGTCAGAAGTTCCGCGCCGGAGGCGCTATCCCCCTCCACCATGCCGTAGCTCTGCTCGAAACAGAGGCTGGCGGACAGGGTCAAGGGCTTATCCTGGGCAAAGCGGCTCTTCAAGTAGCCGGCCAGGATCATCACCCCTTTGGTGTGGATATTGCCGGAGAGCTGGGATTCCCGGTCGATGGCCACCACCCCTTCTTTGCCCAGGGCGATGGTGGCGGTGATGCGGCTGGGGCGCCCGAAGGCGTGGTCTCCCAGGGCATAGACGGAGAGGCCGTTGATCTGGCCCACCACCTGGCCGCTGGTCTCAATGAAGAGCATGCCTTCGTCGATGAACTCCTGCATCTTCTCTTCCGGCAGGTCCGAGCGGTAGGTCTTCTCCTGGATGGCCTTTTCCACGTCGGACCCGAAGATCACCTCGTGGGTGTTGTTCTTGGCCCAGTAATTGGCTTCTTTCAAGGCGTCCAGGACTTCCTTCAATTGCAGGGTGAGCTTTTCCTTGTGCCCGGCCAATTCCCCGGCGTATTCCAGGAGGCGGGCCATGCCGGTTTTATGCACCGGCATGAGCTTCTCGGCGGCGATATACCCGGCCACGCCCTCGCAGAACTTCTGGATATGGTCCGGGGTCTTCTTCATCTCCCAATCGAAATGGGCCTTGATCTTAAAGAACTTATGGAAATCTTCATCGTAGATATAGAGGATCTGATAAATATAGGGATCGCCGATGATGACCACCTTGACCTGCAAAGGGATGGGTTGAGGCTGCAGGGTGCGGGTGGAAATCAGTCCGAATTGTTCCGCCAGGTCCTCGATCTTGATTTGCTGGTCTTTGAGGCAGCGTTTCAGGGCCTCATAGGAAAAAAACCAGCGCAGCAGGTCCATGGCCTCTAAGATGAGGTAGCCGCCGTTGGCCCGGTGCAGGGCGCCGGCGCGGATGAGGGTGAAGTCGGTGACCAGGGCCCCGAACTGGGCCCGGCGCTCCACCGCGCCGAAGAGGTTGGGATAGGTGGGATTGATCTCCATCACCACCGGCGCTCCCTTGGTTTCGGAGTGGTCCACAAAGACATTCACCTGGTACTGCACGAAACTGGGCTCCGGGGCGGGAAAGGGAAAGGGGCTCTGGGCGCCGGGCCGGCGCTTCAGATCCTCGATATTCTTCAGGATATCATTCTGCACCTCTCCCAAATATTCGGTCACCGTGGGGAGATCCTTGTACTTTTCCAGCAATTCCTGGATCAGGTGCCCCACCACGTAGAGGGCCACATCCTGGTCCAACTTCCTCTCCATCTCCTGGAATTCTTTTTCCATCTTCCGGATCTTGCGGATGACTTCGTTCATTTCCGTATGGAGAGCGGTGGACTTCTGGCGCAGGGCTTCCCGATCCTCGTCGTTGAGGGCCTTGAGCTCATCCTCGCTCATGGGTTTGCCCTCTTTGCCGGGGAAGATCATCAGGCCGGTTTGGGAGATGTTGAGGATGAACCCCTCCTTGGTGGCCTTTTCGTCCAGCTCCTGGAGCATGGTATTGCGCTCCTGGGCAAAGCGGTGCACCAGGGCTTCCCGGCGCTGGGTATAGTCCTCGCTCTCAAAGACCTCCGGGACCTGCACCTTCAGGGTGGAGATCAGTTCATCCATGTCGGCCTTCAGGACCCGGCCCTGGCCCGGGGGCAGACCCAGGGCCTTGGGCTTCTCCGGGTCCTGGAAATTATAGACGTAGATATAATCCGGAGGCGCAGGTTCGGACGCGGCCAGCTCCGCCACATAGGCCTTGATCATTTCCGTTTTTCCGGCCCGGGGGGGACCGGCCACAAAGACGTTATATTCCAGGTCTTTAATGGCCAAGCCGAATTCCAGGGCGTGCTTGGCCCGCTCCTGACCCACCACCTTTTCCTTGGAGGGGGTTAAATCCATAGTGGTTTCAAATCCCAAACTATCAGCGTCGCAGACGGCGCGCAGGCTCTCAGGTTTCAATTCCCAGCGATTCGGTGCCATGGGTCCTCCTCTGGTTCAGGTCTGCCGCAAGTGCTGGCTAGTGGTGATGGTGGTCCCGTTTATTCAATCCTTCCAGACGGGTCAAGGGACATACCCGGGGATCATGAAATCCCGGGCCTTCTATCTGAATGGTGTTATGCTCCAAGCCGAAGCGGCGCCGTAAAAGCTCCTCCAACTCCCAGGTGAGGCAGTCCCGGTCTTCGGGGTTGCTGCTGTTCACATGGACGCTGAGGGCGTAAATCCCGGAAGAAATGGTCCAGATGTGGAGATCGTGCACCTTGTCCACCAGGGGATGTTCTTCCAGGGCCGCGGTCACCTCCTCCAGGTCGATATGGCGGGGAGCGGCCTCCATGAGGATATCCGTAGCCTCCCGGATCAATTGCCAGCTGCCGCCAATGATCAGCACCCCGATGATGCCGCCGGCCAGGGGGTCGAACCAGTACCAGCCTTTCCAGAGGATGGCCGCACCCGCGGCGATGGCCGCCAATGACCCCAGGGAGTCCGCCAGAAGGTGTAGAAACGCGGAGCGCAGATTGATGTTGTGCTCCCGGGTGGGAAAAAGGATAAAGACCCCGAAAAGATTGATCATCAGTCCCAGGGAGGCGATGATGAGCATGGGCACGGTGTTGATCTGGGGCGGCTGAAAGATGCGCCCGTAGGCTTCGTAAAAGATATACGCGGCCATGGCCCAGAGGGCCACGCCGTTGAGGAGGGCCACCAGGATTTCCAGCCGGTGGTAACCGTAAGTCTTCTGGGAGGTGGGCGGTTTGGCGGCCCAGCGCAGGGCCAGAAAACTCAAGCCCAGGGCGGCCACGTCGCTGAACATGTGGCCCGCATCCGCCAGCAGGGCCAGGCTGTTGGTGAGGAGCCCCCCCGCCAGTTCCACGATGAAAAAGAGCAGTTGCGTCCAGAAGGCCAGGGAGAGACGCCAGGAGCTACTCGCAAACCGCTGCTGATGCGCATGGAGGGAGTGGTTGCCGCTCATGGCTCCGCCATCCGGATGTCCAAAATCTGGTAGGAGCGGGGACCCCGGGGGGTCTGAATATGTACGCAGTCACCCCGGGCCCGTCCCAACAAAGCCCGCCCCAGGGGGGAGGCGATGGATAACTGCCCCTGGGTGGCGTCGGCCTCCACCGCGCTCACCAGGAGGAATTCCTGCTCCTGGCCGTCCCGCAAGTTGACGATGCGCACCTGGGAATTGAACCGCACCTTGGTGGGGGGAAGATTGCTGCCCACCAGCACCTCGGCATTGGCCAGGATCTGCTGCAACTGCCGGATCCGCTTTTCCAGCCGCTGCCGCTGAGCCAGGGCCGCCTGAAAATCCTGGTTCTTCTCCAGACGCCCTTCCTGCGCAGCTTCCATCAGTTCCCGGACGATCTGGGGCCGCTCCACGCGGCTCAAGATCTCCAGTTCCTTGATGATTTTCTCATAACCGACCCGGGTCAGGAGGGTCTTTTCCATAAGCAGCCGGGGCTTGGCCCTTTTTTTCTTTCTAAGTCCCGAAATAATTGGTAATTTTCTTTTTCAACCCTTTATTTCTTAACCCAAAAGGGCCATGGGGTCAATCGGCAAACGACCCGTTAACCCAGATCACTTGGGAACAAAACCGCCTGCTGCCGGGGCCCCCCCATACAGGCCGCATCAAGGGGGAGAGACTGGCGTACGCCCCTACAGACTATTATTTAAGCACCATCCTTATTTAAAACAAGGCCAGGTTTAATGAAGAGGAAAATCCCTTGCTGCTGCGATTGCCGGGTCTGTTGCTGAAGTCTCCCTGGCGCCCCTGCCGGGTCCGGCCCGGGGAGAGCGTCCTCACGGTGCGGGCCAGGAGCTCTTTTCCCCCCGGCCATCCCACCACCCGCCTCTGCCTGGAACTGCTGGCCGCCACCCCCCTTTCCGGGGTCCGCCTGCTGGACGTGGGCTGCGGTTCGGGCATCCTGGCCCTGGCCGGGGCCGCGCTGGGGGCTAAACTCTGCGTGGGGGTGGACATCTCCTGGAAGGCGGTGCGCCTCTCCCAGGAGAACGCCCGGGACAACCACCTGGCCGCCACGCTCCAGTTAGCCCGGGGCTCCACCGAATGCCTTAAAGGTCCCTTCCAGGCGGTGGTGGCCAACCTCCCGGCGGCGTTGCAGTTGGAGAAGGTGGCAGAACTCCTCCGGCTGGCCGCACCCGAGGCGACCTTAATCCTTTCCGGCTTCCGGGACACCCAGGAGGAGGACCTGCAGCAGCTCTACCGCGAGAGCGGCTGGGCCGTCAGCCAGCGCCGCACCCGGGACGAATGGACCATCGAACTCCCCCCGGAAAAGAGCTTCACCTGGGTGGCCTGGCGGCTGGAGAGGCGGTAAGCAGTGAGCAGTGAGCAGTGAGCAGTGAGCAGTGAGCAGTGAGCAGTGAGCAATAATACCAAGTCGCAATCTAACAGCAATTATTTATACTGGTTGCCAAAAGTTTTTTCCGCCCCCCCTCACCCTAACCCTCTCCCCCCGCTGGGGGGAGAGGGGATAAGAGGAAAGAACTTTTGGCA
>JAGVAH010000152.1 GCA_020060385.1 Syntrophobacterales bacterium | reverse complement strand
TATGAGAACAGACCGGGTGCATTTACTGATTACTGATTACTGATAACTGATAACTTTCATTTACCAGGGGATTTATGGCCAGAGTGCGATTGCAGCCGCCAGCCTCCTTTGGGGAGCGTCTCCGGTCATTGGTGACCACCAGCGAAGTCTTGCGCCTCATCCATGACATCACCAGTTGCCAGGTGATCCCCGGGGAGGAGCAGCCCCGGGACGCGGTGCCCCGGCAGGCCCAGGGCCTGGAACTTTTCCCCTGTTTTGCCATGTACTTCCAGCGCCGGCCGGTGGAGATCAAAGGGAGCATCTATCCCAACCTGTCCCTCCGGGAGGTGGAAGGGTTGTCCCACCTGATCCGCCTGGAATTGGGGGACATGCCGGTGGATCTCTGGCTGCGCACCCCCCAGGCGACTTTTTTGCTTTCTCCCTTTCATATCCGTTTTCTCAGCGTCCTTTTCGGACGCCTGGCCCTCCACCAGTTGTCCCTGACCCCGGGGGGCGACTTGAATGCCCTGGGCTTTACCCCCTACTCCCTGGAGGAACAGGTGGTGGCCGGATATCTGCAAAGCCTGGAGTGGGCCCCCTGCGCCACCATCAAGCTGGACGCCCAGGATAATCCTTATATCGGCTCCATGCTTCACAGCGCCGCGGATTTGCGGCGTTGCGATTATCCCGGCACCGGCCGGGAAGAGGCGGTCATCCGGGCCTGGCGCCTGTTCAAGCGGCTGCTGTATTACTCCATCGAAGGGGAGCGCCTCTACACCGGCTTTGCCATCCTCTCCGGGGCCCGGCCCCTGGAATACCACCAGCGGCGCTGGCCCAGCCTGCTTCTCTACCATGAAGACAATTACGGCTCCCTGGATGAAGGGGTGCAGTCCATCAAGCAATTTTTATTGAACGCGGATGGCCGCACCACCTTCCTGGCCCTCTATAAGGGGCGGATCATCGGCCTCCTGCAGCTCACCAAGGGCAGACACCAGCAACTGACCACGTCGAGATCCTGGCGGACGGTGCTGCCCCTGGCCACGGTCTCCTACCGGGGCCGGATCAGCTTCTGGCTGGCCTTAAAGGGCCGGCAAAACCCCCGCATCCCCCTCTCCTTGCTGGAGTATCGCCACGGCCATCTCCATATCCCTCTGTTTCAGGACATCTTCTGGCAGGAGTTGGAGCGCCAGGTGAAGGAGGTTTGCCCGGGCCGGCACGGGGCGGAGGTCTCCAGACTGAAGAGTTTGTTGACCATGGTGGCCCGGGCTGGCCATGGGAGCATCCTGCTCCTGGGCCTGAGCGGGGGGCAATTGGAGGCCGCCGACACTCCCCTGGAAAACCAGGTGCGCCTGGAGAAACCCGTGCCCCTCCAGGAGCGCTGGTTGCGCCACCTGCTGGGGCTGGCCAAATCCGACGGCGCTCTCCTCTTTAACGACCATCTGGAAGCTTGCCAGTTTCGGGCCCGCCTCAAAGCCACCAGTGCCCGTCTGCCCCCGGAAAGAGACGATTTGGGCAGTGGCATCCGCCATCAGGTCACCCGGGAGTTTACTGCCTGGAGCCCCGGGGTTCTGGGTGTCTGTGTCTCCCAGGACGGCCACATCTCTCTTTATCGCCACGGCAAACTGGTGAGCCGGCTATACTAAACCCGCAAGCTCCCAACCATGTCCCTCCCCGGTCACCGGGCGGCGAGGCCACTGCCCCCAATTCTCTTCCCGGTCCGCAATTTCCCTCACTTTTTTCCATAAAAGATTTTCAGGTTCTGCGGCCATCTGCCGATTGTTTAATAGTTGAAGAATGCAGAATATTGACCTATCCCCCGGAAGCGCCATACACTTGCTGGAAAATGGGTACTGACTGGAATCTCGATGTTCATCAGCAAGTATAAAATCGTCTTCGTAGTGATTCTCATAGGCCTCATATCCTTGAGCCTAGATGTGGCCGGAGAGATTTTATTTGCTCAACATGGGTCCCTATGGGATACCTTTCTGGTGGTTGTTCCCAAATACAAACTATATTCCCGGATGGTCCTCCTCCTCACCATCATTGCCCTGGGAGGGTTCATCTATTGCTACTTTGAACAAGTGGGCCTGAAAGAAAAGGAGAAGGGAGAGCACTTCCAGGCCAATCTTTTTGCCAGTATCCAGGACGGCATCTGCATTTTAGACAAGAGTCTCCGGATCTTGAAGGTCAATCCCACCCTGGAAAAATGGTTTGCCCACGCCCTGCCTCTGGTGGGAAAAAAATGTTACGAGGCCTTTTTGGGCCGGATGGAGCAGTGTCTAGAATGTACCGGCTGCCGTACCCTGGAGACCGGGGAGGCAGCCGGGAAGATCATCCCCAAATTGGGAGCTGGCGGCAAGGCGGTGGGGTGGCTGGATCTTTACTCCTTTCCGCTCCTGGATAGGGATACCGGCAAGACCAAGGGAGTAATTAAGTATATCCGGGACATCACCGCCTGGAAACGGGCGGAGGAGTCCTTGCTCCGGGAAAAGGACTTTGTTACCGCCCTTTTCGATACCATTGGCGCCCTGGTGTTGGTTCTCGACCCCCAGGGACGCATTGTCCGCCTCAACCAGGCCTTTGAGGACATCACCGGCTATACCCTGGCAGAGTTGCAGGGCCAGCATTTCTGGGATTATCTGGTGATCCCGGAAGACCTGGAAAAAGCCAGGGCCCGCTTCCAGGACCCCCAAAACCACCGCCTGCCGGTGAATGGCCAGAAATACCTGGTCACCAAAGACGGGGGACGCCGTCTCATCGCCTGGTCAGATACGACCTTATTCGATAAGCAGGGCGCAGTGGAGTACATCATCAGCACCGGGCTCGATATCACCGCCCGGACCAAGGCCGAAGCCCTGCTCCGGGAAAGTGAAGAGCGCTACAAAATGCTCTTTGACAGCGCGCCTGACGCCATTTTGATTATGGAAGCGGCAGGGGAGGAGGTGGGCCAGATCGTGGCCGCCAACCCCGCGGCCGCGGCCATGCACGGCTACACGGTGCCGGAGATCCTGGACCTCAACATTACCGCCTTGGACCCCGCGGCCAGTATGGCTCCATATAATGGCGGGATGTCCCGCATCATGGCCGGGGAATGGATTACTGAAGAAATTACCCACCAGCGTAAAGACGGCACCATGTTCCCGGTGGAAATCCACGCGGGCCTGATGGAAATGGAAAACCGCAAATATATCCTCGCCTTTGACCGGGACACCAGCGCCCGCAAGAGAAGGGAAGAGGCCCTGCGGGAGGCGCATCAGACCCAGGAGGCCCTGATTAAGGCCTCCCCCCTGGCCATCTTCGTCATGGACCCCGAGGGGCGCGTGCGCATGTGGAATCCCGCGGCCGAACGGATGTTCGGTTGGCAAGAAGCAGAAGTCTTGGAGCGGCTGGTGCCCGCGGCGCCCCAGGACCAGACGGAGGAGTCCCGGGCCCTCCTCAAACGGATTCTCCACGGCGAATCTCTGAACGGCGTGGAGTTGCGCCGCCACAGGAAAGACGGCTCTCCCATTGATATCAGCGTCTTTACCGCCCCCCTTCTCGACGCCGCCGGGGGGATTACCGGCATCGTGGTCATGAACACCGATATCGCCGAGAGCAAAAGGCTCAAGGAGCAGTTGCTCCAGGCCCAGAAAATGGAAGTGGTGGGCCGTCTGGCCGGTGGTGTGGCCCATGACTTCAACAATCTCCTGACCGCCATCAACGGCTACAGCGAACTGGTGCTCAGTTACCTGGAGGTGGATAACCCCCTGCGTCAAGACGTGGCGGAGATCAGAAAGGCAGGGGACCGGGCCGCGTCCCTGACCCGCCAACTCCTGGCTTTCAGCCGCAAACAAATGCTCCAGTCCAAGGTGCTGGATCTGAACCAGGTAATGGAAAACATGGGCAACATGCTGGAGCGCCTCATCGGTTCGGATATCCACCTGAGCATCGACCTGGATGCCGCTCTGGGCCGGGTGATGGGTGACCCGGGACAGATCGAACAGGTAATCCTCAATCTGGCCATCAACGCCCGGGATGCCATGCCCCGGGGGGGGACGGCTGACCATTGCCACCGCCAACGTGGACCTGGATGAATCTTATTGCCGCCGCCATATGGAAGTGCAGCCCGGACCTTACGTCCTGGTGAAGGTGAGCGACAATGGCTGCGGCATGGACCCGGAGACTAAAGACCGCATCTTCGAGCCCTTTTTCACCACCAAGGAAATGGGCAAAGGAACCGGCTTGGGTCTCTCCACGGTCTATGGGATCATCAAGCAAAGCGGCGGCCATATCACCGTGCACAGCAAACGGGGTCAGGGCGCGACCTTCAAGATCTATCTCCCCCGTATCGATGAGGTCATGGAGCCGGATGCCCTGGCCTCCCAATCCCTGGAAGAATATGGGGGACAGGAGACCATCTTGTTGGTGGAAGATGAAGACGGGGTCCGCCAACTCATTAGCTCAGTCCTTAAACGCCAGGGCTTTAAGGTCTTGGAGGCCAGGCATGGGGTTGACGCCCTGGATCTCAGCGCCCAACACCAGGGACCGATTCACCTGGTTCTCACCGACGTGGTGATGCCGGAAATGGGAGGTTTGGAATTGGCCCAGCGGCTGAAGCCCTTGTATCCCCAGGCCAAAATCCTGTACATCTCCGGCTATGCGGAAAACGCCCCTTTGCACCAACACCTGGAAGGCCAGGAAATCTATTATCTGCAGAAGCCATTTGCCACCATCGGTCTACTCCAGCGGGTGCGGCAACTCCTGGACGAGCCCGCGGCCAACGACTCCCTCGCCGCCAGGCCCCGTGAGGGAGAGAACTAGAAGCCGCAAAACTTAGGCTCAGCCACTCCCCCCCTTCCTTCAGCCTCATTGCCTTTCCCGGTTCAATGGATTACAATCAAAAAAGCCCGCCCGGGAGGATCTGCCCTCTTGACCGAGATGTCTTTCTTGGATCATCTCCAGGAGCTGCGCAAGCGCCTGATCGTCATTATCATCGCCATGTTCATCGGCATGGCCGTGGCCTGGCCCATGGCCTCCACGGTGCAACGCTTCATCCAGAAGCCCCTCCGGGAGCCGTCCCTCACCCAAAAATGGGAATACGCGGTGACCACCTGGGCTACCCAAAAATTCCCCGCCCTCAAGGGCCTGGGTCTCAAGCCCAAACCTCCCCGGGTTACGCCCCACAAGCTCAATTACATGGCGCCCCTGGAACCCTTTTTTGTGCAGATGAAGATCTCCATGATCACCGGCCTGGCCCTGGCCTTTCCGGTGATTCTCTATCAGATCTGGTTGTTCTTCGCGCCCGCGCTCTACCCCCAAGAAAAGAAATATGTCTATTATTTTATTCCCTTGGGCACCCTGGCCTTTATTTTGGGGGACTTGTTTTTCCTCAACCTGGTCTGGCCCCTGATCATCTCCTTTTCCCTGGCCTATGAGAGCGATATCCTCTTCTCCATGCTCAATCTCACCCAGTTCATCAACTTTTGCCTGCGTCTCTTGTTGCTCTTCGGGGTGGTCTTTGAACTGCCCCTGATCCTCCTCATCCTGGCCCGGGCCGGGATCGTCCATCTGGATTTCTTGCGGCGGAACCGCCGGGTGGCCATCCTCCTCAGCGCGGTGGTGGCCGCGTTCCACGCGGATATCGTCACCATGACCGCGGTGGCCATTCCCATTTACTGCATGTATGAACTCTCCATCCTGGCCATCCGCGTCTTCGGGGGGGAGCAGAGCCGCACTGCGGAAGAGGCCGTAGTGCCCGTGGCCGCGGACACCCCCCCGGCAGACTTATAACATCGGTTACGCACTTCTGAGAAAGGGAGCCAGGGATCGTCCCCTCCTTGCCCTCTCCCCTCTTCCTTCCCACTCCTGTCTGCACTTTCCCGTGACAGAAAAAAACGGTGGTCATCAAAAACTAACAAAGTATTAATTCGCATTTAACAATCAGGGTGTATGGTGTAAGCAACCGGCACAGGTAATGCCAAGACAACCTTACTGGTACAGGTTAAGAAAGGAATAATCATGATCTCATGCCTGATGTTTTTTGCGGCCGGGGTTTTGTGTGGCAGCATAATTATGGGATTATATGTGGCCTTCGTGAACTTCAGGGATGCCCGGGATAATTGGTAGATCCTGGGCACCGCTGCTAAGCGGATCGATGGGTTCTGAATAGCGCCACGGCATTAAACCCAGATAAAGTTTCGGAGGTAAACTGAACTATGGAAGGGTTGAATCACGATGGCCCGCCTTTGTCTGGAAATTATCAGGAGCTTTTCCAGATCCTGGGCCCGCAAATCGTTTTAATCCATCACCGGCAAGTCCTGGCGGCCACCCAATGCCTCATCCGTTTCGCCAATGGGCACGGGGTGGCCATCCTGCCGGTGGCCTTGGCAGAAGGTGGTTCTGCCTGGGAAATGCTGGTTCTTAGATTCCGGGGCCCGAAGATCAATGATTATGTTTTGGTGCAGTATGGTCCCCTGCCCGAATATCACCGGGGCGACTTCCAGGAAATTATGGATCTCTGCCGGCAAGTCTCCCGGCTGCCCCGCAGCCGGACCTTAACTCTTCGTCTTCCCGCACCTGCGGTAATAACTAAGAATAGGGAAGAGGAGAAGCGCTGCAGTAATTTTTAACCGGTCCGGGTTTCCCTGCCTTCATCCCTGTCTTTTCCCGGCCCTACCCCACCAGATCATCCCCATTTCCCGGCCGCGGCCAGGGCGTTCTTCAGGGCCAGGACCTTTTCCGCCACCGCCTGGGGGTCAGACCCCAGGATATAGCTCAAAGGTTCCCTGCCCCCTCCTCCTGGATCCTGGAGCACATCCGCAGGCGGCTCCCCGGCCTGGAACACCGCGGCCACCCGCTGGCCCAGGCTTCCCTCGGACCCGCCCGTGGTTGTCGCATATTCTGAAGACTCCGGGAGAGTGGCCACCTTGAGGGAGAGTAAAGTGGCTATTTTTTCCAGATCGGCAAGATACTTAATATTCATGGCTGACCGCAGTTGGGGATGGGCGTCGGCCGCGGCGAGAATCACCGCGGCCAGTGGCGGGGAGGCCCCAAACGCGGGGGGCGCGGGAATCAGCAATCCCTGGGGGCTGCCCACCAGCCGCCCGGGAAACGCGGCTACGTCCTGGGGGCCTTCAGCATACGGCGCGGCATAGCCCAGATTGCTCATCACCTCGGGGATGAGGGGGCTGATATCCTCTTGTTGCAACCTGGCCGCGGCCTCCTGGAGGGTTTTGGTCACCTGGTAGCGGGCTGCGTCCCGGGCGAAAGGCGCATAAGGATTGACCGGCCCCCGGCCGCCCCCCAGGGGCAGGCCCCAGCGCAGGGCTTGGGCCACCAGGGTCCGGGCCTGATTCACCGCTTCCGGCAGGGACAGGCCCTGGGCTAGGCCCGCGGCGCAGGCCG
>JAGVAH010000135.1 GCA_020060385.1 Syntrophobacterales bacterium | reverse complement strand
CAGGTGAGCCACCACGATTTCCTCACCTTCGATGACGACATGTATGTCACCCATAACCCCATGGTCCGGGCCGGGCTCACCTGGCCCGGTGTAAAATGGGCCTTTAGAGCGTTCCACTCCAGCAACTGGCACCCCTTGACCTGGCTGTCCCACATGCTGGATGTCCAAATCTTCGGGCTGTGGCCCGGGGGTCACCATCTCACCAACGCGGTCTGGCATCTGGCCAACACGATTCTCCTTTTCCTCTTTCTGGCCCGGGTAACCGGGGGCCTTTGGCCCAGCGCGGTGGTGGCCGCCCTTTTCGCGCTGCACCCCCTGCACGTGGAGTCGGTGGCCTGGGTGGCGGAACGAAAGGACGTCCTGAGCACCTTTTTCTGGCTGCTCACCCTGTGGGCTTACGCGGTCTATGTGGCCGCGCCTTCGGTATGGCGCTACCTGGCCGTGATCCTGGCCTTTGTCCTGGGCCTGATGAGTAAACCCATGGTGGTCACCCTGCCTTTTGTCCTGCTCCTTCTGGACTACTGGCCCTTGGGCCGGGTCCCGGGCGGACCCGGGCCGGCACCGGGTGCAACCGATAGCGTCGAGCCCCAGCCAGGGGCTGCCAAATGGGCTTACTGGCAACTGCTCAAGGAAAAAATTCCCCTGCTTCTCTTGACCGGGCTTTCCTGTCTCATTACCATGGCGGCCCAGAAGGGGAGCGGCGCGGTGATGCCCATGGCCATCCGGCCTCTGGGGCCCCGGATCGCCAACGCCCTGGTGGCCTATGTCCAGTATCTGGTGAAGCTGTTCTGGCCTTACCCCATGATCTTTTTTTACCCCCTGGCGCCGGTGCCTTGGTGGGAAGCGGCAGTGGCCGGCCTGGCCCTTCTGGTCCTGACGATTTTTCTCCTTTATAGCTCCCGCCGTCATCCCTACCTGGCGGTGGGCTGGCTCTGGTACCTGGGCACCCTGCTGCCGGTAATCGGGCTGGTGCAGGTGGGGGGCCAGGCCATGGCGGACCGTTATACCTATGTGCCGTTTATTGGCCTCTTCATCATCGCCGCCTGGGGTATATCCGAGGCAACGGCCGGGTGGCGGCACCGGAGTATGGTGCTATCAAGCAGCGCGGCCGCCTTACTGGTTGCCTGTCTGCTGGCCTCCTGGGGGCAGGCGGGCTACTGGCGCAACTCCCAGACCCTCTTCACCCGGGCCATCGACATTAACTCCAACAATTACATGGCCTATCACCATCTGGGCATGGACCTGGTGAACCGGGGCCAGCTAGATCAGGCCATGGCCATGTACCAAAAGACCCTGGCCCTGGCCCCCAAATATCCCTCTGCTTATAATAATCTGGCCATTGCTTACGCCAGGCAGGGCAAGTTCAAAGAGGCCATCCCCCTCTTCAAAGAGGCCATCCGGCTCACCCCGGACAATGTCAGCTTTTACCGCAACTTGGCCGTGGCCTATAGCCAGGAGGGGAAGAAAGCAGAGGCCGAGGCGGTGATGGAGCAGGTGAAGTGGCTATCAAAAAAGAAGTGATCGGTAACCAGACCAGCCACCAGGCCCTATTTCACCCTGGGGCGCCGGCAAACGCCGGGTGCTGGCGGTCCAGGGTGACCTCACCTGGTTTCGGGGCAACAACTGTTTCCAGGAGTTGGCCTGGGGCTTGGAAGGATATTCCCGGGGCCTTTCTCCCCATTTGAAAAAAATTTTTTGGGCCTAATTTTTTCTTGTATATCGAAGCGTTTTATGTAAAATTTGTTTAAACTTAATCCCTTATAGAATTGATCATGCCCCGAGGAAAAAACAAACGGGCTCCAGGCGAAGGCGACCTCTTTCTGATCAATGAAGTCTCCCGCCATGTGAACCTCTCCCAGAAGCGCATTCGGGAATATGAAAAAGAGGGCTTTATCAAACCCTTAAGGGAGAAGAATACCAACAACCGCCTCTATTCCACGTTTGACGTCTCCCAGATCAACCAGATCAACCGCCTGATCCACGACCGGGGCTTCACCCTGGCCTGCCTCCGCAACCTGATGGTCCTGGCCCCTTGCTGGAATATCTTTGACTGCCAGAAAAAGGAAGACTGCGCGGCTTATAAACTCCCCTGGCGCCCCTGTTACGAAGTGCGGGAATTCAGCGACACCCTGTGCAACGGTCCGTGCCAGCGATGCGCCGTCTACCTGAACCGGGACGTGAAGAAAGAAAAGATCCTGGACAAACCGGAATCCTGATCCCTGCCACCGCTTTTCTCCTGACAACCTTGGATAGATGCAATATATAGGGGGGGTCTTTGTCTACCCAACCAATTACCGGGGCCATTCTGGCTGGAGGCAGGAGCCGGCGACTGGGGCAGGATAAGCCCTCCCTGCTGTTGGGGGGCCGGCCTCTGGCTTTATGGGTGGCAGAAGCGCTGGGCCCCTGGGTGGCTGAATGCTGGCTGCTCACCAACCAGCCCCAGTCCCATCTCTCCCTGGGTCTGCCCCTTCTCACCGACCTCCGGCCCTGGCAAGGCCCCCTGGGGGGACTGGAGACCGCCCTGTTTTACGCCCGCACCCCCCTGGTGCTGGCGGTTGCGGCGGATGCCCCTTTTTTGGAGCCGTCTTTGCTGGCGGCCTTGGCCTCCCGGGCCGGCCAGGGCGTCAGGACTGCGGTAATCTGCCATACCTCCCGAGGGCCCCAGCCCTTCCCCGGCATCTATGCCGTGCGTCTCCTGCCCCGGCTCGCGGCTTTCTTGGATGGGGGTGGCCGTCATGTGCGACGCTTCTTGGAAGAGTGCCGGCCCCTGGCGCTGTCCCCGGAGGAGGTGGCCCGCCTGGACCCCCAAGGCCGCAGCTTTATGAATCTCAATACCCCGGCAGACTTGCAGGCCGCGGCCCGGCTGGTACCAGAAAATCCCAGGGTCAGTCCTTCATCTTGAAGAAGAGCCATTCCTTTTCCTTACCCTTGCCTTTAAAACGGATCAAGGCGAAGTTGCCCTGCAGCCTGCGCCCCTGAAGGCGCAGCTCCACCTGCCCCTGATCCAGGGCCGCGGCCATGGGCAGGGGCTTCAAATTCTCATAGGAGCCGGCATCCCAAATTCTCACTTCCCCGGCCCCGTATTGGCCTTCAGGGATGGTCCCCTCAAAATCGCCGTATTCCAAGGCATGGTCCTCCACCATCACCGCCAGCCGTTTTACCTGCGGGTCCGGAGAGGGCTCCTTGGGCACGGCCCAGGATTTCAACACCCCCTCCACTTCCAGGCGCAAGTCCCAATGCTCCCGGCGGGCCAGGTGGTGGTGAATCAGATACTTGGCCATGAATTATCCCCTGCATCCCTGGATAGGGGCTTTCCCTTGGGAACTTAAGCATCGGCAACGGG
The DNA here is from genome assembly GCA_020060385.1 of Syntrophobacterales bacterium. Taxonomy (GTDB): domain Bacteria; phylum Desulfobacterota; class Desulfobaccia; order Desulfobaccales; family 0-14-0-80-60-11; genus SURF-52. Next base: position 54,872 of record JAGVAH010000135.1, on the reverse strand, counting down.
GGCGGCAATGGAGCGGGCCGGGAATTCCTTTGGCTTCTCCGGTCCCCCAGGGGCTAAAACCCCATTGACAAGGACTGGCCCCTTTAGTTATAAAAATAAGACGTGGTCCCATCGTCTAGCGGCCTAGGATATTGCCCTCTCACGGCAAAGACACGGGTTCGAGTCCCGTTGGGACTACCATATTTGTGGATGACATGCTGATATACCTACTGATGTAGAATTCTTCCCGGGGAACCTTCCCCGGTAATCCCTGCCCCCAGCAGCGCCTGCCCATGCCACCGGGTCAGATTCGGCACCAACCGGTTATACTTCTCCAGGGTCACCACCGGGCGTTGATGCCCCAGCATCCGGGCCACCCAGTTGATATTTTCCTCCACCGAGACAGCGAAAGTGGCGAAGGTGTGCCGCATCTAATAGGGCGGCCGGTAGCGCGCCCCTAATCGCTTCAGCACCGGCTCCCAGACCTTTTGGCGGAACAGCTCTTGGGCAACCGGCCGCTGATTGGAACCCGGGAACACAAAATTCCCCGCCAGAGAGCTAATAGCCTTCTGAGCCATGAGGGCCTCTTGACCTGCCCCCATTACTTGTGCCAAGTTTTATTCATATGAGATGGCGGCAACCCTTGAGTTGGGCGGAAAGTCTTCAGCTCCCCGCGCTGCCTTGAGTTCCTCAAATGAGTTGTAGTTTTCTTCAAACCTCGAATTAAAGGGAACTTGCAGGTGTTCCAACCCTGGAATCACATAAGAGTCGGCGTGGAGGCTCTGTTTGTGGGAGCTTTCCTGGTTAAAGCCCAGGTGGGTGGAACAATAGCGACAATAAGGGAAATAGGGGGTTGGGGAATCCAGGGTCCGGCGCAGCTTCTGATAATACTCACCTCTCCAGTGAGTCTCGAAATCACCGGAGAATAATCCCATTCTCTGACGCCAGGCGTGATAGCAAAACCGGATGGAACCGTCGGGATCAATTTGGGAAAATTGCCAGGGGCGCATACATCTGCGGCGGCCTCTATCCTGGCCGATCAACGGTGGCAGGTCCAAGTGGATGCCGGACTCCCGCGCCCGGGCCCGGGCCTTGGCAAACACCTGGGCGGCCAGTTCCCGGTGATGAAACAGCGACTCCTGGGGGTCAATGTCGTTGGCAACATTGAGGTAAGTCACCTTGACCTGATCCACCCCCAGTTGAGCACAAATTTTAAAGAGTTGCGGCAGTTCTTCCAGATTAGATCGCATTACCGCATACTGAAAAGACAACCGGGGATAGGTGAGGCCCCGCTCCATCTTCAAGGCTGCTAGATACTCAAGGTTGACCAGGATGGACTCGAAGTTGGCCCCGCAGCGGATGCTTTCCACGGTCCTTTTCCTGGCCCCATCCAAGGAAATGCGCAGGTTATGGAGGCTCTGGTCCTGGACCAGCCATTGGGCGGTATGGCGATCCAGGAGTGTGCCATTGCTGACCATAACGGTCATGGTCCGATATTGCCGGGCTAGTGTTAATGCTTCTCGGAGCAGGGGATATAACAGGGGCTCCCCGCCGGAACAGAAAAAGATGGTGGTGACGAAGGGAAAAAGCCGACGGGCGATTTGCTCATATAAGGCAAAATCCATCCAGCGCTGGCCTTTGCAGGAACCGTAAGAAATACAGAATTTACACCGAAGATTGCAGGCTTTGGTCAAGACGATATCCAGGTCCCGAGGGTAGCTACGCGGCCTGGACAACCGCAAGAATCCCTCCAGATATCCTAATAGAGCATTCCCATAGGCCATTATATTGACTTGGGAAAAATCAGTCAGCATTTCCGAAATGTCAAGGTTCATGGGAATACGTCCAGAAGACCTCGGGGGCAAGCACAACTTACGCCGGGCTTATCGAGCGTCTTGGCTGGGTTTGACCGGATCGGGGTCTTGAACCCCTTTTCCTCAACCCCTGAAAAACCCCAATTATCAAATTGGTTACCATTATCGGATAAAACATGATAGCACAAATTCCTGATGCCTTGACCCTGGTCCCCATTCTCATCGGTACCTCGGCCCTGCCCATCCATCTGCTTCCCCACCAGGGGCTCAGGTTGCTCCCCAACAGAACCCTATCCTTGAGGGGTGCAGGCAAAATATACCACGACCCCATAGAGGGAAAAAAGGGGAATTTTCTCATTCAAAATGGCACCCCAAAGGGGGGCAGCCCCAATTGCCCCCAACTTCAGCTTAAGTTCTGGTATACTCCTTGGGGCAGGTCAATTAGGAATCGCCCGCTTTGGGGCAGTAGACCACTCCTGGCCATACGATTAATGGTTGACAGTTTTTAGGGTTTACGTATCATGACCACAGCCATCCACCGGGAGCAGAGACATAAAAAGATAGTTGCAGGTTAACACTAGTTAGTCTTGAGATCAACTTCTATAGACCATTAAGCCGATAAATATAAGATAACCTCGTGCTTAAAGAAAATATAACAGAATTAATTCAATTTAAGGATCTACTCCATAACTTGGTGATCCGAGATTTGACCGTGCGCTACAAGCGCTCAATGCTGGGTTTTTTCTGGAGCATGCTCAATCCGTTATTGAATACTATCGTCTTTACAATTATTTTTTCCACTATTTTCCGTTTTGGGGTAAAAAGTTTTATTATTTATTTCCTCTCCGGATATCAACTTTGGAATTTTTTTGCCCAAAGCACAGTAGCGTCCTCCCATTGTCTGCTGAATAATGGGCCGTTATTCAAAAGAATATATATCCCTAAGGCGATATTTGTTATTTCCACAGTTATATCCAACCTGTTTAACCTGTCATTAGCCTTGATTCCCCTCTTCATTCTATTACCTATTTTAGGCAAGGGTTTTCATTTGTCTCTGTTATTTTTGCCGGTGCCGCTATTATTTGCAGTCATGTTCACCGTGGGGATATCCTTTTTGCTATCGGCCACTGCAATTTTCTTCCATGATATAATAGATATGTATCAAATATTTCTTATGCCCTGGATGTATCTAACGCCTATTGTGTACCCTCTAGATATTGTTCCCAAAAAATTTCTTTTCGTTCTTAAATTGAACCCCATGTTTTATATTGTCGAATGTTTTCGATGGCCTATCTTTATGGGGGAGCTGCCGCATCTTGAGACCTGCTGTCTGGCCTTACTCGTGGCCACGGTAAGTCTGTTGATAGGATATCTGGTGTTCACCAAATATGCGGATACTTTTGTCTATTATATTTAGCTGACCTGTAACGGCGTCCATGAATCTGCCCATCGTCCTGCAAGATGTTTCGGTGCGCTACCGATTACCTAAAGAGCGCGTCCATTCCTTTAAGGAATTCATCATCAAATCCTTCAAGGGCCACATGGAATATGAAGAGTTCTGGGCCTTGAAAAATATCACTTTTCAGGTGCCCCCCGGGGAGATGCTGGGCATTGTCGGCCGGAACGGCGCCGGCAAGAGCACCCTCTTGAAGCTGATTGCCCGGGTTATGAAACCGACGCGGGGCACGGTGCGGGTGCCGGGAAAGGTGGCCCCCATGATCGAACTGGGAGGGGGGTTCGACCATGAGTTGAGTGGGCGGGAGAACGTCTATCTATTGGGTTCTATTCTGGGAATCAGCCGGCGGGAGATGGATAAGAAGTTTGACGCGATCAGTGAATTTACCGAGCTGGAGGATTTCATGGAAACGCCGCTGCGGGCGTACTCTTCGGGCATGATCACGCGGTTGGGCTTTGCCGTGGTCATCGCGGTTGACCCGGAAATTATGATCTTGGACGAAGTCCTGGCGGTGGGAGATACGGCTTTTCAAGAAAAGTGCCATGCGCATATTGCCAAATTTCGCCAAGCCGGCGGCACCATCCTCTTTGTCTCCCATAGCCTTGACCAGATCCTAAAATTTTGCGACCGGGCCCTGTGGTTGGAGCGAGGGGAAATAAGGAGCTGGGGCGACACCCCGGGAGTGGTGCGTCAGTATGAGAACTTCTTAGGGTCGGTTGCAGATTAGTAGATGGGGTCAGGGGATTGCCTTGAGGAAATGACCTCAGATCAAATATGGTCGAAGATGGGTGTGACTACCAAGATGCAGGGACACCATGGCAACAATCTGAGGAAAAATTACTTGTCCGGCAAATTTCCAGGCTGTCTTCCTTACGGGGCACGAGGTTTGGGTTAAGGAAATACGTTATGGATAGAATGGATATTCTTAGGTCTTTATTCAAGGCCGCTGATTTCGGTCTGGAAATCGGGCCAAGTTATAATCCGGTGGCTCCTAAATCACTGGGATATAATGTTGAGACGCTAGATCATGCCTGTGCGGCCGATCTTAAACAAAAATATCAAGATGATCCCAACATGGACATCTCGAAGATAGAAGAAGTCGATTATGTGACGGATGGACAACGGATTACCAGCTTCATAAAGAATAATAAATATGACTATATCATTGCTTCCCATGTCCTAGAGCATATTCCCGATGTTATCGGCTTTATAAAAGATTGTGAGTCTCTTTTGAAAGAAGATGGTGTATTAATCCTGGCTATCCCGGATAAAAGGTTTTGTTTTGACATATTTCAACCATTAACCAGCACCGGAGAGGTGATACAAGCTTATCTGGAAAAGCGAACCAGGCATCCTGTGGGAAAAATATTTGATCATTTTGCTTATGTTGCGTACAGGGATGGCCACCTATCTTGGTCGCAAGAAGAACTTGGCTCTCTCAAACTGACCCACAGTATCTCGGAAGCGAAACAAATGTTGGAGACTAAGAAAGATGCACCCGAATATATTGATATCCATGCCTGGCGTTTTACCCCGGCCAGTTTTCGTTTGATTATAAACGACCTATACCAGGCGGGATATATTAATTTAAAAGAGAAGGCTTTTCATGATACGTTAGGGTTCGAGTTTTTTCTCAGCCTCTCTTTCCAAGGGAATGGTTGTCCCGTAGATCGACAAAGATTATTGGAACAGGCTTATGATGTTTCTCCCGACCTTGCAAAAATTGACAAAAAAATATCTGTGGTCATACCTGTTTATAATGGGGAGAAATATTTAGAAAAGGCAATCCAAAGCGTTGTAGATCAAACGCTCAAACCATATGAAATAATCGTCGTAAATGATGGATCAACGGATGATTCTGGCCTTTTGTTGACAGAGTTGGCAAAAAAATATCCCCTATTAATTTTCAATAAAGAAAATGGTGGGCAATCATCGGCAAGAAATTATGGTGTCCGTATTGCCAATGGAGACTTTATTGCCTTCCTGGATCAAGATGACATTTGGTATCCCCATCATTTAGAAAATCTGGTGAGGCCTTTTTTAGAGAATCATTATCCTGAACTGGGATGGGTTTATAGTACTGTTGATGAAATAGGTGAGGGTGGGGAGTTAGTTCGCTTAGATTGTTTAGCATTTACCGGTTCCGTTCATCCTAAGAAAACTATCGATCAATGCCTAAGTGCGGATATGTTTGTGGTTCCATCTGCCACGCTAATATCAAAAAAGGCATTTAATGATGTTGGTGGTTTTGATGAAAGGCTATCCGGATATGAGGATGACGATTTATTCTTGCGTATTTTTGCGAAGGGGTATAGTAATGTATTTATAAATAAATCTCTTGCACAATGGCGTATACACGGCACTAGTTGCTCTTGGAGCACAAGAATGGCAACTAGCCGTATTATTTATGCAAAAAAACTATTGGATCAATATCAAGATGATTATATCAGAGGCTGTAAATACATAACCAACAATATATTACCAAGATTTATAAAAGTTATATTGTCGGAATACTACAGGGGAATCTTGTTTAAGAATGAAAGCTACGCTAAGCTAATGCGTGATGATTTGTATAAGCTTTATCCCTATATGAACTCTCGATCAAAATTAAAATGTGATATAAAGTTATTTATATTGAAACATCAACTATTAAAATTAGCTATATCTCCATTCGTCAAGATCTATCGGCAGATCGCCCGAAAACTTTGGCAAAATCAAGCCGACTTCATTTAGCAGACAACCATCTCCCTGAATTTAAGACACTAACAAAGGTTAATAATTTGGCACCCTTGTCCAAAGTAATCCCCATTAAATTCTATTTACATCTCGCCCGCCTCTCCTGGGAGATCCTGCGGTTACATGGCGTTAAAGGGCTTTGGTTCGCCATTGACCGGTATTTTAGGAAAATCAAGGGTGAGCGGCTGCAGGATTATCCCCATGCCCAAGATTACACCAAGGGGCTGGTATCAATTGCTATTTTGACTAAAAATCGTTTGGATCTGATTCAACCTTGCCTGGAAGCAATCATTAAGTTCCCCAGCAACAAATATCAAATCGAGATCTTGTTGGGCGATACCGGGAGCACCGAACCCGAGGTCTGGCAATATTACCGTCTGGCCGCCAACCGTCATAAAAACCTGAAAATATTTAAATTGAATTCATATTATTTCTCTAAAAATTATAATTGGTTAATCGAAAACCGGAGCCGGGGTCAATATGTGGTGCTCCTCAACAACGATACCCGGGTTACCGCTAACTGGTTGGCTAATTTGATCGATCCCCTGGCAGATTTGCAGATCGGGGTTGTGGGGGCCAAGCTTCTTTATGCGGATAACACCATTCAACATGCGGGCATAGAATTCAATGCGCATGGGGATGGCTTTCATATCCATGCCCGGCAGCCCAGGGATCTTACCAGGGCCAATTACCAGGCCGTGGTGCCGGCGGTGACTTTCGCCGCGGTGGCAATGAGGCACGACGTTTTTGACCGGTTCCAACTGGATGAGAATTTTAAGGAGGAGGCCCAGGATACGGATTTCTGTTTCCGGCTGGCGGAGGCGGGATTTAAGGTGTTATATAACCCCGCCGCGGAGATTTACCATTGGGAATGTTCTTCCCGGGATTGGCGGAAAGGACGACTGGATAGACTCCGGTTGCGCCGGCTTTGGGCCCGGAAAATTGCGCAGCTCCAAGCCCAAGAACAGCAGCGCCGGCCGTTTGCTCCCCAGGAGTTCAGCAAGGCCATTACCATCATCCGGGATGACGGCATAGGTGACTTGTTGATGGGCATTTCCGCCTTTCAGAAGCTCCGGGATCGCTATCCGGAAAAGAAGCTGCTTTTGGCCACCTATCAGCGGAACATCGAGATGATGAACGGATTTAAGATCTTTGATGAGTTCATCGCCATCCCCAATGGCCGAAAATTTTCGCCGTTACCCATCCCCACAGTCTCGCAAGTCTATAATTTTATCAACCTGGAGATGGAGTTTGAAACCTTTTGGGGGATCATGAATGCGGACAATGAGGTTAACCGGCATCTGGTGTACACCCGGAAGCTGGGCTTAGAACCGGACTATGAATTGGTGCCCATGGCCGATTACCCGGAAGCCCGGCAGAGGGTACTGCAAATCTTGGCCGACATGGGAGTCGAGGCGACCCGGAGATTTGTGGTTCTCTGCCTGATCGCCACCAATCCCGCGAGAAGTTGGTGGGAACCTTATTATCCGCAGCTTCTGGAAGCCGTTAAGGCCATGGGATTAACCCCCCTGGTGGTGGGGACCAAGAATAGCAAGCATTTCAAAGGCAAAGGGATAGTCAGCCTGGTGGGTAAAACCAAGACGATCACGGATTATATTGAAGCGGTAAAATTGGGGAAATATGTAATCAGTACGGACACCAGCGCCTACCACATCGCCGCCCTGTCCCGCATTCCTTTCCTGGCTATTTTTACCGGGGGGGTCAAACCCGCCGCGAGATTGAATTTCTATGCTAATTGCGAGGTGGCCGAACCACCGGCGGATCTTGACTGCTATCCCTGTTGGGACGTAGGCTGCAAGAACCTGGCGGTCCGTTGGAAGAGTGATCCCTGTCGCTTAGCGGTGACCCCGGCAGAGGTAATTGCCAAGTTTAAAAGACTAGTGGCCAGGTTTCCAGTGCGTTAAGCCCAGGGCGCCGCAGGGGAGAAACAGGGGAAAGGAGCCAGGAGGCCGGTTCTTTCCGGCCCCTGGGGGGCACGTTATGGCGACCGTTAATTTTTGGCTGCTTTGCCGGAGAAGCGCCCTGCCGCTCATCATTTTCCTGGCGGTCTTCGCAAGTTATATAAAAAGCCCCATCATGACTGCCTCCGACGCCAGATGGATAATTCCCACGGCGATAAATATCATCAATAAGGGCAGCACGGAGCTGGATGACCATCTTGAACTAATTAAAGATAATAACTTTTATGGTATCGTCAAAATTAATAATCACTATTATAATTATTTCCCTGCAGGAACAGCAATCATTGCGGTACCCTTTGTCTGGACCATAAGTCGGTTTGTAAATAATGCTACAATTATTCGATACCACTCAGTATATGAACGTTTTATTGCTTCATTTATACTGGCGATTACCGCAGTTATAATTTATCTTATTGCGTGTTTAGATTTGAAGCGCAGTTATGCTCTAGTAATAGTATTTATTTTTGCTTTTTGCACCCCCGCCTGGTCCCAGGCAAGCCGCGAATTGTATCAGCATGGGCCCTCTATGCTGATGTTGACCTTATCCCTCTATCTGATCCTACGGGCGGACTCGCGGCCATGGTTGATCCAATATATCGGCGCGCTATTGGCCATGGCTTATATCATCAGACCTACAAACAGTATAGCCTTGATTTGTTTTTCGTTATTTGTGCTTTTATATTATCGGCAATACGTTTGGCGTTACGTGGTTTGGGCAGTCTTGGTGCTTGCGCCATTTATCATATTTAATCTATCAACTTATAACGCCCTTCTCCCACCATATTATTCTCCTGGTAGAATCGGGTTGAATGCCGGTTTTTTTGAGGCATTAATGGGTAATCTCATCAGCCCGGCTCGCGGTTTATTACTTTTTTCCCCCATCTTCTTTATGGCCTTTCTGGGAATATATTTAAAGATGAAAGCAGGAAGGATAGCAAAAGTCGATTATTTCCTGGTAGCCATCATCGGTCTGCATTGGCTGGCAATATCGGCCTATCCCCATTGGTGGGCGGGACATTCATATGGGCCGCGTTTTTTTGCGGATATGGCGCCATTTCTCGTGTATTTTCTCATTCCCGTGGTGGACTCGCTGGCTCAGGCCCCAAGGCCTAAATGGATGATGATTACCGTTTTTCTGGCGCTCACGGCCTTCAGTTTTTGGGTGCATTACCGGGGGGCGGTCAGCTGGGAAGTATACTTATGGAATATCAAGCCGGTGAATGTGGACTTACAACCTGCCCGCATCTGGGATTGGCGTGATATCCAATTTCTCCGCTAACTGGGAGGCGATGCCAAGGGGGTGCCGGTAATTAATTATCCATGGAAGCGGCTGGATGACCTGCAGTGTGGGGGAAAATCTAGCCCCAGTATCAGTGCCCTGATGAAGAACTGGTTTCCCTGGGCCGCCCTGTTGCTGGTCTGGGGCCTGATAATCGTGGTGGTTAATCCCCGGGGCGAATTCATGATCAATGACGACTGGGCCTTCGTTAGAAGCCTCGAAGCCTTCCGGTCCACGGGGAAAATCGCGGTCACCGGCTGGGGCCCCCCGGGGGCTCCGGGTGGACCGTCTTTGTTGATCCACCTCCTGGTGGGGGACCTCTTCAGCCGGCTCTTGGGGTTTTCCCTAACCACCCTGAGGATCGCCGTACTCACCATGGGGGTCCTGGGGTCTTTCGGCCTCCTCCTGCTGCTGCGGACCGCCCGGGTGCCGCCCTGGCCGGCGCTGCTGGGGACCCTGACCGTGGTGGGCAATCCCCTTTTCCTGGCAGAATGCTTCACTTTTATGACGGATATCACCTTTGCCTCTCTGGCCATCTTCGCGGTGCTCTTTCTCTATCTGGGCGTGAAGAAAGCCAGCACCCCCTGGATTATCGCCGGGCTCCTCCTGGTTTTGGCATCGATTCTCACCAGGCAGATCGGGGTAGTCATCCTCCTGGCCTTTTTGGTTACTTGCTGGGCGCATCCCAGCGGGGCCGCCCTGGGAAGAAGGAAGATGCTCTTCCTGGGATTGGCTTTAGTCATGCTCCCCTGGGTATCTTACGAGGTGCTGCTTTCGATCCTGGGAAGTTCCCCTCTGACCCAACACCAGATAATTCATAATATCCTCAATATTCCTAAAGAAAAAGGCTTCTGGGACTATCTGGGATTCATCTTTAATGGCATCGTCTTCTTCGGCTTGGGTTATCTGGGCTTCTTTCTTTCTCCCCTTCTCACGGGAAACTGCATATTATTGCTGCGTTCCCGCTATTTTCAGTATTTCCTGATGGTCTTTATGGTCGCCGTGGTTTTCTTGGAGATGGCTATTGTTACCGATCTCATCCAGCCACCCATATTGTTTCGGGGAAATATCATTGACGATTTCGGTATCGGTCCGGTTTTATTGAAAGATACCTATATGTTAGGAATTCCGAGGCTGGGGGTCATCTCCACCGCGGCCTACTATCTGCTGGCTTCCTGGGCGGCATTGGCCGCAGTAGTCTTGATGATTCTCCTTTTTGCCTATGTCCGGCAATGGTTGCAGGCCGGTGGGGCTGGGGCAGACGGAGACAACTCTTTCCTGCTTTTCATGGTGCTCCTGGCTGCGCTTTTCTATTTGGGCATTATCACCTTCACCCGTTTCCATGATCGTTATTTGATCCCGGTGTTGATCTTCCTGGTCATCTGGCTGGCGGGAAACCGTTCCGCCTGCCCCGGCGCAGGCGAAACCTTCTGGAAAATAATTCCAGGATTTGTTATGGTCGTTTGCCTGGGCCTTTGGTCCACTTGTCAGGTCCACGATTTTATGGAGATCAAGCACAGCCAGAAGAAAGCCCACGATTATGCCCTCCAGAAACTTGGAGTCAATCCCTGCTCCATGGACGGAGGCTTCGAATTTAATGGCTACCACTGTTACCACAACGATTTTCAGCCTGCCAAGGGATTGAGTTGGTGGTGGGTATCCCGGGAAGATTGTTTGGTCACTCTTGGTCCCCTCCCCGGATACCGGGTTCTTAAGATATTTCCCTTTCAGAGATATTGCGGGCCACCTGGAGCCATACATCTGTTACAGCCTCTAAATCCGGAGATTCCCGGCGGCTGACCGGCAAGGGCAGGGGCCAAATCTGCATGGGGGGCAGATAAGGGAGCCGGCTCTAAAAGAGGGAGCGCCGCAACTGAGGCAGATATTAGCATGGGCAGGTTTCCTCGCGCCTGGGCCTCTCCCCCTAAAATGAGGAGAACCTGGCGCACCTAAAACAAGGGACATCACCATCATGAGTCGCCCTCCACATAGAGGCCCGGTTTCCTGGCAAGGTTCTTGCGAGGCTCTCCGGGGGCTGTCCTGGAAGAATCTTTTGCTCCTTTTCTGGGGTTTCCGGGGTTATCTTCTCTTTATTCTCGATCTGCTGGTATTTTTCTCCTCCATCATTCTGGCCTATCACCTGCGCTATCATGTGGACAGCATCGTCCGCTTTATCCCTCCTCCGGAAGCGACCCCGCCGACCATCATCCCCTTTCTCAAGGCCGCCACGGTTTTGTCGATATCCTGGCTTTTCATCCTGGCCGGCAACGGTGAATACCGCAATTCTCCGCAGCTGCTGGTCTCCACCCACTGGCCCCTTCGCAATTTGCTCAATGGGGGTTTTCTGGCCTTTGTCTTCCTCATGGTTCTGGGCGTTCTTTACCATGGTTTGCTGGTATCCCGCCTGGTTTATCTCCTTTCTTTGGTCATTGCCCTCCTTGCTGCCTCCAGCGCCCGTCTGCTGCGGCAATGGTTGGAAAACTACCTTTGCGGCCAAGGTATCCTCCAGGAGAAACTGGTGGTTATTGGCGGGGGCAGGCGGGCTGCGGAATTTCTGAAGCACCTGAAATCCCATAACGCCTCAGTGAAGGTAGTGGGCAGTTTGGAGGCCAATATGACGACGACTGCCGGCAATGGGGATCTTGGACTGCCAACCTTGGGGGGATTACGGGATATCGCCGCGGTCTGGCAGCGCCTCCCCTTTGACGGTCTGTTGTGCATTGCGGATGAGGATGGCCTCTCCTCCGGATATTTAGACCGGGAACTGATGATGCTGGCGGTCAATTTCTGCGAGTCCCACCAGATCCCTTTTTATATGGTGCCCGATTCTTTAGGGGTGGCGGTAACCAGCCGGGAAATTGACGTCTGCCAGGATTATCCCATCATAGAGTTGCGGGACGCTTCCTTGCATCCCGGCTACAAAATAGTAAAGCGCCTCATGGATATCCTGATCTCTCTGTTGGTCCTGGTGCTGGGCTTACCCATCTGGTGTTGCATCGCCCTGTTGATCAAACTCACCAGCAAAGGACCGGTGATTTATATCCAGGAGCGGGTGGGCCTGGAAGGCAAGCCCTTTAAAATCTATAAATTCAGGAGCATGGTGGAGAATGCCGACGCCCAACTGAAAGAGATGATTGATTTAGAAAATCTTCCCGAGCCCGTTTTTAAAATCAAGGAAGACCCCCGGGTAACCCCGGTGGGCAGATTTATCCGCAGGTGGAGCCTGGATGAGGTCCCGCAATTGGTCAACGTCTTGTCAGGGACTATGAGCCTGGTGGGGCCGAGGCCGGAGCAGGTGGACCTGGTGGAGAAATACAATCTCTGGCAGCGCCGCCGTCTCAAGGCCAAACCAGGAATCACCGGCTACCAGCAAATCCTGAACCGGGGCATTCCCTCTTTAGAGAAACGCACGGTCCAAGATCTATATTATCTTAAGCATCAAAGTTTTTGGCTGGACCTGTTCATCATTGCTAAAACTATTATTGTCGTTATTAGGGGTGACGGGGTGAAATAAGCTGCCCCCCTTGGGAATACCTGACCTCAATGCCGGACCCTGTTAATCAAGGCCATGCCGAACCTACGGCCACCACTTCCCGGGGGGAAAAGCTGGCCTGGCTTCTATTCCTGGCCACTTCCTTGCACCTGGCCTTGATGCAACCTACGCTGAATATCATTCCCGGAGAGCGAGCCAAGGTCTTTTCCGGCCTCTGGTGCGCCCTAATCCTCTTGATCGTGTTAGTCTCCCAAAGGCCTAGATCGGTAAACTGGAAATCTCCCCCGGTTCTCATTTCCCTCACCCTCTTTATTTTGGTCCTGGTCAGCAGCTTGCGCAGTCCGGAGAAAGCCTCTTCCTTAGCCCGGGCCTTTGTCATCATATCTGCGGGGCTGGGAGGATACTGGAGCGCCCGGCTGCTTCTGCGGACGCCCGAGCGACAACGCTGCTTCTTGTGGTTCAGCCTGGGACTGCTGGTCATCATCCTACTGTTGTGCAGTGCGGGGATCTGGACCACAGGCAGTGTTTTCCATTTCCTTGACGAACATTACCATCCAGTGGGGAGCCGCCTCATCCTCTTCTCTTTTGTCCCCCTGGCCCTGGTCTTAAGCCCGGTGCGCCTGCAGATGGGGCTGGGCATAGCCCTGCTGGGCGTTGGTTATCTGATCCTTTTGCTGACGGGAAAAAATCTTGGCATGGGGTCAGCCCTGGTTATCCCCCCGGCGCTGGGCCTGTTGGCGGCCTGCTTCCGCCCCTGGACCGGCAGACAGTTGGGGATCATCTTGTTTTTACTCTTTTTGGTCTCCGCCACCGCCGGGCATCTGCTCCGGCCCATCATGGCCGAAAAAAATAAATACCATGAGTCGGTGGCCTACCGCCTGGAGAATGTGAGGTTTTCCTGGCATCTGGCCCGGGAGCATCCCTGGTTCGGTATCGGCTTATGGGCCTCCCGGGAGGGATATCTCCGGGACTATGAGATTAAATATCCCTATCTGACCAAAGAGGATTTTTCCGCCTGGACAAGGAAACTCAAAACTTCCGAGAACAACTTCCTGACCTTCATGGCTGACCTGGGGCTTCCCTTTATTTTGCTATACAGCGGCGTGGTCCTGGTTATCCTGGGTCGATTAACGGGCCGGGCTTTGCAGGCCCCTGCCGGGGCGGTCTTTCCTCCCTTGGCCCTCCTTTTGCCCCTGGTGGGGGAAATCCTGCATCTGCAGGTGTTCGACGGCCTATTTCATCCCCAGGTCAGCTGGTTTTTTCACATCCTCCTGGGATTGGCGGCCCCCTACACCGGCAGTTCCGCCCCCCCGCCCAGGGATAGCAAAGCCTTTGCAGCTAGGTTTCTACTGTTCGGCGTGGTGATCGCCGGGGGCGCGGCCCTGGGAATGATGCTCAGCCGCTAGACTTATCCGGGCCAGAGTGACCGGGGGCGGGCACCACAGTTGCCGCCGCCCCGTCTAGATCTGCCAACCCGGAGTGCAGAGGATGAGACATGCATCTGGCGGTAATTATCCCCACCCTTAATGGGGGAGAGACTTTTCTCAAGGTGCTGGCGGGGCTCCGGGGTCAAAGCCTGCCCCCCCAGACCTTGCTGGTCATTGATTCCGGCTCGGTGGATGATACCGTTCCCCAGGCCCTGGCCTCCGGGGCCCAAGTCCACCAGATCCAGGCCGAGGAGTTCAACCATGGAGCCACCCGGGAATTAGGCCGCCATTTGGTCCAAGGGGACTACTACCTCTTCATGACCCAGGACGCCATCCCGGCCCATGCCCACCTCCTGGAGAATTTGGTGAAACCCCTGGCAGAGAGGCAAGATATCGGGCTGGCGTACGCCCGGCAATTGCCCCGGCCGGACGCCCATCCCCTGGAAGCATGGAACCGCCGCTTCAATTATCCTGCCACCTCCCTATTAAAGATGCAGGCGGATCGGGTTCACCTGGGTCTGAAAACGGTTTTTTGCTCCAATGTCTGCGCGGTCTACCGCGCTGCGGCCCTAGATGCGGTAGGCGGGTTTCCGCCCGTAATCATGTGCGAGGATCAATATGTCGCGGCCAAAATGATAGAAGCCGGTTACGCCATTTACTATGCCGCCGAGGCCCAGGTGGTTCACTCCCATAATTATTCCCTGGTGGAGGAATTTAGGCGATATTTCGATGTGGGAGTCTTTTTCGGCAGCCAAGCACCTTGGATTGTTGATAACTTCGGGGCCGCGGGGAGGGAAGGTTTGCGGTTATTCCAGGAAGGCCGGCGTTTTTTGAGCAGTTCCGGGAAGACCCATTTGCTTCCCCAACTCATGCTGCGTCTGCTCATCAAACTCGCGGGCTACCAGTTGGGCTCCAAGGAAAGGCTCCTGCCCCTGGCCCTGAAAGCGGGCCTGAGCCTGCACCGGGATTTTTGGAGAGGCTTCCCTGGGTAGCTCGTAATATTCCAAATGATAATGATGGCGATATTTATTATAATATTATTAGGACCATGCAGTTGCAGTAGCGACGATAATCTATTCCATTCCATTAGCAGACGGATTGGGCAGAATGGATAAAGCAAAAAAAGTTTTTTGCTACTCAATAATTATTTTAATTAATTTTTGCTGCCTCGAAGGCATATCTTATTATTTAGGGAAATACTTGGAAAACAAAGGTGTCTTATATAAGGCACAGGAAACCTTTGATGACTTTGAAAATTATTTGACCAACCGGCACCCGGTATTAGGTTGGGTCCCTAAAGGCGATGTGGATGAAACCGGCTCACGAATTATTCCGGCCTTCCCCGATCCCCTCCGTTTTCCAGCCTGCGTTTCGTTGTATGGAGATTCTTTTACGTGGGCCGCAGAAGTTGACAATGAACAGGCCTGGTCCAATGTGCTCTCATTATTACTGGGATGCCGGGTGGCTAATTATGGTGGAGGGGGTTATGGCACTGACCAGGCATTCTTACGGTTTAAGTTAAATACCCAGGATAAATCTAAGGTGGTCATAATGGGCTTTCTGACAGAAAATATTTTTAGAAACGTCAACCAATTTAGGAATCTTCTTTATCCCAATCATCGTTATGCCCTTAAGCCGAGATTTATTCTTAACAGCGATGGGGACCTGAAATTAATTCCCGTGCCCAATATTTCTAAAAATGAATATATGTTGCTGGTTAAAGAGCCCGAGAGATATTTAAAGCATGAATATTTTTTCTTGGAAGATTTCGGCCATTTAAATTGTCTGGAGTTTCCCTATATCCTGTCAGTTCTAAAATGCGCCACACATTTTTATATTCTTGCCAAAATTGCTGGAAAGCCGAGCTATAGTGATTTTTATCAAATGAATCATAAATCGGGTTCTTTGCAAGTTACTAATAAGATACTCATCAAATTTTATAAGGATGCCATACACGAAGGCAGAATACCAATCGTAGTTATATTACCCACATACGATGATTTACAATATTATAAGAAACATCAAAAATGGATTTTCCAAAATATAATAAATTTATTAAACAAAGATGGTGTGGAACCATTAAATGTCGGGGAAGATATGCTGCAGATGATTGGGGAGAGAAATCTTAATGAATTTTTTACCGACACAACTAACCACTTGAATGCCGAAGGTAATAAGATACTAGCAAACATTGTCTATAAAAAAATCAAAGGAAAAGTTAACTGCATCCCAGCAAAGAATGCCGGTCTGAGACGGGCGGTGTCGGCTCTCTCCTGGACCAACTGATCCTCCCGGAGGGGGTAAGGGGAAACTTCTAACGGCCCGGCGGGGATCGGAGTGGAAACCCGCCGGTGTTTTTGAACATTTTATAATTTCAGCCTTTTGAACAACTTCTCCGGTATGGCCTTGATAATCCACATGATCCACTTCCACAAACCCTTGGTATAAACCTTCTCCTTGCCTCTGGTATAAGCCCGGTAAACGTCCTCGGCCACCTCTGCGGGAGTGGCCAGGAGCTTTTCGGGGAGGTCCAGGTGTTCTGTCATCTTGGTGGCCACGAACCCCGGCAGCACCGTCAACACCCGCACCCCCCGGGGGTGGAGACGGTTGCGCAGCCCCCCCAGGTACAGGGAAAGGGCTCCTTTGGCGGCCCCATAGATATAGTTGCTCTGGCGCCCCCGTTCACCGGCCACGGAACTGATGCCGATGATACCGCCATGACCCCGGACTTCAAAGTCCTGGGCGATGATTTCCAGGATACTTACTGCCCCCGTAAAGTTGATGGAGATGATCCGGCGGGCCTCTCCGAAGTCCTCCTGGGCCCGCTTCTGGTCTCCCAGATAGCCAAAGGCCAAGATAACCAGGTCCGGCTTGGGGGCGAGGCTGTGGTAAAAACCGGCGTGGGAGGGAAAGTCGGTGGCATCGAAGTAGAGTGGCCGGGCCTTGATCTGGAAGCGAATCTCCAGATCCCGGGCCTGTTTTGCCAAAAGCTCCAGGTCCCGGGAGGCCAGGGTCAGATGGGCCCGCTCCGCCTGGGCGAACTTGCGGGCCAGGGCCTGGGCCATGTCGGAATTGGCCCCCAAAATGAGCACATGCATATCACACTCCCAAGCGGCGGGACTGCCGGGAATTGAATTTCTCCTGCAAACCTAAGCGTTCCCGGAGAGCCGCGAATTCCTCCCAGCGGGGATAGCTTTGACAGAAAGTCTCCCTGGACATGCGCACGTCCTTGGTGAGGTAGAGACGCCCGCCGTGGTCCAGGACCACCCGGTCCAATTCTTCCAAAAAGGGAAAGAGTCTTTTCTCGATTTTAAAGTCGATGGCCAGTGTATATCCCCGCATGGGAAAGGAGAGAAGGTTGTCGTTAGCCGGGCCAAAAAGCTTGAGCACCCCCAAGAAGGAACCGAGGCCCGAGGCGCTGGTGCGCTGCAAAATCTCGGTTATGCCCGCCAGGCTCGATTCCTGGGGCAGCACCAGTTGGTACTGAGTAAAGCCGCGACGCCCGTACATCCGGTTCCAGTGGCCAATCCGGTCCAAGGGGAAGAAAAAGTCCTCCAAAGGGGTGAGGCGTCCCGCCACCAAATCGGGTTTGCCGTGGTAGTAGAGGTGGTTGAAGAGGGCGACAGAATGTTTATTTAAGACGAAGGAGGGCAACTCCAGGGGAATGCCCAGGGATCGGGGGGGGGGGAGGCGCAGGGGCCCCGACTCGGCATGCTCCCCCAACATCAAGATGGAGCGGCCCAGGCGCTCTCCGGAGGAGAGGCAGTCGATCCAAGCCACGGAATAGGTGGGCTCCGGGTTGGCCTCGAACAATTGGAAAACCTCCTGCAGGTTGGCGCAACGCTGCCGGGTTTCCCTGATGCAGGCGCTCCGTATGGGCCGCAGGCGCAACGCGGCCGTGGTGATGATCCCGGTGAGCCCCATGCCGCCGCAGGTCGCCTGAAACAGGTGGCGATTCTCTTTACGGCTCATCCGCTTCATTTCACCATTGGGGAGGAGCAGGTCCAGGGCCTGGAGGCACTCACTGAAACATCCCTCCCGGTGGTGGTTCTTGCCGTGGATGTCGCTGGCGATGGCCCCCCCCACACTAATGAACTTGGTGCCGGGGATTACCGGCAACAACCAGCCCCGGGGCAGGAAGGCCTCCAGGAGATCCGCCAGGGTGACGCCAGCCTCACAGGTGACCGTGCCGGTCTGGGGTTCGAAGTCCAGGATCTTGTTGAAACGCCGTGAAAGAAGCACCCGGTCGTGGAGGGCGCTGTCCCCATAACTTCTGCCCATGGCATGGACGATGAGGTCGCCGGCAACCGCCAGACAACGGTGGAGCTCGGCCAGGCTGGCAAAGGATTGCGTCTGGCTGTCAATCACCGGGTATCTACCCCAGCCGCTCAGCTTCATGCCGTCAAACGCCCCCTTCGGCCCTGATTGCAAAATAGTGTAACAGGAAAAAAGAGAGGAACCAGAGGATGATGGTGACCTGGAGAAAAGCATCTTGGATAAGGATCTTCGTGGGGGAGCCGGAACGCTCTTCCACCACGGTGATCTGAAAATAGCGCAACAGGCCGAGGATGACCCAGAAAGCGCTGAGGTAGAGCTGGTCGCTGCCGTGTTTGGCCATGGTGCCGGGGGACAGGGTATAGAGGAGATAGGCGACGATGATCACCGCCGCCATCACGCCCATGGCGAGGCCCACGAACTCCAGGTTGTAGCCGTCCAGGCTCTTCCGGGCGTTGTTACCGCCATCTGCCTGGAGCAGATCGTCCCGCCGTTTGCCAAAGGCCAAAAAGAGGGCCAGGAGAAAGGTCAAGGCCACAATCCAATGGCTGATGGGGACCCCCGCCGTCACCCCACCGGCATAGACTCTAAGTACGAAGCCGATGGCAATGCAGACCACGTCTACCACGGCCAGGTGTTTAAGAAGGAAAGTGTAGGCCAGATTAAGGACTAGGTAGCTGCATAATATCACCAGAAAGATGATGGGGAGGAAAACGACCGTCAAAACAACTGCCGTCGCCAATAAGAGGACCATGAAGCGGGCGGCCTGGGCGGGAAGCAACTCCCCGGCAGCCAGGGGACGGTGGCGCTTTACCGGGTGCTGCCGGTCCTCTTCGACGTCCCAGAGGTCATTAATCACATAGACGCTGGAGGCTGTAAGACAAAATACCAGGAAAGCCAGGCCGGTCTGCTCCAGGGCCTGCACATCCCCAAGTTTATAGCCAAAAAGAAGGGGCAGGCAGACAAAGCCGTTCTTCACATACTGATGCACCCGGGCTAGTTGCACATATAAGCCTATGCGGCGCATATCTTCACATATTCCTTGAGCTGACCAGAATTTGCAGGTTTGGCGGATGCCGCCGTTAATCATAGCATAAAAAAGAAAAATATTTTCCGCGCCGGAGGATTCCTGAAAAATCCTTAGGGAAGGAAAGGGTATCTGCTAAGATACAGCCGTTTACAGAACAAAGCTTCGCAGCCAAGACACCCCAGGACCACAGCCCATTAGTAGAAAGAACTCCCAGAGGAAAGTCGGACTATGAGGAAATATGGGCAACTCGCTGATTTTCTAAATAAAAAGGACGCGGCGGGGATGACAGCTAACCTTCCAGGAGCGGCAATATGAAGGTATTATTGCTGTATCCTCCCATGCCCCGGTCATTTTTCTCCTTCCCCAAGCTAGTCCACGCCATGGGTCACAAAACCTTAATGCCTCCTCTCAGCCTGATCACCGTGGCCGCCCTGTTGCCCCGGGACTGGCAATTACGCCTGGTGGATCTGAATGCCGAGGCCATGACCGACCAGTTGTGGGGTTGGGCAGACCTGGTCATGATCTCCGGCATGATCATTCAGCGACAAAACCTGCTGGCCCTCATCCGGGAGGCCAAAGGCCGGGGCAAGACCGTGGTGGTGGGAGGTCCCTATGTTACCTCCCTGCCGGAGGAAATTTTGCAGGCGGGGGGCGATTTCCTGGTTCTGGGGGAAGGGGAAAATGCCATTCCTCTGTTGCTGGAGGCCTTGGCCCAGGGGCGGCGGGGAGGAGTCTTTAAAGGCGACTCCAGACCAGACTTGACTACCTCCCCCATTCCCCGGTTTGATCTGCTGAATCTGAGAAATTACTCCAAGCTCTCCATCCAGACCTCCCGGGGTTGTCCCCATGATTGCGAGTTCTGCGACGTGGTCCAGCTTTTTGGACGCCGCCCCCGCTATAAAGAACCCCGCCAGGTTATTGCCGAGTTGGAAACCATTTTTCGCCTGGGTTGGCGTGGCCATCTTCTTGTCTGCGACGACAACTTCATCGCCAGCAAGACCCACGTCCGGGCCATCCTCCAGGAACTGACCCGCTGGAGTAAAGGCCGGGGGGAGCCTTTTACCTTTACTACCCAGGCCACCTTGGATTTGGGGCAGGATGTGGCCCTGATCGACCAGATGACCGCGGCCAATTTTGTGGAAGTCTTTCTGGGGATCGAGACGCCGGAGGAGGAGGCCTTGATCCGCAGTCATAAGCATCACAATCGCCGGGCGTCCATGCAGGATTCCATCCAGAGAATCAGAGCCAATGGCCTGAACATCATGGGCAGCTTTATTTTGGGGATGGATGGAGAAAAACCGGGAGCCGGAGAGCGGATAATTGCCTTAATTGAAGCCGCCAGCATCCCGATATCCATGCTCAATCTCCTGCAACCGATTCCCCATACCCGCTTATGGCACCGCTTGCAGCGGGAAGGCCGTCTCCTGGAAGATAGAATCCAGAAAGCGCCGGAACTCGACAGCATCGGGGTGCCTCAATTTTTCATTCCCAGCCGTCCCCGGGAGCAAATCGTGGCCGAATACCTGAAGGTCTGGGAGACGATTTATGAACCGCAGCGTTTCCTGGAGCGAACCTATCGGTTTTTTTTAGGCAAGCGGCCCACCCGGGCGGTGCTGGCCCAGCGCCGGGGAGAAACCCTCCCCCCGGCTGCAGCGCCGCCGGCGAAGAAGCCGTTGCGCCGACAATTACGGGAACTCTCTGTATTCCTATGGTTTTCCTGGCAGTTGGGCATCGTCTCCTCCACCCGCTGGCAATATTGGCGACAACTCCTGGGCATGGCCAGAAAAAATCCCAGCCGTCTGCTGGGCTATTTGACCCACTGCGCTTTAGGAGCAGACATGTTCGACCTGCGGGACCTCATACGTCAATGCTGCCTGGGGGTGCAGAAACAAGGAAAAAGCTGACTTATTCCAGATGTTGTCTCCATTATTGGTGGCGTCCACGCATTTTGGGAGGCCACCAGTGGGTTTTTATCGGGAGAATTAACCTCCCCAGACAATCAGAGAGCCCCAGTTGGTCAATAAGTGGCTCTAGGCAGAGGCAGGCGCCGGTATGGTTACGGGCGCATTAGGTCCCGGGGGAACCTTTCCAGGGCTCTTCAAGAGATTAGCCAGGCTTAATGGACGCAAGCGGCCTCCCGGCCTTACCGCCACTTGACAGATTAGATTTTTTTATCAATATAAATATATAAAAAGGTAAGGAAAAAGGGCCGACGCGGACGTCGGGCAGCCCAAAGGGCCTCAAAAGGAGCACGGCCGCAGATGGAAATCCACGAGAAAAAGGCGGAGCAAGCGGACAGGCTGGCACAATTGCTGCCATTGGTGGTGGAGATCATACCCGGCCAGGCGGGGGAAGGGCTGATCGACATCCATGAACCGGGGAACTACGAAGACCAATCCCTCCAGGATCTGTGCAGCCGGATGTTGGCCAAGACCAATTGGAGCCTGGAAGAGATGCAGGTGCTGGAAGATATCCAGAGGCAACTTGACGGCGGCCGGCTCCTGACCAAGGCCGGGGGAATCGGCGGCGCGGCCATAAAGTATGCGGTTCTGGAGGAGACTGCAGCCGGGGAAAAATACCTTTATGTGGCGGTGCGGGCCATCAAACCTCAAGAGGGAGGACGATAAGGAGGAGGTACCCTTGCAACAATTATTGGCATCCGACCTGGAACTGGTGGTGGTCAATAATTTCCTCTTTGTGCCCCTGTTGTTCGATCCCTCCCTGGCCGCAGAAATCCAGGACCCTGCAAATTCCCCAAGCCCAGGCTCAGCCCGGGGGTCTCCCAGCGGGAATGAGCTTCTCCTGGTAGACGGCCGGCACTTCATCAAGACCCTGAGCTTATCCTCCCTCCTGGAACAATTCCCACACCTGCATCCTGAAGCCTATAATCAGCTAAGGGACGTTTTCCTGCAAAAAAATCTCGGTTTCATGGTCAAACGAGAGGATGTTGGCCTTGATCAAAATCTTAAAACTATAGTTTTTGCAATAATGCCCCATTTCCTCAGGAGAGAAGACCATATTGGGGGGAGAAAAAAGCCGGATAGTGAAGAAGTATTGGACCTCATATGCCAAAAAATTGCCCTTCCCCCAAAATATAAGCGGCGCAGGCGCAGATTGGCTGACCCGGAGGTATCCCGAAAATTACTGACTCAGTTAGACAACATCGTGATAACCGTAGAACCCCTCAGGGAGGGCAGAATAGCGGCTCAAGATCTGCGTCAATGGTTCCATCAAGCCATAACCGCAAAGATACTGGAAAAGGAGAAGGACCGCTTAAGGCAGAAGATTGTCCAGGACGAGCAACTCTCAAAAAAGCATTGGCAAAAGGCGGGGGTTCTGCTGTTCCTGGCGGCCGAGGGCTCCCTGGAGATCAATGGCTTTGGTTTCTCCCGGATGGGCAAGACCGGGGAATATTTAATTTACAAACGCACCGGAGAATACGCCCTCAAAGATTATTACGGCCGCCTTTACCTGTTCCCCGATTGCCGGGTGGCGATTTCCACCGCGGGCCGCCTCAAGCCGGTGGTTCTGGAAAAGTATAAACATCCTTTCCTGCGCCGCCATACCGCCGGCCAGGATATTTGCCTGAGACACTTCCACCCTCCCCCGGCCTTCACGGCCGCGGCCGCCGTCACCGCGCTGGAAGAAGGCGTTAACGCCCTGTTTTACGGCTATAATTGCCGCCGCCGCAACGGCTATCATAGTCTGGATAGACTGCCGATGCAGGAACGGCTGGTGGACTTTGAAGATTACCGCATCAGTCCGGATCACCCGAAGATTTCCTCCGGGCGGGTGGAAGTTAAGAATGCTTACGCCTAAAGCCGATCTGCTGCACCGGTTGAAAAGGGAACGGCTCCAAAGAAAAGCCAAGGAGCCCTGGCAACCCAGCCTGTTTGTGAGAATCCACGCCCTGGTGGAAAAACACGGCTTGGCAGAGGATTTCTTGAAGGAAATTGATGCCTTTAATGAAAATTTTTCCTTAGGGACACTCAAGTCAAAACCGGCCAGGGAAAAAGAAAAACTCCAACTCCCCCTGTTCGCTCTGGCCACTCCGGAAAAATACCGCCTCACCATGGCCATTGTCGCCAAAGTTAATAACCCCTACCTCCACTTCGCCCACTCCCCGGAGGAGGTCCTGTTGTGCAGACCCCTGTTCCGGCGCCAGCCGCATCTGACGCCGGAACAACTGGCCGGGCATCACTTCCAGACCTTGCTTTTGGGCGGCCTTGCCGGGGAAAAACCGGAAATATCCAAGAGAGCATAATTATGTACGATGAAGTGAAACGGCAACAACAGCGACGCATCAAAGAAAAGCTGGACCAGCGGCGCGAGCATCAGGTCAGCGACGTGATGCGGCAAATCATGGAATTTAATAAGACCCCGTCCGATCTTAAGGTCGAGCTGGACCGGTTTATTATTGGGCAGGACCCCGGGAAAAAAATCATGGCCACCGCCATCTCCTTCCATTATCGGCGGTTGGGGGCAGCCTTCAAGCGGTCTGCGGAGGAAAACCGGGAAGACCTTGACTCCATCCTGCGCCAAACCCGGACCCCCAAGGCCAATATCCTGATCGTGGGCCCCACCGGGTGCGGCAAGACCTACACCAGTGAAATTGCCTCGGAGTTGGTGGGGGTTCCTTTCATGGCGGTGGACCTGGCCAAATTCAGTGAAGTGGGCTATGTGGGCCAGAATGTGGCCGACATCCTGGTGGATTTGCTGATTGCCGCGGGGGGCAACTCCCAGGTCGCCCAACTGGGGATAGTCTATCTGGATGAAATTGACAAGATTGCCCATGAGCCCGGGGTATACCGGGACGTGTCCGGCACCGGGGTGCAGAAAGGCCTCCTGCAACTGGTGGAGGGCGTGGAAAATACGATTGATTTGGGGAGCGAACGCATCTCTTTATCCACCAAACACGTCCTCTTCATTGCTGGCGGAGTCTACGAAAATCTTGACGCCATTGTCCGGAAACGGTTGGACCGCCAGGGCCATAACGGCGATTGGCGGGAGCACCTCCTGACCGAGGATTTGGTTAAATTCGGGATGATCCGGCAGCTGATGGGGCGCTTTCCCGTGCGGGTGGTTTACAGTCTGCTCTCCACCCAGGATCTGAAGGACATCCTGGTGAAAAGCGAGGGCAGCCCCCTCAAGGCTTACGTGGACGACTTTAAGGCCTGGGACATAGACCTGGCCTTTACCGACGGGGCCTTAACCGCCATCGCCCATCAGTCCGAACAGGAGGGCACCGGGGCCCGGGGGTTGGTGAGCATTCTCCATAAGGTCCTCCATGAAGAAATGTTCCGGCTGCCCGGAACCTATAAGGGCGAATTGGTGATAGATGAGAATTTCGTGCGGGCGAGATGCAGATGAGATTCAAGAGCCTGGGGGAACTGAAGCGGGCGGAAGCCTATGAGTTAATCCTGGCTTCCTTGCCGGAGGCAATCAGGCTGACCGGTTATGCCCGGGCCAAGGCCTTCAAAATCAGCGAACTGGTGCGGGAGGTCCATGGAGACAGCTACGAATGGTATGGCTACACCCTGGGCAGCCGTGATAACCCGGAGGTAATCAGGGATATCGGCTTACCGAAAAATGATGAAAACAGCCAACACTACACCCGCATCGGCCCGGAAAATATCGCCGCCTACCAGGAGACCCTGCCGGATGACCGGATCATCAACGGCTGGATTCACTCCCACGGGGAACTGGATCTCCAGGGATTTTCCGCCATTGATGCGCAAAACCAGGAGGTGGTGCTGAATTATGTGACGGCGCTGGTGAAACAGCCGGTGGCCAAAAGAGAATTGGTGATCAAGGACCTGGCCTTGCTGGTGGAGGGCCGTTGGAGCCCCCCAGACCTGGAACGAGGCAGCGTCTGCCTCGTTACCGATGTGCCGGTGGCGGCCGCCAGGATCATGGAAACCGTGTATGGCGGCTTTTGCTACGCCATGGTTGTCGGGGATGCGGGCTGGCATCGCCAGGAGATTCATTACAAGCGGCGGGGGATCCTTTCGGGCCAAACCAGCATCACCAAGAAGGAAGCCGAGGTCATGGAAGTGGAATCGTCAGGGCCCTTCCCCCAGGAAGAGATCGCCGCTCTCCGGGAGGAGGTGCGCACCAAGATTCAACCGCTAAAATATCAGCTTGCCAAGCTGGAAAGCGTTTAGCCATTAACACACTAATATTACTATGTATTCATCCTCAACCCCCACGATCTTCGAAGCCAGGCTGGACCGGCAGCTGCAAATTGCCGGCTGGGACCAGCGACGCCTGAGGGAAGGAAAAATCGGGGTGGTGGGGGACGCCGACCGGCTGGCCTCCCTCTTTATTCTCGCGGCCGCGGCCCTGGGGATTAACCAGATCGTGGTGATCGCCCCCTCCTTGGAGGCCCGGCTCCTGGAGATGGCCCCCAAGATCAACCCCGGTTTCCACCTCACGTTTTTGGAAGGGTTTTATACCCATCCGCGGTTGGGGGACATCTTTCACCACTGCCAGGCGATCGTGGACCTGAGCCGGTATGGGCTGGCCAATAAATTGCTCCTGGAAAAGGGGCGGCAGGATCATCTGCCCATTGTCCGGGGGTGCTGCTACGAAACCGAAGAGGAGGAGGGGTGCAAAATTTTTACCTATCTGCCGGGACGGGAATGGCAGGCGCTGGCGGAGGTGGTGTCACCCCTCAACCTCCCTCGCCCCCATGCTGAGGACCCGGTCCTGGCCATCATTGGCGCCGGTCTGGCCCTGGGGGAGACCAAAAATATCCTGATGGGGCAGCAGGCATCCCCGGAGGTGCTGGACTACCGGAGGAAGAAATTGGCTCCAGCCCCATCCGATCTGGCCATCGGCGTGGTGGGGGCCGGGGCTTTGGGGAATTTTGTGGGGCTGGGCCTGGCTTACGCGGGCTTTCCCCATCTTACTTTTATGGACCCGGACGCCATTGAGATCACGAATCTGAACCGGCAAGTATTTTTTTACGAGGCCCTTGGTCTCAACAAGGCGGAAATTTTGGCCCAAAGGCTGAACGCCGCCTTCGGGACCCGGGCCCAAGCCGCGGCGGCCTACTTAAGAAGCGCCACCGACATCTCCCCTTTCGACGTTATCTTCGACTGCGTCGATAACCATGAAACCAGGATAGTGCTGAGCGAAAAATGTGCGCAGGAGAAGAAAATCCTGATCAGCAGCGGCACCAACATCGACCAGGGCCAGGTGGTAGTCTATGACCCCAAGCAGAATACCCAGACCCCCGCGGCCCTCCTGGGATTATACGGGATCGTGGACCGGCGTCATCCCGAGACCCGCCAGCAGCAGCCGGAGTCCTGTATCCGCCAGCCCGATCCCGCGGTCATCATGACCAATCAAATCATCGCCGGCTTGGCGGTGGATTCTTTAAGAAGGCTCCTGGATGGACAGGAAACGCCCCCCATCTTTTATGACGCCCGGGGCGATTATCGTCTCTGAAGAAAAGATTGGGGTTTTGGCAACTTACGAGCATAACTGCCCACTGTCCCCTGGGCACACCAGGGGGGAAGGCTGGATCTGGGAGGCCGGACATGGATAAGGACCTGATGTGGTTTTACGATGACCAATCGGAAGATTATCAAAATTTCCGCAAAGAGGCCCAGGCCCTGGAGAGGGAGTATTTGGAGCTGCGGCAGCTCCTGCACGGGGCGACAAAAGATCTGGAAGGCGCACCCGATAATGAAAATTTCCAGGCCAAAGTCAAATATTTAACCAAGAGAATCAAAGGCCTGGAAGAAAAGGCCCCCTGGCTGACCTCGGGGTTGCTGCTGGAACATGCCTTATGGGGAGTGCCCCATTAAGTTCCCTGTTATGGATGCCACCCGGGGTGTCACCAGCAGCTTCCAGGTTGGTTCCTCTGGTCAGGCTATTAATTTCTTAGGGTAGCCTAAGCTTACCTCCCTGAGCCCGAGGCCCTGGGGCCATCCTGCCGCCGGGTTTTGCCCGGTGCTCATCAGTCACTGACTCCCAAGATCCTGGGAACCAAAGGGTTGCAGGTGGGAAATTTGCAGATAAGGCTACACTTTAAGGGCAAGGGGTGCTATCCTGGTCTCCACCAGGCGATCTGGCCAAACTAGGGGACCCTTTCCGGGATTTCCTCCGGGAGGGACGGTCCTAATATCATTTTTTTCCCGCGGTGACCAAGGCGGCCGCATAATCTCGGTTTCCAACCCCAGGTCCACGAAGCATCGGGCATATCCACCCCGGACAAGTAAAGGCCACCGGCACCTCCCGGTTTCACTCTTTGACCGCCCCAAAAGGAGGGTTAATCATGGCTGGAACGACTAACGCCACCGTCGGCTCTTATCTCGCCACCCGCCTGGAGCAGGTGGGCCTGGGCCACTACTTTGCCATCCCGGGAGATTATAACCTGGCTCTGTTCGATCAAATCCTGGCGAACCAGAATTTAACCTGCATCAGTTGCTGCAATGAACTCAACGCCGGCTACGCTGCCGACGGCTACGCCCGGGCCCACGGGGCCGCGGCCATGCTGGTGACTTACAGCGTCGGCGCCCTGAGCGCGGTGAACGCCACCGCGGGCCACTATGCCGAGGACCTGCCGGTGATCCTGATCTCCGGCGGCCCCAATACCCATTCGGAACCGGAAAACCAGATCCTGCACCACTCCCTGGGAGAGGTGCGCTACGGTTATGTGCGGGAGATGTTTGCCCCGGTGACCGCGGCGGCGGTGATCATCCGCCATGCCGAGGACGCCCCCAAACTCATCGACCAAACCATTGCCACGGCCCTACGCCGCCGCAAGCCGGTCTATCTGGAGATTGCCTGTAATATTGCCGCCCTGGAAGTCCCGGCCCCGAAACCCTATCAGTTCTGGCAAAAGCCCAGCAGCAACCCGGAATCCCTGAAAGAGGCGGTGGATCATACCGCGGCCTTGCTCAACGCCGCGGTCAAACCGGTGGCGGTGGGGGGGGTCAAGCTGCGCGCGGCCGGGGCCCTGGACGCGTTCCGGCAGTTCATCGACGCCTCCGGCTATGCAGTGGCCATGATGCCCAATGCCAAGGGTTTCTTCCCGGAAGGCCACCCCAGCTTCGTGGGCATCTATTGGGGCCCGGTGTCCAGTCCCGGCACCGAGGCCATTGTGGAATCCGCGGACGCCTATCTCTTTGCCGGGCCAGTCCTCTCGGACTATGCCTCCTGCGGCCACACCATCGAAATCAGCCCGAAAAAACTCATTCACCTGGGCCCCGACTTTGTGCAGCTGCCCGGGGCCCTTTACCAGGATATTGCCATGGATGAGTTTCTGGTGGCCCTGGCCGGCCAGATCAAGGGGAACGACACCTCCCTGGCGACCTTTAACCGCACCCGCACCCAAAACGTGCCGGAACCTCCCATCGACCCCGACGCCCCCATCCGCACCCGGCGCCTCTTCGCCATGATCCAGGGTATGCTGGACGGCAACACCACCCTCATCGCCGAAACCGGGGATTCCTGGTTCAATAGCATCAACCTTTCCCTGCCCGCAGGAAGCGCCTTCGAAATCCAGATGCAATACGGCTCCATCGGCTGGTCCGTGGGCGCCGCGCTGGGTTACCAGCTGGCAGTGCAGCCCAACCGCCGGGTCATTGCCTGCATCGGCGACGGCTCTTTCCAGATGACGGCCCAGGAACTCTCCACCATGATCCGCTACGGCCTCAAGCCC
Organism: Syntrophobacterales bacterium; assembly: GCA_020060385.1. Taxonomy (GTDB): domain Bacteria; phylum Desulfobacterota; class Desulfobaccia; order Desulfobaccales; family 0-14-0-80-60-11; genus SURF-52. Next base: position 25,728 of record JAGVAH010000135.1, on the reverse strand, counting down.
ATCATCTTCATCATGAATAACGGCGGCTACACCATCGAAGTGGAGATCCACGACGGCCCCTACAATGTCATCAAGAACTGGAATTATGCCGGGCTGGTGCCGGCCTTCAACGGCGCGGACGGCAACGGTTGGGGCTGCCAGGTCCGCACCGAGGGGGAAGCCCGGGAGGCCATCGCCAAGGCCTTGGCCCACGACGGCCTGAGCGTCATTGAAGTAGTGATCGACAAGGATGACTGCAGCCGGGATCTACTGGAATGGGGCACCCGGGTGTGCGCCAGCAACGCCCGTCCGCCCAAGACGTTGAAATCCTTTGGTTAACTAAATAAGCACCGCCTAGTCCAGGTTTCCACCAAAGTCATCCCGACCCGGGCCATGGGCCCAGGATTGCCCTAAAAAGAGGGAATCTGTCCGTAATAGCCGCGGTACCGATATCTATCTCCTCTTATACTGGTTGCCAAAAGCTTTTTCCTCCCCCCTCACCCTAACCCTCTCCCCCCGCAGGGGGGAGAGGGGATAGGAGGAAAGAACTTTTGGCAAAAGCTATAAAAGTGACCGGCGTCCCTTGCCCTGCCTGCTCTAGGGTAAAGGCAAGGGGGAGCGAGTCCAGATGGGAATAACGGCAATCTTCCTAGGCCCTTGATATTCCCGCATATAATTCGGGAAATGGCAAAAACTAGCGCCATTTTCGCCTCCTGAAGGTTGCGGGCGCGCCTTTGCCCCGGTTACATTAAGCGCCAGGCTTTTTCCTTGGCCTAGGGAAGGAGGATGATCCACCGCGGCCAAACATTGATTGGCCCTGCTGCTTACTGATTGCCCATGAATCTTGCGGCCTTTGTTCTGAGTTGGAGTCCGGTGCTGCTCCTGGCGGTATTGGCGGTGGTATTCAAGCGGCCGGCCCTGGAACTCTCCGTCTACGGCGTGCTGTTTACCGCGGCCCTGGCCCACCTGGCTTTCCAGACGCCCCTCAGCGTCATCCTGATGGCCGCGGTGGATGGGGTGGTCACCACCTTGCCCTTGCTCCTGGTGGTCACCGCGGGCATCCTCCTGTCCCATCTGCTGGTGGCCTCCCGGTCCATTGACCGCATTGTCGACTGGTTTTTGCAGGGCCTGCGCCATCCCCGGCACCGGCACCTCTTCATCGGCCTGGGGATCTGCAACTTCCTGGAAGGGGCCAGCGTCATCGCCGAGCCCATTGTCGCGCCCATGCTCCGCGCCGCCGGGGTCAACCCCGCAAGGGCCGCGGCCCTGTCCATTATCGGTTATGCCGGTTTGATGAGCGTGGAGATGGCCGGGATCATCATCACCGTGCTGGCCCTGGTCACCGGCTTGCCCTTGGGGGAATTGGCCGCGGCCACGGCCTGGCTCTCGGTGCCCGCGGTCCTGGCCCTGGCCGCCGCTATCCCCTGGTATCTGCCGCTTAAGGACGGCCGCTGGTCTTTTCTCCCCCAGGTTTTAGGCAGCGGCCTGCTGGTGAGCCTGGTGGCGCTGGTGACGACTCTGACTTTGGGGGTGGCATTGGCCGGGATGGCCGGGGGGCTGGCATTGATGGTTGCTTTAATGCTCCTGGGGGCCCGCCGCTGGCGCTGGCGTCCGGAAATTATCCGGGACCTGCTGCCTTTTGCCGCTATCCTGCTGCCCCTGCTGCTGGTGAACACGGTGCCCCGGCTTAAGGAAGCCACCCAGAGCCTCTGGGTCTTCCAGGTGCAGGTGGTGCCCATACACCGGATTACCATGACCCCCTTCTTTTCCGCCTACCTGTACCTCTTTCTGGCCCTGGGGGTGGCGGTGGCCCTGTTCAGGGGAGAGGTGAACACCCGGAAGGTGCTGGCCGCCGGTCTGCGCCAGGCCGGTCGGGCCCTGACGGCCATGGCTTTGTTCGGGGCCATGGGGCAGATTATTGCTTATTCCGGGTATGGGGTGGGGTTCGCGGGCCTGGAGCAGATGAGAAACATCCCCTGGGTCCTGGCCATGGGGCTGAAGTCCTACACCGGCAGCTGGTATCCCCTGTTCGTGCCCCTGCTGGGCTGGGTGGGCACCTTTCTCACCGGCTACGGGGTGGCCTCCCTGATGCTCTTCGGGGGGTTGCAGGTGCACGCGGCCGCGCTCCTGGGGGCGTCCCCGGTCTGGCTGGCCGCGGGGCTCACCGTGGGCTCCGCGGTGGGCTCCATTTCCTCCCCCTTCAAGATCGCCCTGGCCGCGCCCATGTGCGGCGCCCTGAGACAGGAAGGGGAGATCCTGAGGCGCACCATCCCCCTGGGCCTGGCTGCTTCTTTTCTTCTGGGGTTGATTCTTTGGGCTTTTTAGCTACTAGGTAAAGGCGGGATGCGCTTCGCTTTCCCGCACTACGGGCTACGGGCTTTGGGCTCTATAGCCTTGCCCTGGAGATTGAAAAGTTATCGCCGCGATCCACCAATGGGGACACCCCTCTGGGTCTAATCCAGCAATAAAATGCCCAAAGGAAGGGAATGAAATCTAGACACCCACTGGAAACCCCGCTTGAGGAAAGAATTATTCTCGAGAGCCTGGTAAGGCAGGTAGTCACTGCCAGAGAGGGCCCGGGCGGCTCCCAGACACTGGAGGCTCAAGTTCCAGGAGCCTTTCAGAGAGTTCCAATGCAAGGCCCCGGCGCTGTCGAGCCCAAAAGATTCGACGTTGTTCAGGGGAGTGAAGATTTTTTTCGTTGATATGAGATAGTTAAAAAGTTGCTGCGAGGCGGCGGGGTGCTCCCTGCCCACCATGGCGGCATAATGTGGCGCAAGGACAGGATAGCCCACCAGACCGGTCCCGTCATTGGGTTGATTATTGTGCCCACCCACTCCAAAGGCCTGGTAAACCTGATTTGCGGCCACCATCCAGGGTTCGGGCACCTCGCAGGCGCTGAGGCCAAAAAGACCTAAAGAGCCGTAGATATGCTGCGAGAAGTAGTTGATCTGCTTTTCATAAGCCGCCTGCCGGTATTTTGCCCAATCATTGCCCCAGGCGTCTCTGCTTTGCATGGGAAAGAACAGCGCCGCGAGTTCGTCGTTAAACCCGGAACCATCCCAGGTGGGAGGGTGCCGGTACTTGTCTAAGCGAGCGATTCGCCCCTGGGCTGCCGCATAGGCCACCGCCACCAGAAAAGCCTCAGACCCAAAGGTATCCCAGGTGCTATCCAGTTTTACACCTCCATAGCTATATCCATGGCCGATGGACCGGGCGCCATTATTAGTGAGATCATGCCAGTCGATATTTTTCAGCAAGTTTTCCAGGGGGGACGTATCTTCCCCCATGGCCTGACAGGCCAGAATGGCGGCGGCAAGCCCGATCACCGTGTCTACACTTGACCATTCCGTATTCTCCACAATCTTGAAGCCGGTGCCATCTTTATTGGCAACGAAATGAGGCAGAACACCATGTTGCGTTTGGTGGTCCTGGACCAGTGCCAGCAGGGCTTCCTTGGCCTTTTGGACGACAGCTCTGGCGGTAACTGCCTCAACATATCCCTGGTTTTGGGCGAGGACGGTGGCCAAGGCAAAGGTGCCGACACAGGGCACCGCGGCAAAATCCTTGACCGGCCAACGGGCCCTGTCCCGCACCATGCCGGAGGCGGCATCGTAACATTGACTCAGATGGCCATAAGAAAACAAGAACACGGCCTCGGGGATGGAGTAGGAGGGGGACTCGATCTTGAAGCGCACCTGTTTGACCGTGGCCGAGCCGGCGCCATCAATCAGCCAATTTAAGAGTTTTAGGTCCGCGGTCGGTGCGACTGACAGGCTGATGGTGTAGGGGCCGCCGGGCAAGGTGATATTACCGCTGTTATAAACGATCGTGTTAGTGGCATCCTTTAGCTCGACCCTAAAGGCGCCGTTCCCCTCGGCCAAATCAATCTCTATCCCGGTTATCCGCGGCTGAAATTGGGCTTTGACATAAGGGCCCAACAATTGGGTGGGTTTCAAAACATCCTGATCTACGGCGTTATGCATTAAGCTGGTCCACACTCCAGCCCAGCCGCTGGCAACCGACACCTGTGCTTGTCCACCCCCCAGGGCTACACTGTACGACCCGCTGCCCATCTGGCCACGATCCGTGCCTATGCGGGTATAATACCACTCTCTGCCGGGCAGGGAGATCCCTGCATAGTCGTCTACCAGGACATATTGGGGGGAGACTTGGGCGGTTGCCGGACTCGCGCCAGAGGAAAAAACCGTCGCTAACGCGAGGATGGAGACCACCCCTAACACTCTTAACACTCTGATGATAACCATGATACCCCCGCATGCTTCAGTGGTACCCTATTCTGATCTGCTCATAAATTCGGGAGCTTTTTGTCTGCCAAAAGGCCACCATTCTTGAGGAAAGCTGGACAGCATATAATCTTTTAATTATAATCACTTCCGGTTCGGCTACACGCCTGTTCCGCAACGGTTACAGCTCTGTGCTTAAGACTCATGATGATCCGATTATTAAAGAAAGTCAATTATTTTTTTACAATATAGACATCGCAGAGTCAGGAAGGAGAGGATCACCGTCTCGAAAAGCAATTATTTTGATTAAGACTGGGGGTGGAGAGCAGTCACTCTGCTTCCTTACCAGGGTGAATGCCTAAAACCGGTATAATTGCGCCTTACCCACCAATAATTAAGGGGCGATTTGGGTGATCGCCCCTCTTTTAGTCTTGGGATTGCCGGTTCCCAGGGAATTCGTCGATCTAATTCCCTAAAAGCAGATAGATCGGGTTAATACTTCCCGGCCTCAACAGCGGTGCGGTCTGGAAGTTATGGCAGGTGGTACAACTGATGGACTCCTCCCTAACATGTTTGTTGTGGATTTGGTAAAAATCAGCAGTTTCCGGATTATGACAACTGGAACATAGGGATTGCCCATTCCGGGTAGCTTTCACCAGATAGCCCAATTCCTGGAAATTCAGCCGGCCGGCGCTGACGTGACAGGCAGCACATTGGAGGGCGTTTTCCTTGGGAGCTATCTCGTGGTAGAGGGAAAAATAGCGCTGGGAATTGGCGAAGCCGTATCCTGGAATGGCCCAGCCCATTTCCGCCGCCCCTTGCCGCAGAGCTTGGTCGATATTTCCCGTTTCCCAGAGCACCTTGGATTTCACCGGAATTTGCCGCCGGGAGCCCAGGATATAGCCCATTTTGGCCTGATGCAATTTAAAAGCGTTAATCTTGGCGTTAGAATCGTAGATGTCGCCCAAGGGATAGGCCTGAAAGAATTTATTGCCGGCATAAAGGGTGATGGCCTTGCCGAACTCGTAAAAATAGGACAGGCCGTTGAACCAGCGGTAGACCGGCATCACGTTGGTGGCGAAGGTCCGCACCGGTTCATAGCGCTTGACGGCGGCATCTGCTTCAATCCGGGTGAAATCCCGCAGCATGTCCGTCGGCGCATTCCGGGCGTAGGCCGGAATGTGGCAGACGGTGCAATTGACCCGGGTCAGGTGCCGGTTGAGATCCTGGTAGTTGGCATTAACGGCGGTATGTGGGGGGTTGGCATGACAGTCTAGACACTCAATCTTAAGGTTGAGGTCCGTTTCCCTGATGTCATTGCCCCGACCGGCGAAGCGATGGTTGGTAACCTTATGGCAGTCCAGGCAGCTCAACCCGGCGCCTCCGTTGGCCACGGAGGCCATATGGACGTCCAGCGTCCTGGGAGGATCGAGTTGGAGGGGGTCAATGTCTCCTTGCTTGAAGCCGGGACCTCCCCCGGCGCTCACATGGCAGCGGCTCAGACAGGTGGCCTGGGAGGGAGTTTTCCGGATGGCCGCCGTGGCCGCACTAATGTCCATCGTGGGGTCGTTAACAAACCCCGGCTGGCCGTTGGGCAAAATGGCCCCTACTCGCTTGTAAAGGTCTGAGTGGCACATGAGGCAATCAACGTTATTCAACTGCTCCTGAGAGGCGCTAGGTGAAGGGGGCAGTCCCCGTCCGGCGTGGCAGCTGCCACAGCCGGTCACTACAGTGGCCCCGGCCAGGTTGGTCATTTGAAAGAGAAAGTTAATATTGGGATAGGTGCAGAAATCGTTAATGCTGCCCCATTTCCCGGCAATTTGGCCGCCAAGGTTTGGTACTCCCGGAGTCGGGCCTTGCCATTGATAGTGCGACGAGCCATGAACCTCAGCAGCTTTACCGGGGTGGCATTCACCGGTGCTGCAAGTCTTGCTGCCTTCGTAGGTCATCAAGGCCTGGTGAGCCCAGGCGGGAGAGCACCGTCCGCAAAACAAGAAGACTGCCCATATGGCGAGAAGCGGCACCCCAACTGCGGCAACTGTGGCCAATCTTGAATGACTGAAGTTTCTTAAGGCCATTATGCGGCCTCCTAAAATCTAAATGTATTTCTTAAAACTTTACTCCCATCTGCGGTTTGGGGGTAAGGAGAAACAAAAGGCCCCCTGGTTTCCGACCCTCCCTCCACCAAACCCCTCCCCAGATCAGTAAATCTCACCCTCCTCCAGATCTTCTGCCGTGGACTTGTGCCGGAAGAGGTAGTGCACCCAGACCTGGTAGGCGATGACCAGGGGCACGAAGGTCAGGGCCACCACCAGCATGATCTTGAGGGTCAGGGGGCTGGAGGAGGAATTGGCGATGGTCAGACTGAAGGCCGGATCGAGGCTGGAGGGCAACAATTTCGGATAGAGCCCCACCACCCCGAAGAGGGTGACCGCGACGATGGTGGTACTGGACGCGAACCAGGCTTTCCACCACGCGGCCTTGGCGATGAACAACCGGGTGGCGATCAGGGCCAGGACCGCGAGCAAGGGGATGAGAAAAAGGACGGGGTTGGCCGTGTAGTTATCGTACAGAAAAGTCTGGCGCCGGGTGGCCAGGAGGAAGATCACCGCCACCACCAGGAGCGCGGCCCAGAGCTTGGAGACCATTTTCCCGGCCCGGGCCTGCAATTCGCCTTCGGATTTTACCGCCAGCCACAGGGAGCCGTGGACCAGAAAGAGCAAGACAAAGAGAACCCCCCCCGCGATGCCGTAGGGATTGAGGAGGGTAAACAGGGTTCCCTGATAGACAAAGTCTTTATCATAGGGGAGGCCCTGAAAGATATTGGCAAAGGCCACCCCCAGGAGCAGGGCGGGCAGGAAACTGCCGATGGTCAGGCATACGTCCCAGAAACGTTTCCAGCCGGGAGTGTGCACCTCGTCCCGGAAGGCAAAGGAAACGCCCCGGATGATCAAGGCGAAGAGGATGAGCATCAGCGCGGAATAAAGGCCGCTGAACATGGCCGCGTAGGTGGTGGGAAAGGCCGCGAAAGTGACCCCCCCCGCGGTGATCAGCCAGACTTCGTTGCCGTCCCAGAAGGGCCCCATGACCCGGTAGACGATGCGCCGCTCCGTCTCGTTTTTGGCCAGTACCGGCATTAAGGTCCCCAGACCCAGGTCAAATCCGTCCAGCATGAAGTAGACGGCCCAGAGAATGCCCCACAGCAGAAACCAGATAGTCTCCAACATGATCTTAACCCTCCCCCAGGCCCGGGGCCGCGGCTGCGGGCTCCGGTCCGCGGCGGACGTGCTTGGCGATGAGATAGAAAGCAACCACTCCCAGGGCCGCATACACGGCGATGAACGCCGCCAGGGTGACCCCCACCTGGGAGGCGGCGATGGGCGAGACCGCGTCTTTGGTCCGCATCAACCCATAGACGATCCAGGGCTGGCGGCCCACTTCGGTGACGATCCAGCCCGCCTGCAGGGCCACATAGGGGAGCGGAATGGCATAGAGCATGATCTTCAGGTACCTGGGGCTGTCCTCCAGCTGATGGCGCTTGAACCAACCCACCAGGGTGAGGAGCGCAAAGAGGAAGCCCAGGCCCACCATCACCCGGAAGGCGATGAAGGTCAGGAGCACCGGGGGCCGATCCTCCTTGGGGAAGTCCTTGAGCCCCTTGACCGTGGCGTTGCGGGAGTGATAGGCCAGCAGGCTCAAAGCCCCCGGAATCTTGCCGAACTCCAGGAGATTGCGTTCATTCTTGACGTCGGGAATCAGGAACAAGGTCTGGGGCGCGTCGGCCTGGGTCTCCCAGAGGGATTCCATGGCCGCCAGTTTGGCGGGTTGGATCTTGGCCACTTCGGCGCCGTGGATATGTCCCTGGACGATTTCCGCCAGGGAGAAGATCAGGGCAAGGATCAAGCCCATGCGGAAGGATTTGGTAAAAAAGGCCAGGTGCTGTTTCCGCAGCAGATGATAGGCGCTGATGCCCATGACCACAAAGCCCGCCAGGATGTAGGCCCCGCTGATGGTGTGGAAGTAAATCTGGAAGCCAAAGGGTTGGGTGACCACGGCCAGGAAATCGGTGAGTTCCGCCCGGCCATTGCGAATAGTATAGCCCACGGGGTGCTGCATCCAGGCGTTGGCCATCAAGATCCAAAAGGCCGAAAGGTTGGAGGCGAAGGCCACCAGCCAGATGGATAGGCAATGGAGCTTAGGGGAGAGCCGGTTCCAGCCGAAGATCCAGACCGCCAGGAAAGTCGATTCCAGGAAAAAGGCCAGGGTGGCTTCAATGGCCAGGATGGAACCGAAGATATCCCCCACATAACGGGAGTACCGGGCCCAGTTGGTCCCGAATTGGAATTCCAGGGTAATGCCGGTCACCACCCCCACTGCAAAATTGATGATGAAGATCTTCCCCCAGAATTTGGCCATCCGCAGGTATTCCTCATTGCCGGTCTTTACATAGATGGTTTCCATGATGGCGACGAGGATGGATAATCCCAGGGTCAGGGGCACGAAGATGAAATGAAAGAACGTGGCCACCGCAAATTGCAGCCGCGAGAGTATCAGGGCGTCCATGGCATTGCTAACCTCCTTCGATAAAATCGACCTTGTTTTTCCAACCTGACTATAGTCCCTCCCCTGGGAAATTTTTTATTGATTTCACCTTGGTAAAATAATACCCGGGCCACATTTGTCCACCGGGCCCGTTCCCCACTGCAAGATTTTAGTGAACTGGGGCCAGCGCGCTTGGCCTCCTGGTGAGGAAGATTTTCTATGGCCCCTTTCAGGGATAGGGCCGGATAATGTCCATTACCGCGTCTTGATCCTGAGTCTCCGCCGCGTATGGCCTCCGGCCCAGCCCCTGAGGTTAAGCCTTCCACAGCCCGTGCAGGTTGCAGTATTCCCGGGCCGTCACCTTCTCGGCCTGGATCTCGAAGGTGGCTTCGGGAGACTGGCCCGGTGCCAGGAACTGCCGGTAGGCCTTGCCGTCGGCAATGACTTCAATCCATTCGATGTAATGTTTCTCCTCCATGGGATGGGCCACGCTGCCCACCTTCACTTTAAAACCCCCGGGGATTTTTTCGATCACCGGCACGTGTTTTTCCTTGGCCGCGTCCACGGTGTTCTCCACAAAATTTTTCATGGGCTGGCCGCAGCAAACCAGCTCGCCTACGCCGGTGTGCAGCACTTCCACGATGTTCCCGCAAATTTCACATTTATAAACCTGCAATCTCTCGGTCATGGTTCTTCTCCTTATCATTCCTACCTGATTAGGCCACCTTGAAGAAGGCCTGGGATTTGCTGTTGCATACCGGACAGGTATCCGGCGGCTCATTTTCGCAGGTGTAGCCGCAGACGGAGCAGACGTAATAGTCCACGTCCCCGGCCTGGTCCATATTCTTCAGGGCCTTTTCATAAAGCGCGGCGTGGATCTTTTCCACTTCATTGGCGTAGGTGAAGCTTCTTTCCGCGGCTTTGTGACCCTCTTCCTTGGCCGCGGCAATCATCCCCGGATACATATTCTTGAATTCATGAGTTTCTCCGGAAATGGCGCTTTTCAAGTTTTCCGCAGTGCCGTGAATGCCGCCCAGGGCCCGGAGGTGGGCGTGGGCATGGACCGTCTCCGCCTCGGCCGCGGCCCGGAACAGTTTGGCAATCTGGGGATAACCTTCTTTTTCGGCCTGTTTGGCAAAGGCCAGGTACTTCCGGTTGGCCTGGGATTCACCTGCAAAAGCTTCCATCAGATTTTTTTCGGTCTTGCTCATGGGTTTCTCCTTTTTTTAAATTGATCCTGGATTTCGTCACTCCCTAAACTTTCCGGCGCATTTTCTTCAGGTGGGCCTGGCGCTCCGCCTCCGCCAACTTTTTGATGCGGTAAGCGGCATCCCGCAAAACCCCATAAAGGACGCCGCAACCCACATCCTCCCTGACCGCGTCGCCGGCGTCCGCCAACTCCAGCATGTGTGCCGCCATCTCCAGGGTTTTTTTCAGACATTTATCGCTTGGATGACCCACTGTTTGCGCCCTCGTCTGTTGCCAAATTGGCGGTGACCGCAGCAATCGCGTTTAGCTTCCCGCACCCTGGTCCTTTAGACAGCGGAACATCTTTTTACCGGACCCGCAGAGGGGGCAATGCCAATCCTCAGGCAAATCTTTGAATTCAATTCCCGGAGGAATCTTGGTCTTCTTGTTGCCCCGGTCCGGGTCATAGAGAAAACCACAGTTGCTCATCTGGCATTGGAAAACCTTATCTGGACTGGCCATGGTTTCTGCCTCCCAAGGATTCGTTGAATTTGACCAGATATTACTCAAGATTTATGCCAATCTTGGCAATCCGGTCGCCTATAAATAACCATAAGAAATGATTTGGGAAAATCAATGAGGCGGCTGCAAGATTATTTTGGGGAGGTAGAGTAGCAGAGGTTCTTGAGACACTTTTAGCAGAAAGAGGATGCGGGAAATTTCATCTTCAGACAAATTTCCGGGAAAAGGTGGCAGAGACATTAGAGCCTGTGCCGGCGCCTATTTCAGCCTGTTTATCCCCGCCATACCGCTGGCGTTCGCCCCGGGTAGCGCCAGAAAAAAGACCAGTCCACAGTGTCTCAAATTTAATCTTGAGACAGATGTGTCTCGTGAGACATGAGAAAGCGATAGAGGGTGGCCCGGCCCACGCCCAGGAGCCGTGCCGCCTTGGCCTTATTTCCTCCGCATTGAGCCAGCGCGGCTTTAACGGTGGCGAGCTTGAGCTTGGAGGTCGGCCCCCGGCGGGCACTCTCCCGCCGGATCTCCTGGGGCAGATCTTCCACCCCCAGCACCCGGCCTTCCCCCCGGGCCAGGGCGTAATGCACCGCGTTTTGCAGTTCCCGCACATTCCCGGGCCAGGGATAATGCCGAAGCAGACCCAGGGCTTCCGGAGAAAAGCGCAGGGCTTTCCCCCCCGGTTTCCGGGATCCTTTAAGAAAAAAATCCACCAGCAAAGGGATATCCCCCTGACGCTCCCTAAGGGGCGGCACCTCAATGGGCACCACGTTCAGACGATAGAACAGGTCCTGGCGAAAATTCTTCCTGGCTATCTCCCGCTTCAAATCCCGGTTGGTGGCGCTGATGACCCGCACGTCCGCGGTAATGGTCCTTTCCCCCCCCACCCGCTCAAACGCGCCGCTTTCCAAGACCCGGAGCAGTTTAACCTGCATACTCCTGGTTAATTCCGCCACTTCATCCAGGAAGATGGTGCCCCCATGGGCCAGTTCAAAGCGGCCTTTTTTATCCCTTACCGCGCCGGAGAACGCACCCTTCACGTGGCCGAAGAGCTCGCTCTCCACCACCCCTTCAGGCAGGGCCCCGCAATTGACGGGGACAAATGGCCCCCGATGCCGCCGGCTCTCGCTGTGGATGGCCGCGGCCACCAGTTCCTTGCCGGTGCCGGTCTCCCCGGTGATCAGCACCGGATAATCATTTTCCCCCAATTGACGAATCTGCTTGAATATCTGGATCATCTGGGGATCCCGGCCCACAATGCCTGCGAAACCGGCAAAGTCCCCGGTCCAGAATTTCAAACCCGCCATAGAGGTGATGTCCCGGAGCACCGCCAGGACGCCGGCGAATCGCCCCTGGTCGTCTGTCATGCCCACCACCGACATCTCCACCTGCTTGGGCTCCCCCTCTTTGGTCACCAGGTTCAGGGGATAACTGAGCTGCGTCCAGGAAGCCGGCGCCTGGCCGCAAAAGGAGCATTGCCGGCCGCATAAAGGGCCGCCAAAGACCTGGTGGCAGTCCTTGCCCAAGACCTCCTCTTTGGCGAAGCCGGTCATGGCCGCGGCCGCGCGGTTGAAGAAAAAGATGCGCCGCTGTTTGTCGTGGGCAATGATCCCCTCCTGGAGATGGTCCAGGATGAACTCCAGGTTCTTGGCGGCCAACGAGAAATTGTCCAGGCTCAGGTCCGATTTGGAAATCATATGCGCCTAATTTTCCCTCAATTTTTGATAATATCTCAATAATTAATGAATATCAAACCCAGAAGGCAATCCCCCTGTGGGGGGGCAGAAGATGGCTCCGCCTGCCCGGCTCTTCTTTCCGGGACTGATGGCAGTCAAGGACTGCGTTCCTTTTTCCTTGCGAGGTTTCATGTATTTCATATAGTTTTATATGTTTAAAGCTCTTATAAACAGCGCCAAGAATGCTTCGGGGGGGGAATACCAGCGGATCGGCTCCCTGGCCTGCCCCGGCAAACCGGTTAAAGGATAAAATTGGCCAATTTTCACGACTTGCTCCAATTCATCTTCGCGGGCCTGACCGCAGGGGCGATCTATGCCCTGGTGGCCCTGGGCTTCGGGGTGGTGCACAATACCATGGGCATCGTCAATTTCACCCAGGTGGATTTCGTCTCCCTGGGGGGCATGATCCTCTTCAGCGCCCTATTCGCCGGGGGCCTGCCCATGCCCCTGGCCCTGGCCGCGGCCATCGCCGGGGTGACCCTGGTAGCCATGGCCGTGGAAGAGATAGGCTTAAGGCCCTCCCGCTCCCAGAGCCACCTGGTGCTGATCTTCCTGACCATCGGCCTGTCCATCATTTTTAGGGGTTTGATGAAACTCATCTGGGGAAAAAACCGCATGGCCGTGCCGCCCCTGGCCGGGGAGGAGCCGGTGAAACTGCTGGGGGCCACCATCCTCCCCCAGACCCTGTGGATCCTGGTCCTCACCGCCGGGGCCATTGTCCTCCTGGTCCTTTTCTTCCGGAAGACCTCCATGGGCCTGGCCATGCGGGGGGTGGCCGCCAACGAGGCGGCCGCGGCCGTGGTGGGTCTGAAGGTCTGGCGGGTCAAGGCCATGAGCTTTGCCTTGGCCGGGGCCCTGGGGGGCCTGGCCGGCTGCCTGGTGACCCCCATCACCACTTTAAGCTACGACGTGGGCGTGCTCCTGGGCCTCAAAGGCTTCGCGGCCGCCATCCTGGGGGGCTTCGGCTCCTTTCCCGGGGCCATCCTGGGGGGCCTGATCCTGGGACTCTTGGAAAGCCTGGGCACCGCCTACATCAGCAGCGCCTACAAGGACGTCATCGCCTTTGTGGTGCTGCTGCTGGTGCTCTTTATCCGCCCCCGGGGCCTGCTGGGCGGGGAGGGGGCCTAGGGGAGGGAGGCCCAATCCCCCCTGGCCGGGGCGCCCTGCGCCCCAAAATATTGCTGACCGGGGTAGGCTAATCCGGACCATTAAAGGCAAGATCCATGTTACCCACCATCAAATTCTTTCTCGTCATGTTGATTTTCACGCTCCTGGCCGGCTTTTTTTTCGTGCCCGCCCGGACCATGCCCGATCAGGCCCTCGTCCTCCTGGACGATCAGCATCGTACCTATTTATCCCCGCCTTGCGCGGGGAAGGAAGAGAAAGGATATCGCCTGGCCAGGGCTGCGGAAGCCCGGAAATTGCAATATGCCCCGGACCCCAGATGCGGCGGGGAGGCCGGATTCACCCAGGATGGCCGCTCCATTACCGGTAATGCCTTGGAAAGAATGGGGCTCCTGCCCCCCTGGCCCAGCCGCTGGAACCCCGACGGCACCTGGAATTGGTAGTGGGAGAGGGGGGAGAAGTTGTTTGTGGGGGAGGGGGCTAAGGGCGGGTGGCACAGGCGTCCCGCCTGTGCACCTTTGCTCCTCCCCCAATCCCATATTGTTTCTTATGTAGGGGCGTATCCGTGTGTGCGCCCTCCGGTGTGGATCTGAAGTTTCGCGGGTTAATTGGGGAGGATTGGCCCGGATGCCCAAGCACAGCGCCGGTCTGCTGCTGTACCGCCGCCGCGGGGGTGTCCTGGAGGTCTTTCTGGTGCATCCCGGGGGGCCCTTTTGGGCCAAGAAGGACCTGGGGGCCTGGTCCCTACCCAAAGGGGAATTTGCTCCTGGGGAAGACGCCCTGGCGGCCGCACGGCGGGAATTTCAGGAGGAAACCGGGTTTCCCACGGAGGGTGAATTTCTGCCCCTCACTCCCCGGAAGCAGCCCAGCGGCAAGGTCATCCAGGCCTGGGCCTTTGAAGGGGATTGCGACCCCGGAAGTATCAAGAGCAACACCTTCACCCTGGAATGGCCGCCCCGCTCCGGCAATATAAAAAAATTTCCGGAGATCGACCGGGCCGGGTGGTTTACCCTGGCGGAGGCCAGGGTTAAAATCATCCCGGGGCAGGCGGGTTTTTTGGAGGAATTGGAGGAAATTCTCCAGCAGGAGCCGGCTTAACCAAACAATCACTAGGCCAAAAAATTGGTGGGCAATGCCCACCCTACATTAACTGAGATTTTTCGCAAGGAAGGTAATAAAAAACTTAGATGGAGTTTTAGAGAGTATATACGAGCGCTTACAATAATCCCCCCTGACCCCCCTTTAGAAAAGGGGGGAATTTTGCTTCTGATTTTGGGTGAACATTTGATGATTATGGAATCAGAATCCTTGCCAGAATCTTTTAAAGATAAAAAGCAGCAACGCATTTTAATGGGCAACGAGGCCATGGCCCGGGGGCTCGTCGAGGCCGGGGTCACTCTGGCCGCGTCCTATCCCGGCACCCCGGCCTCAGAGATCCTCCAGGCCGTGCCCGGGTTGGCCCGGGAAGCCGGCATCGCCCTCCACGCCGAGTGGTCGGTGAACGAGAAGGTGGCCTATGAGACGGCCCTGGCCAACTCCATGAGCGGCCGCCGCTCCGCGGTCTCCATGAAGCAGGTGGGCCTGAACGTGGCCTCCGACCCCTTTATGCGCTCCGCCTACCTGGGCGTCAAGGGGGGGCTGGTGGTGATCGCTGCGGACGACCCCGGCCCCCACAGCTCCCAGACCGAGCAGGACAGCCGCTTCTTCGCCATGTTCGCCAAAATCCCGGTACTGGACCCTTCCAGTCCCCGGGAGGCCAAAGCCATGGTGGGGCAGGCCCTTAGGCTTTCGGAGAAATATGAGATTCCGGTGATGCTGCGGCCCACCACCCGGGTCTGCCACGCCCGCCAGAACGTGCCCCTCTTTGAGCCCCAGAGGCTGGAGCGGACCGCGCATTTCGAAAAGAATCCGGGGCGCTGGTGCGCCACCCCCCAGTACCTCCGGGAGCTGCACCGGCTGCTGAATCAAAAGATCGCAGAAATTGCCCTGGAGGAAGAATTTTATCCCGTGCTCACCCCGGGGGACGATTCCTTCCCAGGGGTCTGCCTCATCGCCTCCGGAGTGGCCCTGGCCCATACCTGGGACCTCTTGGAGGAAATGGATCTGCTCCGCCGGGTCGATCTCTACCAGGTCAACCTGCCCTATCCCTTGCACCGGCACTTCATCAGCCATATTAAGCTCCATTATCAGCGGGTCCTGGTCCTGGAGGAGACATACCCGGTCATGGAAATGCAACTGGCCGGGGACCAGGTCCAGGGGCGTAACACCAAAACGGTGCCCGGGGAAGGGGAGCTGACCCCCCAAGTCCTGCGGCAGGTACTGGAGAGATTCCTCAACCTGCCCCCGGCGGCCAGCGCCGCCCCCCCTGCCGGGGAGGCCACCCGCCCCACCCTCTGCGCCGGCTGCGCTCACCGGGCCGCGTTTTACGCCATCCGGGAGACCTTCCCGGAGGGCATCTTCCCCAGCGACATCGGCTGCTATACCCTGGGCCTGAACCTGGGCGCGGTGGACACCTGCCACTGCATGGGCGCGGGCATCAGCCAGGCCGCGGGTTTCTACCGGGCCTTCGCCGCGGCCGGGGAGAAGGTTCCTACAATTGTGGCCACCATCGGCGATTCCACTTTTTTCCATGCGGGGGTCCCGGCCCTGATCAACGCGGTCTTTCACCAGGCCCGCTTTATCCTGGTGATCCTGGACAATGCCACCACGGCCATGACCGGCCACCAGCCCACCCCGGAGAAGGGGTTGACGGCAGGGGGCCAGCAGGCCCACCCGGTCTTTATGACCGACCTGGTCAGAGCCTGCGGCGTCCGCTTCCTAAAAGAGGCCGATCCTTACGATATCCCCGGATTCGTCTCCCTGCTCCAGGAAGCGGATAGATATTGCCGGGGCGCTGACGGCGGGGTGGCGGTGATCATCGCCAAACATTTGTGCATTCTGGACCGGGAGGCCCGGAAGGCCCAACCAGCTTGGGAAATTTGCGTTACCGAGGACTGCACCGGCTGCCGCCACTGCCTGGATGATTTCGAATGCCCGGCACTTCACCTGGATGAAGCCACCTACCAGGTGGTCATTGACCGGGCCCGCTGCAGCGGCTGCGGCGTTTGCGTCCACGTCTGCCCCGTAGGGGCGATTGAAGCTAGAGTAACGAAATGAGGGTTGCGGAGGGAGGGGGAGTTTTCAATAGCAGGTGAGTAATCAGTGATCAGTAATCGGTCTCTTACGGCAACTGATCACTTATCACTATTCCCGCGGATCCCCCGCTACCTGGAGTAATCATGAAACAGCAAATCATTGTCAGCGGCCTGGGAGGCCAGGGGGCCTTGACCCTTACCCGCCTGCTGGCCGAGGCGGCCGCGGCCCTGGACCTGGAGGTCCTTACCTCCGAAACCCACGGCATGGCTCAACGGGGCGGCACCGTCATCTCCATGATCAAGGTGGGTCCCTTTCGAGGCCCCTTGATTCCCCCGGGCCGGGCGGATGTGGGCCTCTTTCTGGCCCTCAAGAACCTGGCGGTGCACCGTTTATACCTAAAACATGACGCCGCGGTCTTTGTCAATTCCCCGGTTCCCGGCGATTTTCAAAATATTGACGCCCAGGGCCTGGCCCGGCAGATGGGCGCGGCGGTGGCCGCCAATCTCATCCTACTGGGTTTCGCCGCGGCCAGGGAAGGGCTCTTTTGTGGGGTGGAACTCATGGAGGACCTCATCCGGGAGAAGCTCCCTCCCCGTTTCCGGGAAACCAACCTTCAGGCCTTTCGTTTGGGAGTGGCGGCGGCCGGGTAAAAATCAGCCCCAAGGAGAAGAAAAGCATGAAAGAATGTCCCCGGCAAGAAGTGAATCTGGCGAAATGCAACTGCACCTATGAGCCTTGCGAACGCAAGGGAATCTGCTGTGAGTGCCTGCACTATCACCGGGCCAATGGCGAGCTGCCCGCGTGCTATTTCTCCCCGGAGGTGGAACGCACTTATAACCGCAGCATCGCCCAATTCATCAAATCCCGGAAATAGCCGGTATTGCCAAGGAGCGCCATGGGGACCTGGGGAAAATCCAAATTATTCGCCCTCCGCCACCGCACCGGTCTGGCGGTCTGGGTCCTGGCGGTGATCCTCCTGGGCACGCCCTTGGTGATCACCAACCCTTATAATCTGGGGATCCTCAACCTCATCGGCCTCTATGTCATCGTCGTCCTTGGCCTCAACCTGTTCATCGGCTACGCGGGCCAGATTTCCCTGGGGCATGCCGGTTTCTTCGGGCTGGGGGCCTATGGTTCCGCGGTACTCACCGCCACCTATAACTTCCCGGCCTGGCCCGCCATGGCCCTGACTGCGGTGGTAATGGCGCTGCTAGCCCTGGCCCTGGGCGTGCCCACCCTCCGGCTCTCCGGCCACTACCTGGCCATGGCCACCCTGGGCTTCAACTATGTGGTGCACGCCATTTTCGTGCAGTGGGATCAGGTCACCGGCGGCCCCAGCGGTCTTTCCGGGATACCCCCCCTGTCCTTATGCGGTCTCACCTTTGACAGCGATATCAAATTCCATTACCTGGTCTGGACCGCGGCCCTGCTGGCCCTGACCCTATGCCTCAACCTGGTGCGGAGCGGCGTGGGCCGGGGTCTGGCCGCGCTGGCCCAGGACGAAGTGGCCGCGGCCACTATGGGGGTCAACGTGCAGCGGGCCAAGGTCCTGGTCTTTGTTCTGTCCGCGGTCTTTGCCTCCGTGGCCGGCAGCCTCTACGCCCACTACTTCGGCTACGTCAATCCGGTGCCCTTCAGCATCTTCAAATCCCTGGACCTGGTCATCATGGTGGTGGTGGGGGGCATGGGCTCCATCTGGGGCACCCTCTTCGGGGTGGGCCTGATCACCATCATGCCCCACCTCCTGGACTTTTTCGAAACCTATATGGATATCATCCACGGCCTGATCCTGGTGGTGATCCTCCTCTTCCTGCCCCAGGGTTTTATAACCGGGCTGGTGGACCTCATCAAAATCCGCCTGGCCCGGCGCCGCCTGGCAGGAAGTGGGAGTGAGAGCTGATTTTGGGGGAGAGGGCCAGGGAGACCACAGGCGAGACGCCTGTGGCTACGGTGCCCCTGCCCCCTCCCCCAACCCCATATAAAGGTAGGTTAAGAAGTAAGACAAAAAAGCATGGGCAGGATGCCGATGTTGCTTAAATTTGGTTATGACATCCGATAATCACACACTCCTCCAGATCACCGCTCTCAGCAAGCACTTCGGGGGCCTGCCGGCCCTGTCGCAGGTGAATTTCCGCGCGGCCCGGGGCCAGGTCACCGCGCTCATCGGCCCCAACGGCGCGGGCAAGACCACTCTGCTCAACTGCCTCTCCGGGGTGATCCGGCCGGATGCGGGGGAGATTCTCTTTGACGGCGTGAACATCGCCGGCCTGGCGGCCCACCGGCTGGCCCGGCTGGGGATCTCCCGCACCTTCCAGAACCTGCGCCTCTTTCCCCGGCTCTCGGTCCTGGACAACGTGCTCTGCGGCCTCACCATCCAGGCCGGGGATTCTCTCCTGGAAGCGCTGCTGCGCCTTCCGGCCCTGCGGAACCGGGAGCGCCGCCTGAAACTCCAGGCCCTGGAAGCCCTGGACACCTTCGGCCTGGCGGATAAGGCCGCCCTGCCCGCGGGCGCCCTGCCCTACGGCGATAAAAAGCGGGTGGAGATGGCCCGGGCCTTCGTATCCCAGCCGGAGCTCATCCTGCTGGATGAACCGGTGGCGGGTCTCAACCCCGAAGAAACGGCCCAGATCGCCGGGCTCATCCGGCAGATGCGCATGTATGGGAAGACCATGGTCCTGGTGGAGCACGACATGGAGATGGTCATGGGGGTTTCGGACCGGGTGGTGGTCCTGGACGGCGGCTGCCGCATCGCCGCGGGCAGCCCCGCGGAGGTGCGGGTCAATCCGTTGGTGCTGGAGGCCTACCTGGGGCGGATGAGTGTTACTGCCTAGTGGGGAGGGACCAGGGGCGGAACCCCTGGTCCCCTATCGTTAAATGTCTCTTATTGCTATTTCATGACGATGCTCATGCCCTTGGCTCCCAGGGTCAGATTCACGCCCGTCTGGACAGCCTTCAGGTTGATGACCACGCCCTTGGTGTTTCTCATCAACAGGCCCACGGGGCCTTTCACAATGGCACCTCCCGCCTGGGCCGCGGCATAGTCACCGGCAAAGTCGCTGACATTATTCATATTATAGACGTCGCCGGTGGCGCTGATCTTGGCAATGCCCACCGCGCCCGCGTCCAGGCCCCTGACGGTGAACGTGTAGGTCTTATCCTTGAATTTCAGGGTGCCGTCGCCCCAGGAAATGCCCACGCCCGCAGCTATGGATTTGCTCTCAATGGTTACGGTGCCGATGGGATAAGGTGTCTGGGGCTGGGCCCCCACGGTGTAGACCAAGCCTAAAAGCAACGCCACCACAGCCAGACTTAAAAGAATCCTTTTGGTGCTCATCATTCGTCCTTTCTTTTAGGTTTTTGTGGTTATTGCTGATTTTCCTCATTAAGAATACTTATCGGCAACTGACTCCGCCGGTTTAAGATTTCCGCCTCCGAAAAAACCAGGCCCACCCGGGGGCTGGGGATACATCCCCGGGAGCCGGTTCATCTACCTCATATCAATGGTGAAGCCCTGGGGTCCGATGGTCAACTGCACCCCCTGGTCCACGGAGTAGAGGTCGATGACCACCCCCCGCTGGTTCTGCATGGTCAGGCCCGTCATACCCCCGGCCACCGCCATGCCCGCGCCCACGGACGCGTAGTTGCCGGCAAAATCGGCCACATTGTGCAAATAATAGACCGTGCCCACCGCCCGCTGGGTGGAGATGCCCACGTTCCCCACTTGGAGGCCCTGGATGCTGAAGGGATAGGATCGCCCTTGATACCTGAGGGTGCCCGAGCCCCAACTGACTCCCAGCCCGACGCCGATGCCCGTGAGGTCGATGGACACCGTGCCCCGGGGCGCTTGGGCCTGGCCCGGGGAAACGGCCAGGAGAAGAAGGGCCGCCAAGGTCAGAATCGGCATGATCCGCAATGCCCGCATGGTTTTTTTCCTTTCTTGGAGAGATTAAATGCTTAAGGCCGTTTGACCACAAATTAATACGGTTTCCCGGGATGTCAAGTCAAGCCGGTATCAGATTAAAGAAATCAATCACAAGAGGAGCCCCAAGAAAAAACCATCAAGCCCCCTGGTGATAGGGCGGCAGTGGCCCCCACCTTTCTTTCAAGCCGTTCTGCTGACCGGTTGATAGTAGGCCACCCCGTCCGCCCACCAGGTCAGTTTATAACGCCGGCCCTGCCAGTCCAGGTGGGGCCGCACCCAGAGAATCACCCGTTCCACCAGCCGGCCGTGGATAACGTGGGGCAGGACCGCGGTGACGATCACCTCCGGTTCTTCCACCACCTCGGTGTAGGGATCAACATGGTATTCCTGCATTCTTGCCATTCTCCTAAAGAAACTTTTGTCCGCATCGATTATTATAATATAACCTCTGCCCGGCTTTTTGCCAGCCCCCGGGGCCAGCCGGGAGCGTCTTGTCACCTTAGCCGAAGCCCCATATAATGCCAAGAGGCTGATTCTGCCGCCAGGAGAGGCAGGACCAGCAAACCGGGGCGGCAGTATCTTCCTAACTATTGATTTATTGCGGGCCGTGCCTAATTTATGGTCTCAAGGAGGAAGACCATGAATATCGACAACCTGACTCTCCCCCAGCTGGTGGGGGAACTAAAGCAGGCCGCGGGCCAATGCCCCAAATGCGAGGGCACCCGGGAAACCACCTTCACCTCCCGGGGCCGGGACAACGTCGTCAACTGTCTGGAGTGCGAACCCCTCTACCAGGCCCTGCAACATCTGGAAGCGGCCCTGAAGCTGCTGCAGGATATCTAGCACATAGGGGCCGGGCCCGGTCCCGCCCCTAAATCTTGGGGGGCAGGGACAGGGCGGTCCTGGCCCTGGGGTGGTTAATTAAAAAGGAACCGGCAATGTTCGGCAAATCCGGCAAATACCTGCTGCTCATGACCTATTGGTGGATTTTGCCTTTCCTGGCGGTGGCGCTGTACCAATTTTCCCCATGGGAGCACCTCCCCTCCTATTACGTCTTTTTCATACCCTTCATCATCGCCGGGATCATCAGTCTCATCTGCGGCCGGATTGAGGCCTACACCGGCTGGTGGAGCCGGGCGGGGTTCTGGAAGAAATACCTGATCCTGATGGGGGTATACATTGTCAATATTAAGCTGATCTTTTTCGTCACCGTTACCCTCCATGACCTGCGGGTGCTCCACTACTTCGGCGGCGACGCGGAGGGCAGCTTTGCCCTGCTGTATCCCTACACCATCCCTTTTTATCTGGTGATGGGCCTTTTCCTGGGGATCGGCAGATATGCCCGCCAGGCCTGGAGGTCGCGGCGGCAGGCTTAAACCAGGAGTCTATAAGCCATTTCAAAACCTCAATTTCCCCAAAACTGTCATTCTGAACGGAGCGAAGCGGAGTGAAGAATCTTGTGTTTTCAAGGTGTTGTGTTTTTTCACGGCATTCAGGATGACATAAAAAGAGGTTTTGAAATAGGTTCTAGTTTGCTACCAGGCTGCTGCATAATAGGTTTTGACCCAAATTCGGAGCGGCTCTTATCCCCCCCTTTGCAAAAGGGGGGTTAGGGGTGATTTTATAAAACCCTGAAATCCCCCTAAATCCCCCTTTGACAAAGGGGGACTTTGCATGTTCTTCTGGTTTTTTTTTGCGCTTTGAATTCCTTTTTGCCTCTAGTTTTTCAACAACCTGCTTGGGGCTTGCCCCCCTCAGCCCCTGACTGGCAGTGCCCAAATAGTGGAAATAAAGGCGATATTCTCCAGGTTTCAGAGACTTGACAAAGATAAAAATATTATACATTATCTATATACATCACTACCAAGGATTGCCGCCATGGTGAGGACGCAGATCTATTTGACGGAAAAGGAACGGGACGCGCTCCGGGACCTGGCCCGGCAGACCGGCCAGAAACAGAGCGCCTTGATCCGCCGGGCCATCGACGACTTCATCGACCGCCATCAACCCCGGGACCGCCGGGCGATGCTGGAGCAGGCTTGGGGAATCTGGAGGGATAGGGACGATCTCCCTGATTTCGAAGCCTTGCGGCGGGAATTCGACCGTTTCCCTTATTCCCGAAGAGACAATGACTCTTAGACTTCTTCTTGATACTGATATACTGGTAGATTATTTTCGGGGCCGGATAGAGGCCTTGGCTTTTTTGCGGGCTCGCTCCGAACCAATTCTAATCTCCGCCATCACCGTCGCGGAACTCTATGCCGGCGTGCGGGAAGGGGAAGAAAGGCGCGGAGTGGAGCAGTTTCTGGACTTACTAGAAATAATCCCCGTGGACGCGGAAATTGCCCGAAAGGGCGGCCTCTATTGCCGGGATTACGGCCCCAGCCACGGGGTAGGCCTGGCCGACGCCCTCATCGCCGCTACAGCGGCCCTGCACCAGGCGAAATTAGTCACCTTAAATGCCAGGCATTTTCCTATGGTGGAGGTGGAAGTGCCTTATGCAAGATCACTGTAGGGGCGAATCTTGTATTCGCCCCGCGAATGCGCCTCCACAAAATATTATGCAGGTTAACCGGAACGATCTCCCCCAAAAGGGCGAACACGAGGTTCGCCCCTACGGACCGTGGACGGTTGAACCATGTCTATGATTAAACCGGCCGCCAACCGGCGTCGCTCCATCCGCTTGCAGGGTTGGGATTATTCACAGGAAGGGGTATATTTCATTACCATTTGCACCCAGAATAAAGAATACCTTTTCGGTGAGATTGTCGTAGATTTAATGCATCTTAATGCCTCCGGAGAAATGGTTCTCCAGACCTGGGAAGAGTTACCAATGCGGTTTCCGATCCTGGAATTGGATGCCAAAGTGGTCATGCTCAACCATTTCCACGCCATTGCCATCATCCGTAGGGGCGAATCTTGTATTCGCCCTTCCGCCACGCCTCCGGAATCGAATGCTCATTTTTACCATAGTGATCGCTCGGACCAGGGCGAACACAAGGTTCGCCCCTACGGGGAACAACTCCGGCCCCAAGGTACAGGGGTTGAATCCATTGGGCGCATCGTCCAGGCGTTTAAATCCCTTACCACTCACCAATATATCCAAGGCATAAGAGAATCTGACTGGCCTCCATTCAAGGGAAAGTTATGGCAACGCAACTATTACGAGCGTATCATCCGAGATGAGGAGGAATGGGGAGGCATTAGGGAATATATTGACGCCAATCCCGTAAACTGGGCTATGGACCGGGAGAACCGGGAGGCGGGGAAAATTAGGCAGGATGAGCCTTGGCAGGTGTAGTAATGTAAGGCCAGCGGTGCCCGCGATATAAGATCGCGGAACGACCCAGGTCCTTTAACGAATTTATGTTAAATCTTAAAACAAATAATAAAGCATGGCTCAGTTTATAAAATGATAAGTTGAAATAAATCCATGACCTGGAAAAAATTTCAGGCAACTACCGCTGACTTATTTAAAAGCTTAGGTTGCTCTGCAGAAGTCGATGAAATCATTGAAGGTGCGCGTGCCAAACATAAAATAGATGTTTGGGTTACGTTTATTAAATTTGGATTCGAGATAAAATGGGTTATCGAGTGTAAATTCTGGAATAGAAATGTCACAAAGGAAAAAGTGCTTGCTCTTAAATCAATTTTAGATGATGTGGGAGCAGATCGCGGGGTACTAATTTCAAAGATAGGATTTCAAAGCGGAGCTATTAATGCTTCAAGAAATACAAATATTACATTAACAAATTTTGAGGAATTCAAAGATATTGTTAAAGACGAGTTAATTCAGGCTGCTCTTCAAAAAATTGAAGATAAAGCAAGTTATCTTGAATATGCCTTGCATGGTCTATTTACTACAGAGACTATTAATCCTACCACAATTGTATCAACACCATTGCCTGGGATAGATCATGTTTCTGTAACGAAGGCTATGGGAAAACTTTCCTTAATGAGGTTCGGATTTGATCGTATAAGATTAAAACAACAGCCTTATCCCGTGGAATTTGATGAATCAGGAGAAATTTTGGTAGCAAACACAATAGAAAGGTTCGTTGAGCTTGCAACCTCCCTAATTTCTGAAACAGAATACCTTTTGCAAGAACAACAAGATAAAATTATATTTGAGTCAGAAAAGCATAATTAAATATTCCGAGTTAATATAACTTATTTAAGATAAAATTGATGGCTATTGATAAAAGCTTATCACTCCTCCGCATCTCCAACCTCACCGTTCACTACGGCGCGGCCCAGGCGTTGTTTGGGGTGTCCCTGGAGGTGGGCCGGGGGGAGACGGTGGCCTTGGTGGGGGCCAATGGCGCGGGCAAGACCAGTCTGCTCAAGGCCGTCATGGGCCTGGTGCCCCCCTCCGGGGGGAGCATCGTCCTGGAGGGGGAGGAGGTCACCGGCTCCACCCCCGCGGCCATGGCCAGCCGGGGCGTGGCCCTGTGCCCTGAAGGCCGGGAGATGTTCGGGGACCTGACGGTCAAGGAAAACCTGGAGCTGGGGGCCCTGGCCCTGCACCTGGGCCGGGGGGAGATGCAAAAGCGTTTGGAGGAGGTCTTTAGCCGCTTTCCCAAACTCAAGGAGCGCGTAAATCAGCGCACCGCCACCCTCTCCGGGGGGGAGCAGCAGATGGTGGCCATGGGCCGGGCCCTGATGGCCAAGCCCCGGCTGCTGCTCCTGGATGAGCCCTCTTTGGGCCTGGCGCCCTTGATTACCGACGAAATCTTTGAGATTATCAAACAACTCACCCGGGCCGGGGTGACCATCCTGTTGGTGGAGCAGAACGCGGCCCGGGCTTTGACCGCGTCCAAGTCCGCGTATCTGCTGGCCAACGGCCAGATCGTGGGCCAGGGCCGGAGCGACAAGCTCCTGTTGGACCCGGAGCTGCGCCGGGCCTTTTTGGGCGCGGGCTCCGGGGACAACCCCGCGGCCTCCCGCCTGGGCGCGGCCGGACTGACTAATATCAGATTGGAAAAACCGGATATGCGCAAATTGACCTTTATGCCCCCTTTTCAAACCCGGGAGGAACTTGAGGCGCATCAGCTCAAAAGCCTCAAGTGGAGTGTGGGCCACGCCTACCAGGGCTCCAGTTTCTACCGGACCCTCTTGGAGGGAGCCAACCTCACCCCAGAGGATATCCGCTCCCTGGACGACCTCCGGAAGCTGCCCCTGACCTCCGCCGACGACCTCCGGGACGGCTACCCCTTCCCCTTCCGGGCCGTGCCCTTCGAGCAGATCGTGCGCATCCACGCCTCCTCCGGCACCACGGGGAAGCGCAAAATCCTCTGCTATACCCAGAAGGACCTGGACGACTGGGGGAACTTCTTTG
>JAGVAH010000021.1 GCA_020060385.1 Syntrophobacterales bacterium | reverse complement strand
TTGCCAAAAGTTTTTTCCGCCCCCCCTCACCCTAACCCTCTCCCCCCGCTGGGGGGAGAGGGGATAAGAGGAAAGAACTTTTGGCAAATGCTATAAGTCAGGAGAGGGTGATGGCCTGGGATAGAGAACGCATAAAGGAATTGGTAGAGGAAAAGCTCAAGGACTACCAGATAATCCTGGTCTCCAACCGGGAGCCTTATATGCATATCTATCGGGAGGGGGAAATCGACGTCATCATGCCCGCCAGCGGCATGGCCATCGCCCTGGACTCCCTGATGCAGACCTGCGGCGGCACCTGGGTGGCCGCGGGCAGCGGCGAGGCCGATCAGGAGGCCTGCGATGGTCAGAATGCGGTCATGGTCCCTCCCCAGGCCCCCAAGTATAAGCTTCGACGCCTTTGGCTCACCCGGGAAGAAGAAGACGGCTACTACTATGGCTTTGCCAACGGCGCGCTTTGGCCCCTCTGCCATATTGTCTATAGCCGGCCCCATTTTCTCAACAGCGATTGGGAGATGTATCAGGCGGTCAACCGCAAATTTGCCGACGCGGTGTTATCGGAAGTGGGGGACAAACGGACCATCGTCTTCATCCAAGACTATCATTTCGCCCTGCTCCCCCGCATGCTCAAGGAAGCCGACCCCCGCTTGCTCGTCTGCCAGTTTTGGCATATTCCCTGGCCCAATTTCGAGGCCTTCCGCATCTGCCCCTGGGCCAAGGAAATCCTGGAAGGGCTTTTGGGCAACGACCTTCTGGGCTTCCATCTGCAATACCACTGTAATAACTTTTTTGACACCGTGGACCGGACCCTGGAAGCCCGGATCGATATGGAGCAGTTTGCCATTTTCCGTCAGGAAAAGGCCACCTGGGTCAAGCCCTTCCCCATCAGCATCGATTTTGAGCGGTTTGCGGAGATGGCCCGGGCTCCGGAAACCGAAGCCCGCATGGCCGACTTTCGCCATCGTTTCTATCTGGAAGGGATCAAAGTGGGGTTAGGCTTGGATCGCCTGGATTACACCAAAGGCATTCCCGAACGCCTGGAAGCCCTGGACATCTTTTTCCAGAAATACCCCCAGTATCAGAGACGCTTTACTTTCATGCAGCTGGGTCCCCAATCCCGGGTGCATATTCCTGAATATAAGGCCCTGAACGCCCGGGTGGATTCCCTGGAAGAGGAAATCAACAGCAAATATCGCACCGGCCGCTGGAAACCGTTGCTCGTCCATAAGGGTCACCTGTCCCATGAGGAAATCGCGCCTTTTTACCGGCTGGCGGACGTCATGGTGGTCAGTTCCCTCCATGACGGGATGAACCTGGTGGCCAAGGAATATGCGGCCAGCCGGGTGGATAACGACGGGGCTTTGGTCCTCAGCAGTTTTACCGGGGCCGGCCGGGAATTGTCCTGCGCCTACGCCATTAATCCCTATCATCCCGAAGACATTGCCGATGCCATCTTCCAGGCCCTGGAAGCCTCGCCCCAGGAACGGGCCGGCCGCATGAGGGCCATGCGCTCCTGGGTTCAAGAGCACAATATTTACTACTGGGCGGGGAGATACTTGCGGGCCCTGATGCATCTGCCGGTGGAGGATTGAGAGTCTTCTTCTCTCCGCCTGCTCCCATCCGGCGCCGGGAAGGCAGCCCCCAAATTTAAGGGGCAGGCCCAGGCTCTGGGGCTGGCGGCATTGCCGTCTTGCCGACCCGATCAGTTTTCTAGCAGCAGATTAATAATCGGACTCAAATTCTTGTGGTCATTGATGGTGCCGAAAAAGAAGTTGCTCCCCGAAAAAGTGACGCCGCCGCCGGTAAGGGAATAGATATCCACCACGACCTGGGTCACCTGCGGCGAAGAGGGCCGATAAAGAAATCCGGGCACGCCGAAGGTATTTTCATAAATCCCCCCGAGCCATTGGCCGCTGAGCCACTTGCCATCCTTATCTAACTCGTCCAGGTAAATCTCCGCCCCGTCTCCTGGGCCGATGTCCGTCACCCCGGTAAAAAAGGAGAGAAAATAGCGCCGCCCCTTATCCGGCAATTTTATCTGGGCCGTGCTGGCAATATTCTTCTGGAAGGAACCCGTAATTTTAAGAAGGTTCTTGGAGGAAAACACCCGGGGCACGGTGGCGGGCTCCACGGATACCTGCACCGCATTGTTGCGGTGCCAGTTGAAGGCCCAGCCGGAAGGGTCCAGATTTTCCAGATTGGGATTTTTAATCAGGTTGGGGCCGAGACAGGCTTGCCGCCGCGCCAAGGCCTGCTGCATAGTCCGCACCGGGATTCCATGGGCAGCAAGGTACGCAACGATCTGCTCCAAATCGGCGGCATTATACTGGTACTTAGCTGGCGTACCGGTGACCACCTCATGCATCATCAGCACCAGCCACTTCTTATTCTTCACCGCCTCCTCGATCCAGGCAATGGCCTCTGCTGGCGAGGTGGTGTTGGTCAACTCCTGGTTGACGATTTGGTAGCGATTGCAGTCAAAGCCGTTTACTCCCACCCCTCCCCGGCTGTTTTCATAGTAGCGGGTGGTGTAATCCAGAACCCGGGCATCGAATTCGCCATAGGGAAATACCAGGGTCTTGGCCTCTATGCC
>JAGVAH010000154.1 GCA_020060385.1 Syntrophobacterales bacterium | reverse complement strand
TTCCAAAAAAGCCTTTTGACCTTCCTGGTAATCGTGGCTATCATAAACCAGGCGGCGCAAGCCCTGGATGCGCTCGAAGGTCTCCGGGCTCAAGGGCAGAGCGTTCCCCAGCAGGCGCAGCTGCTCTTTGATGACCCCGATGCTGGCGGGGGAATTGGCGCAAATCTGCCGGGCCTTTTCCAGGGTGAAGGCCTCCAGGTCCGCTGCGGGCACCAGGTAATTGAGCACCCCCAGGCTGTAGGCCCGCTGGGCGTTCAAAGGCTGGGCGGTGAAGAACATCTCCTTGGCCACGGCCATGCCTACGACGTTCAGGACATGAAGAACGCCGGAGGGGTTGTAAGGGATGCCGATCTTGGCCGGGGTGATGGCAAAAGTGGTCTCCGGCGTGCCGACGAGAAGGTCGCAGACCAGGGCCAGCTCGCAGGCGCCGCCCCAGACGCTGCCTTCGATCATGGCCAGGACCGGCGCGGGGCAGCGCTGAATGGCCCGGATGGCCTGCTCCAGGGGGTCGAAATAAGACAGGGGGTCCCGGCCGGGTTGGGGCAATTCGCTGATGTCAAAGCCCGCGGACCAGACCTTGGCCCCGGGATTGGCCCGGAGAATCACCACCCGGACCCTTTGATGGATCATGCCGTTCAGGGCCTGGATCAACTCCTTGATGAGGGTCTTGCCCAGGGCGTTGCGCTTCCGGTCGTTGTTCAGGGTGATGATGCCCACATGATCCTGCTGCTCCGTTAAAATGAACTCCACTGGTCTTCCTCCCGGTCAGCTAGGGTGGCGTCCCTTGATTACTTATGACTTTGAAACACAGAATTTTCCCCCCTTTTCTAAAGGGGGGGTAGGGAGGATTATCTAAGCGCTTAACAATCCCCCTAATACCATTTCGCAATCAAAAGCCTTTGAACTGTAGGGGAGAATCTTGTATTCGCCCTGTGAGGGCGGGCGAACACAAGGTTCGCCCCTACAAGAAAATTGCCGTTCGATTGCGACTTGTTATGAATCCCCCTTTAAGAAAGGGGGACTTGAAATGCCAGGCCGAAAGGACGGCCTCGATGCATTTACATCTATTTAAAACAAAAAGCCGGAAACTGAAACCCGAAAACTGCAAACTGTATTGAAGGAGGCGTCCATGGCTCAATGTCCCCATTGCCGGGAAGAAGTGGCGGGAATCCCGGAGATTTGCCCCAGTTGCGGGAAAAAGTGGTCTACGCCGGAGCCGGTTGTGCCAGGGTACCAGGTGCAGCCGGGGAAATATCTCCGGGAGGGCTGGGAATTGTTCAAACAAAATTCCGGGGGCTTCATCGGTTTTGCCCTCCTGTTAATCATCATCCATGTGGTGTTGAACTACCTGCCCGTGATCGGCGGGTTAGTCAGCCTGGCCATCAGCGCGCCCTTGTACGCGGGCTTCTATGTGGTCAGCGCCAAGCTGATGCAGCGCCGGACTCCGGTATTCCAGGACTTCTTCACCGGGTTCCAGTTCTTTCTGTCCCTGTTGCTCTTGTCCGTGATCAGCACCATCCTCATCGTCTTAGGATTTATTTTATTGATCCTGCCGGGCATTTTCCTGATGGTCTGCTACCTCTTTCCGGCGATGCTCATCATCGACCGGCGCCTGGATTTCTGGCCGGCCATGGAACTGAGCCGCCGCACGGTGCAGAGCCAATGGTTCGGGTTTTTTGTCTTCGTCTTGCTCCTGATCCTCATCAATTTGGGGGGCGCCTTGGCTCTGGGTATCGGCCTGCTGGTCTCTTTGCCGGTGAGCGCCTGTGCAGTGGCGGCCGCGTACGCCGATATCTTCGGGTTGCAGTCGGATTATGCCGGGAGTGTGCCTCAGCTTAAGGCATGATTTCCTCAAATTGGCAACTGTCCCCCCCTCACCCCGGCCCTCTCCCCCCTCAGGGGGGAGAGGGGGTTATTATCGATTTCCCCTTTTTCCGGAAAAGTGGGGACAGGCAACATTCTTTTTGCCTAGAAGTCATTACAAAACCGATTTTTGCAGTCGTTTTGGCTCGTCCAGGAGGAACATATAGGAAAAAGGATTACCCCCCTTTTCTAAAGGGGGGGTAAGGGGGATTATATAACCGCCTGATAATCCCCCTAAATCCCCCTTTAGAAAAGGGGGACTTAAAGAATCCTCCTGCCATCCCTTAACTGACTGATAACCTATCTGCAGCCTCAGAATGGGTTTTGAAATGAGTGCTAATCATTTAACTTTGAACTTTTAACTCACCAGAAGCCACACTCATGAAACCGAAAAACCTTGATAATCTCTGGGAAGTGGCCGTGGCCCTGCCCATCTTCCATACCCTCACTTACCGCTTGCCGGAGACTTTAAAAGAAAAAGCCCAGGTGGGCTGTCTGGTGCGGGTGCCGGCCCAGAGGCGGGTGGTTACGGGATACCTGCTGGGACTGGCCCAAGAGGTCCCAGAGGTGGTCATCCGCAACATCCTGGAGGTTGTCGATCCCCTGCCCCGCTTCGGGCCGGAGATGGCGCCCCTGTTCCGCTGGCTGGCGGACTATTACCAGTACCCCCTGGGGGAGGCCCTGGATCACCTGATCCCCGGCAGCGCCGCGTCTCCCGGGCCCCGGACCGAGCGCTGGGCCGCGTGGCAGCCCCAGCCGGAAGGGGCAAAGCCGCCCCCGCGCCTCAGCCCCAAGGCCCAAAGTATCCTGGACTATCTCCGGGACCACGGCCCCGCTTCTCTACCGGAGCTAAACCGGCTTTTTCCCCGTTGCACCTCCGTAATCACGCGGCTAGCCGCCAAGGGTTTCCTGACCCTGGAAAGCCGCACCGCCTGGCGGGACCCCCTGGCCGGGCAGCCCCTGGCCCCGGCAGAGCCCTCCTTTAAGCTCAGCCCGGACCAGGAGGAAGCCCGGACCGCGATTGTGGAGGGCATCCACCGCCGCTCTTTCACCCCCTTTCTCCTGCACGGCGTCACCGCCAGCGGCAAGACCGAGGTCTATCTCGGGGCGGCCCAGGCCACCCTGGACCAGGGGCGGCAGGTCCTGGTCCTGCTCCCGGAGATCGCGCTGACCCATCCCGTGGCGGTAGCCTTCAGGCGGCGCTTCGGCAGCCGGGTGGCCCTGCTCCACAGCGGCATCTCCCCCGCAGCCCGCCTGGATCAGTGGCGGCGCATCATCCTGGGCCAGGTGGACATTGCCGTTGGAGCCCGGTCCGCGGTCTTCGCACCCCTGCCCCGCCTGGGGCTGCTGGTGGTGGACGAGGAGCACGACCCCGCGTACAAGCAGGAAGGAGGCCTCCTCTATCAGGCCCGGGACGTGGCCCTCTACCGGGGGAAGCTGGCGGCCGCAGCCGTGGTCCTGGTCTCCGCCACCCCGGCGGTGTCCACCTATTACCGGGCCCGGGAAGGGCAATACCGCTACCTCAATCTCAGCCGCCGGGTCACCCCCCGGGCCCTGCCGGACATTCACCTCCTGTCCCTGAAGGAACACCAAGCCGGGCGGGGGCTGCCGGTGATCTCCCCGCCCCTGGCCGCGGCCCTGGAAAAAACCTTGTCCCAGGGGGAACAGGCCCTCCTCTTTTTAAACCGCCGGGGCTACGCCACCGTGCTTTTTTGCCTGTTTTGCGGGGAGGTGCGGCAATGCCGCCAATGCAGCGTGGCCCTGACCTATCACCAGGGCCGGGACCGGCTCACCTGCCATTATTGCGGCTACGAAGAAAGCGTGCCGGAGCGCTGCCCCCAATGCCAGTCCACCGCGCTGAAACGCTACGGTTTGGGCACCGAGCGGGTGGAGGCGGAAATTAACAAACTCTGGCCCCAGGCCCGGGTGGCCCGCCTGGACCGGGACACCGCGCCCCACAGCGGCCGGGCCCTGAAAGTCCTGGAGGATTTTGCCCGGGGGGACTACGAGATCCTGGTGGGCACCCAGATGATCAGCAAAGGCCACCATTTCCCCCGGGTCACCCTGGTGGGGGTGATCGCCGCGGACCAGCAGCTCTTCTTCCCGGAATACCACGCGGGGGAACGCACCTTTCAGCTTCTCTCCCAGGTGGCGGGCCGGGCCGGCCGGGGGGAGGCCCCCGGCCGGGTGCTCATCCAGACCTTCCACCCGGAGCATTATGTCTTCCAGGCCGTGGCCTCCCAAGATTACCAGGGCTTTGTGGAGCAGGAACTCCTGACCCGCCGGCAATCGGGCTACCCCCCCTTCACCCGCCTGGCCCTGGCCCGATTGAGCGGCACCCCGGAGGAGGCAGTGGCTAAGGCCGCCGCCCGCCTGACCGCAGCCTTAAAGCAGGCCATCGCCCGGGAGGGGGACCTGGCTCCCCTGATCCGGGTCCTGGGCCCCGCGCCCCCGGGCCTGGCAAAGCTGCAGGGCCGCTACCGCTGGCAGCTCCTGCTGAAAAGCTACGGCCGCCCGCCCCTGCGCCGGGCCCTGGAACTGCTGCGGCAGCTCTGGACCCCACCCCCGAAGAGCAGGATCGACCTTACTTTGGATATTGACCCGATGAGCTTATTTTAGGAATTCATTGAGGACGGGGGAAGTAAGTGATCAGTGATCAGTAATCAGTGATCAGCAAAAAAACACCGGCCACTGATCACTGATTACCGATTACTGGCCACCGGGCGGTCCCTAATGGGAAAACGCGAATTCCGGGTAGACCTCTTCCGGGTCGAAGACCCGGGGGTCCGCAATCTGCCAGCCGTCCTCCTCCAGGCGGCGGAAGAAGCAGGATTGATACCCCCATTCACAGGCTCCCCCCCGGGGTTTGACCCGCAGGAGCAGTTGGTCGCCGCTGCAGCTCAGGCGGATTTCCAGGACCTCCTGGGAATGGCCGGAACTTTCCCCTTTGCGGACCACCTTGCGCTTTTGGGGGTGGTAGTAATGGACCAAACCGGTGGCGGCCATGCGCTCCAAGGCCTCCCGGTTCAGGGTGATCAGCATGAGCACGGCCCCGGAGGCCGCGTCCTGAATGACTGCCGGCATCTGTCCCCCAGGGGGCAGAGGCAGGAACGCCGGAAGGTTTCCCCAGGTGTGCGTTGACATTATTCTTCCCCGTTATCTCCGAAGATATGCTTGACTCCGACCCGTAGCGGCAATTCCAGGGGTCTATTTTCACTCAAGACGATGGGTTTTGTCCAGTTTGCGACCCTAATTAAATTGCATTTACTGACGGCCTCTCCAGAAAAATCCTTGACATCAGGAAAATAGGAATGGTATTTAGGGTAAACGTGAAAGTGTGCACAATTAATCTTAATCTGCCGGAAAAGGGAGGAGGCAAACGATGGCGCGGCTTAACTACGTAGAATTTTATTACAGCAGCAAGCACAAACCTGACGACAAATATAAGTGTGACAATGACAATGTCATGAATCTTTTGAAAAGCCTGGAGTCCAAGGGCCTAGAAACCGCAGCTATTGACATAGGGGACGTGGCGGATCCCTTCCGTCAATATCACAAAGCTTCCAGCGGACCTGCCTCCGAATACCGTCCCATCTTCGGTGAGGTCCGGGGATCCGATTATAAGGATTATTTCGGCAAGACCATTCCTGCCCTCTGCTGCTATGCGAAAAAGGGGGACCGGGCGCCGCTGGAGGTCTTCCCCCGGAGCGACAAGAAGCTGGGCCGGGTCTATCTCATCGAAGAATGGATAGAAAACTATATCGGCGAATTAGAAGGCCGGGCCGAGTCCGAAGAAGCCCGCTAACATATGCCATTGAGGCCCCACCTGTCTGGGTGGGGCCTTTTTTTATCTTTTATCCTCGGCAGTGGCCCCTATTTGTTGCCTCAGTTGCCACCGGCGCGCTCTCCAGTCGAACCCGTATTGCGCCTTTTGTGGCCAGCGCCTTTGGCCCCCTGCCGCCACCGGCATACCTGCCAGCGGGAGCGGGGCCCCCAGCCGTTTCCTGCCCCTGGGAACGGAAATGGCCCAGGACCAGGAGACGGGCCTTTACTGGCAGCGCTCCGGCTCCCCTCAACCCTTGAGCCAGGGAGCGGCTTCCACTTATGTGGCAGAGCTGAACCGCCGGGCCTGGGGCGGCCGCCGGGATTGGCGCCTCCCCACCCTCCCCGAATTAATCAGTCTTTTCACTGGAACCAAGAGCCCCGTGGGTCTTTATATCGATCCTGTTTTCGACAGCCGCCAGCCCTTTTGTTGGAGCGCCACTGACAGTCCGGCGGGGGGCGCTTACGGGGTGCTCTTCTTCCCCGGCTCCGTCCAGGTCCAGAACCGGGAGCAGCGCGCCTTTATCCGGGCCGTGGCCGGCGAGGTAAAAAAGCTGCCTGACTTTTCCCCGTCCCGGGAATTAATTGCCAAAGGTAGGGAAATGCTTTTCAGCCACGGCCGGCGGCGGCTGCCTAGCCTTGGGGAAGTGGAAGGGTTTCTCCAGGAGGGCGGGCTTTTCTCGGAAGTGGCCCTTACTGAAAGGAAACACCTCTATTTTCTCCCCACCTCGGAATTTCTTCGGGCCTTGATCAGGCTCTGCCGGCACTTGGGGGTGAAACGGGTGCTGGAAGTGGGCGCGGGTGAGGGATTTATGGCCGGGGCCTTAGCGGCTAGGGGCTTGCCAGTGGTGGCCACCGACCTGGAGGCCGCGCCCGGCGAGCCTTACGGGGTGCCGGTGCAGCGGGCCAGCCACCTGGAGGCAGTGGCCGCGTTTCAGCCGGAGCTCATCTTCTGGTGCTGGCCGCCCCTGGGTTCCCGGGCCCCCCAGGAACTCCTCCAGGCCCGGGGCTGGGAATACTACCTGGACGTGGGGGACGGCGGATGCGCCACCGGCACGGCCAACCTGGTGCCGCAATTCCGGGGCCGCTATTTGCATAATCTGTCCCGGCTGGGCTATACCCGCCTGGACTGGGGGCCCTTCCGCCATAACCGCTGCTTTTTGTACCGGAGTGCATTTTGAGGGAGGGGGCCAGGGACCACGGGGCCCTGGCCCTCCCCCCCATTCTCCTACAATTCCTTTAATGCGGCCGCGTAGGCCGCGTACGCGGCCTGGCCGAAGAGCACGAAGCGCACCCTCTCGATCTCCGGATGCTCCAGCAGGTAGGTCTTCACGGTCCTTAGGGCGATGATAGCCGCCTCCGCCAGGGGATAGCCATAGGCCCCGGTGGAGATGGAGGGAAAGGCCACGCTTTTGAGGCCCTTGGCCGTGGCCAGCTTCAGGCTCTCCCGGTAGCAGGAGGCCAGCAGCTCCGGCTCCCGGTGCAGCCCATCCCGGTAGACCGGGCCCACGGTATGGATGACGTACCTGGCCGGCAGATTGCCCCCCGTGGTGATCCGGGCCTCGCCGGTGGGGCAGCCGCCGATCTGGCGGCACTCCTCCAGGATCTTCGGCCCGCCGGCCCGGTGGATGGCCCCGTCCACCCCGCCGCCCCCCAACAGGGAAGTGTTGGCGGCGTTGACGATGGCTTCCGTATCCTGCCGGGTGATATCCCCTTCCACCAACTCCATGACCGACTGCCCCACCTTAATTTCCATGCCCTGACCTCCGGTACGCTTTTGGGGGGCGAACCTTTTACCCGGGCCCTCCCCGCATCATACCCTAGATTAATCTGACGGCAGGATGCGGTCCATCTGAACCCGGCACGCTCCGGGCACCCGCTCCTGCCTCAGTTGCCGGCCGCTTACCAGGGCCGGGGTTGATAACTCATCCCGCCCTTGGACTTGCTGCCTTTCCGGCCTTTGGTTCCCTTTAAATTAACCATCAAGTTTGGAGAAGCAAGACACCGGTTGGCCTGGGTCTTATCTGGGATTTATACCAGGTAGCGTTCAAACAGGAAATATTGGTCGTTGGGGTTGGGCGGGGTTCCCCCGCCCGCCATGCTCGGCCTCATGGCTACACGGGGGGGAGACCCCGCCCCAGCCTGTTTGGCGGCAACTTGGTATTAACCCTGGATTCCCGCATCTTCTCTGGGCTGCAAGATGAAAATTTAGAGTCAATGCTGTTCACTTAAGCGTGTCGAGAGGAAAGGAAATCGTTTTCCTTGTCATTCTGAGGGAGCCGGAGACGACCGAAGAGTATATAACTTCTTGGAAAAACAGAGATTCTTCACTCCGCTGCGCTCCGTTCAGAATGACATAACGTAGGGTGGGCACTGCCCACCGATTCCTTTAACGCTTAAGTGAACCGTATTGAATTTAGGGCTGCCCACGGATTGCCAGCCCCCGTGGCAGTGATTATTTTATGGCCAAAAGGAAAGGAGGGCGGGGTTATGCCGGCAAAATGCCTGGTGGAGAAGATGGAAGGTCGTGATCTCGATTCTTACGATCTGATAACCGTCCTCGGACTCTTGAAGGAGCATGATTGGAAGGAAATCTGCCGGCGTTACGGGCCGGACGGCCACACCCCCGGCAAACTCAACCTGCTCCTCGGCACTGACAACTATTTCGTGGAAATGACAGTGGAAACCCTGACTTCCCTGGCCCTCTCCCCCAAGTACCAGGCCAGCCCCAACCTGATGCAGGCCCTGATCCGCCGCCTGCTTTGCGGCCATCGCCACCGCCTCATCCTGGAAAAAATGCGCACTTACGGGGTCCCCATGGAAGACCCGAACCAGCTAAACCTCTCCTGTTCCGTGGGCATCATGGGCGTGGACCTGGTGGTCAACCGCCACCCCAACGCCCCGGAGTACCGTTTCCGCAAGTTCGGCACCACCAGGGTGGAGCAGGAGGAGCAGCGCCCCCTGGACCACTACGATGCGGTCTCCATCCTCTATCTGGCCCAACAAAACCAGACGGAGCGGATCTTAAACCGCTATGTGCCCCAGGAAATCCTCAATGAGGGCGCAGAAGAGGAAAAGGTGGTGCGGTTCTCCAGCCAGGCCGGGGATTACCAGGTGGACTTCTTTTTCCAACGCATCCACAACGACGTCCCCCGGGGGATGCCGGAGAGGGGCAACGTCTCCTCGGCCACCATGCACCAGGTGCTGCGCCGCCTCTTTGCCGGCCATGCCCCGGATTTGGCAGCCCAGGAACTGACGGATAAAGGTATCTTGATCTCCCCGGAGGAAGTGGATCGGGAATTCAACCTGGCCCGCATCCTTAACGACAACTACATCGAGATGAGCTTCAAGCGGTAAGGTAATGGCGAGCAGTGAGCGGTGAGCAGTCACGGATGAGTTTCCTTTTCCTGCTCACAGCTCACTGCTTACTGCTTACTCCACAATGGTTACGGCCACACCCTTGGCGTTATGCACCACTTTGGAGGTGACGCTGCCCAGGAGCAGGGCCTTGGCCTTGCCCAGGCCCCGGCGACCCATGACGATGGTGGAGCAGCCCTCATCCACCGCCGAGTTGACGATATCTTCCGCCACGTCATAGTATTTGGGCTTGAACTTGGCAGCCACGGCCGCGACGGGGATGCCTGCGGCCACGAGGGTATCTTTGGCCTTATCCACCAGCCCCTGCCAGCCCTTTTCCTGGTCCTTCTGCCACTGGTCCACCAGCCGCTGCCGGGCCTCCCGCTCTTTGTCCTGCAAGACGTGGCCGTCATCCCAGAAGGCCGGGGGCAGACCAGAGAGGATATTAAGCAGGGTGACTTCCACCCCCGGGGTCTGTCCAAAGGTCCGGGCCACATATTCCACGGCGCGCCAGGCCCCTTCCGAACTATCCAGAGCTAACAGAATCTTTTGGGCCATGCTCTCTCCTTTCCCGAATATATGGCTCATTTTAATCACCCCCTCTTAAAGATGTCAACCGGCTCCGGCCCATGTGCTCAAATTCCTGGGGACCGGGGACCTGGGGGCGAAGAGAGGGAAAAAGGCCCGGGGGGGCCGACACTCCCGGGCCCTTTAATCCACCAGGTCCCTGCCTTTTTCATGCCCCCGCTCCCAATTGACCACCCGGGACCGCAACTCCGGGGTATAGGCCTGAGGCAGGGGCTCGACCTTGAGGAGGAGACGCCTGTTTCTCAATTCCTCCCAGTCAGGCCGGAGAAAATAGCACTTTCCCGGCTCCAGGGTCAGCCGGGCCACTTCCCTGACCCTTTCCTGTCCCCAGGAACCGAACATATCCAGTTTCAGGGACACCTGCCGGGACCCCGGCCGCACTTCACAGGCATAGGTGGGAGTGGTATCCATGCATAGACCCTGGTACACCGGTTTGTCGTCCACCCGATCCATGGACAACCGGTACACGTCGCCTTCCTGGACCTTATCCTCGGACATCCACTGACTTCCAGCCCCCTGATAGCTGCCGGCCCCGGGCAGCACGGCGGCGGCTAAATTCGGGTCAGTAATCAACAGGGCCGTATTGGCCGGCGCTGAGGCCTTTTCCGGGGTGTCCCGGTAAAGGGCCAGCCGCTTGGTGCATAGGGAGGCGCAGCCTCCCAGCAGGCAGGAACCGGCCAAAAGGGCAATCAGGATCAATAATGCTCTGTGGTTTATCACCTTTGGCAGCATCTTTCTTCTCCTCTCCGTCCGCTCACCTCCGGGATTAATTCCATGATGGCCCTGGATGATAGCAGATTTTCCCAGAATAACAATTTTATAACAAGTTGCGGTCAAACGAGTAATTTTGTCATTCTGAGCGCAGCGAAGAATCTCAAAATACGAGATTCTTCACTCCGCTCCGCTCCGTTCAGAAGGACAGCTCAAAAATACTTCTTTGATGGCAACCTGGTATAAGACCTGGGCCTGGGGCATTTTCATGTAGGGGTTAAAGTCCCCCATGGCCTCTCTAACTTTCGTCCGTCTTTGAAAATTCCGGTTTGGGCGAAGGCATGCAGTTTTTAACCCAGAAGGCGGTGAGCTTTGAGGTCACCGTAGACTTCACCTTGGCCCCTTGAGCATCTCTTAAAGGGCCCGGCCTGGGCCACAGCAGCCTCCGGGCCCTGGCGGCTGGCCCGGAGAGGTAGGGCTGCTTCTCGCCCGTCCCCTCTTCCTCCCACAAAACCCTTGCAATCCCAGGCGCTTGCCCATAAAATTCTATGGTGAGGTAACCTTTCCATGTGGAAAAAAGTAAGTTTCGTGGATAATCTGGCCGACGCCGGGCAGTTGGAGAGATTACTGACCTGCATTGAGTTCTCCAAGGCCCTGGTGAGCGCCGTGGACATGGAGACTTTGCTCACTGCGGTCCTGGAGCGCATCAAGGCCCTGATCCCCGCCAGAAACTGGTCCCTGCTCCTGGTGGACCACCAGACCAAGGAACTCTACTTTGCGGTGGTGGTGGGGGTGGACCCGGAAAAATTGAAGGGACTGCGCCTGCAGCCGGGTGAAGGGGTAGCGGGGGCCGTGGTCCAAAGCGGCAAGCCCATCTGTATTCAAGACGCCAGCAAGGATCACCGCTTCTCGGTCCGGGCCGACCTGGCCACCGGCTTTGACACCCGTTCCATCATCGCCTTGCCCCTGCTGGTCCGGAACGAAGTGATCGGCGTCTTTGAAGTGGTCAACGTGGAGGATGAGAAATATTTCCGGGAGAAATACCTGCCCCTCCTGGCCATACTGGCGGATTATGTGGCCATTGCCGTGGACAATGTCTATAACCTGCAAAAACTCCAGGCCCGGACCTTTATTGATGAAGTCACCGGCTTCTATAATCCCCGTTATCTGGCCTGCAAGCTGGACCACCTCCTCCCCGGGGTCCTGGAGAGAAAAGAGTATTTCTCGGTGGCCTTCCTGGACCTGGACGACTTCAAGCACGTGGTGGACACCCACGGCCACCTGCTGGGCTCCCAGATTTTGGGGGAAGTGGCCCGGGTGATCCATTCCGTGTTGCGGCCTGATGATAGCCTGGTGCGCTATGGGGGCGATGAATTCATCATCCTTATGCCCAAGACCTCCCAGGAAGAAGCCCTGGCAGTGGTGCGCCTCTTGCGCCGGGCCATCAACAGCACCCTGTTTCTGCAACAAGAAAGTATCAATCTATCCCTTACCGCCAGTTACGGCATCGCCACCCTCCCCCAGGACGCCCAGGACCGGGAGACCCTGCTGAGGATCGCCGACCGGGCCATGTTCCGCAGCAAAGGCCGGGGCAAAGACGGCATCATGGTGGGCCAGGACCTGACCCCCGCGCCGGTGGAGTGAAAGGTCCCCATGGCTGTCAATCTCCTGGACCTGGCCCGGGAAGTCCTGAGCATCGAAACCGAAGGCATCGCCGCCCTGATCCCCAAGCTGGACGCCAGTTTTGTGAAGGCGGTGGACCTCATCTACCGGGCCAAGGGCCGGGTGATCCTCACCGGCGTAGGCAAATCCGGCCTGGTGGCCCGGAAGATGGTGGCCACCTTCAACTCCACCGGCACCCCGGCTCTCTTTCTCCACCCGGTGGAGGCCATGCACGGCGATTTGGGCATGGTCTCCAAAGAGGACGTGGTCCTGGCCCTCTCCAACAGCGGGGAGACCAAGGAACTGACCATCCTCCTCCCCAGCTTCCAGCGGCTGGAGACGCCGGTGATCGCCTTTACCGGCCGGCCCCAATCCACCCTGGCCCGGCACAGCCGGGTGGTCATTGACACCGGGGTGCCCCGGGAGGCCTGCCCCCTGGGGCTGGCCCCCACGGCCAGCACCACCGCCATGCTGGCCATGGGCGACGCCCTGGCCGTGGTCCTCCTCAGCAAGCGGGGCTTTAAAGCCGATGATTTCCGCCGTTTTCACCCCGGGGGCAGCCTGGGGGCCCGCCTCACCCTGGCCATCTCCGGGGTGATGCGCACCGGCGCCCAGATCCCCCTCACCAGGGGGGACCAGACCCTGGAGGACGCGGTCCAGGAAATAGA
Organism: Syntrophobacterales bacterium; assembly: GCA_020060385.1. Taxonomy (GTDB): domain Bacteria; phylum Desulfobacterota; class Desulfobaccia; order Desulfobaccales; family 0-14-0-80-60-11; genus SURF-52. The sequence continues at coordinate 28,435 of JAGVAH010000154.1, read as the reverse complement.
CGCCAAAAAGCTGGGGGCCACCCTGGTGGTGGACAGCCGGGGCATCCTCAAGGGCATCATCACCGACGGCGACCTGCGCCGGGCCTTGAAGAAATGGGGCAACATCCAGGATAAAAAAGCCCGGGACCTGATGACCCCCAAACCCCGGTGCATCGGCCCGGGGGCCCTGGCCTCCCAGGCCCTGGAACTCATGGAGCACCAGGCCATCACCGTCTTGCCGGTGGTGGACCAAGAGCAGCAGGTCCTGGGCATCGTCCACCTCCACGACCTTTTGGGGCGGGGGGAGTTTAAATTTACGGTCTGACACCAGTTCAAGGCAGATATATGGCTACCCTACCCCCCTCCCTCACTCCACCGGAAGGCCTGATCATCGACATGGTCACCCCCCTGGACAGGGACAGAGCCTTGGATGCCGCCAGCCTGGAGCGGCTGGTGGCTAGGGTCCTGTCCGGGGCGGACGGCTTGCTGGCCGGGAGCCCCCTGGCCGGGGAAGCCCTGGACCTGCCCCTGGCCACCCGCAAAGAGTTGTTCACCCGCCTTCTGCCCCTGGTGGCCGGGCGGGTCCCCGTCTTTTTCGGCATTACCGGGGCCACCCTGGAGGAGACCCGGGACCTGGCCGCCTGGGTGGAATCAGAAACCCGGCGCCAGGGTTACCGCGGCCCCCTGTTCCTGGCGGACGCCCCCCTGTGGTACCATAGCAACCGGGGCCTGCCCCAGATCTGTCAGACCCTGCTCGGGGACGCTCCCCTCCCCCTCATCCTCCTCAATCTGCCCCAGGTGGTGCGGCGCCGGGGCATCAGGTTCAAGCATCTGAATCTGCGCACCCACGTCTTTAAAAAATTGTCGGCCCTGACGGGTATCCGGGGCCTGATCTACCAGGGGGAGATGCGCCGCTTCCTCCACTACCACCACGCAACTGCGGCCCGGCCCGGCTTCGCTTTCTATGAGACCGACGAAACCCGTTTCCTGACCCGCCCCGGAGCCTGGGGGGTAGTCTCCGGCAGCGCCCAACTCCTGCCCCGGGCCTGGCAGCAAGTAGCCCGGGCCTGCCTGCATCCCGAAGACGCGGCCGACGACCCGCCCCGGCGCTTTGCCCTCTGGGACCTGGGCAACCGCCTGCAGCAGGTCTCCCATTTCTGCCAGCACCAGCCGGTGGCCCTCTGGAAAAAGGTCCTGGCCGCGCAGGGGGTGCTGCTATCCCCCGCAGCCAGTCCTGGCGACGCCCCGGAAACGGCGGACACGTCCGGGAAATTATTGGAACTCCTGGCCGGATTTGCCGATTAATATTATTTGCAGATCATGTGGCAGGAATGGGAAATAAAGGGGATGAATCATAAGGTTATCGGCCCTAATGACCCCTAAGCCCTTGCTAACCATGCGTTAAGAAAAGACACGGTATCTGTTTATGTCAGTCTCCCGTACCACGGAAATGCGCATCAAGGTGGAGCAACTACAGCCCGGGGTTTTTATTTCTCTGCGGGAATCGTGGTTTGAACACCCTTTTCTCTTTAATAACTTCAAATTAAAAGATTTATCGCAGATCGAAACCCTCAAGAAAGCAGGCATCACTGAAGTCCTCTACATTCCTGAGAAAAGCGATTGCCTGCCCTTGCCTCTGGAGAAGGAAAAGGCAAAAACAAAATCCCCCCAGGTACAGACCGCGCCGCCGCAAGAAGATCCGCTGGTCCAACTCTTATGGCATATCAAAAAGGACCGCATTGAGAAGCTTAAGGAAAAACGGGAAAATCTGCGTAAGTGCACGGAAGACTACAATACCACTGTTAAAGATATCCCCAATATTATGGGGGAAATGATCACCGGCTCCCAGGAGGCGGTGGACCATGCCAAAACTATTGTCTCCTGTATCGCCGAAAAGTTCCTGGGGGATACCGACGCCATTATGCATCTCATGGCCATTAAGGAAACCGAAGAGAGCATTTACTATCATTCCTTGAATGTTTCCGTTTTGGCCCTCATGTTGGGTGCGAAAGCCAAGTTAAGCTCCGCCGAAATGCGGGACCTGGGGATGGGAGCGCTCTTTCACGATATCGGCAAGACCCGGATTGATAATAGAGTGCTCAAAAAGCCGCCCCCCCTAACCAAGGCGGAGCAGCGCCTTATCCAGTTGCACCCCCAGTACGGCGTGGAGATTGTGAGCAAAAACAAGGACTTCGCCAGTGCGGCGGCCACGGTAATTCTGGAACACCATGAGCAATACGATGGCAATGGCTATCCCCAACACCTCCAAGGAGAGAAAATATCCAAACTGGCCCGGATCGTCGCCATCGTCGATTTGTATGATAATCTCTGCAACAGCGCCGATCCCCTGAAAGCCATGAATCCCTACCTGGCCCTGGCGCATATGTATACCAAATGCAAGAGGATACTGGACATGGACCTCCTATCTTTGTTTATCCGCAACCTGGGCATCTATCCCCCGGGGACGCCGGTGCTCCTTTCCAATGGGATCTTGGCCCTCGTCATGTCGGTTAATCCCCAAAATCCTCTAAAGCCCTCCCTCATGCTGTATTCTCCGGAAATCCCCAAAAGCGAGGCCTTCATTTTCGATATGGAAGACGAACCGGAGGTGAGCATCGAAAGGAGTCTGCGGCCTGATAAGCTGCCTCCGGAAGTATGCAATTATTTCAACTACCGGGGCGGGGTCAACTATTATGTGGAAAATATTAAAGGTCAGGGTAAATCCAGGTAAGCCCAGGCCTTAATTTGGAGGGTAGAGTTTTCAAGCACCGCCGTCCCTGGCCGATACTAGATATAGCAAAGGATGGGGATTGGGTCTCCAGAGCCGAGGCAGGGGTTTAGACCCCCGGGCCGTGACTAAGGAATAATCTTGCAGGGAGGCAGGATGTATAAGTTTATTGTGGTCTTCGTAATATTGATGATTTTGACTTCCTGCGGCGGGGGTGGAGAGACCGCAGAAAAGTACATGCAGGCTGGCTTGATTAATTTCCAGCAACAGAATTATGACCAGGCCATCGCCGATTTTCAAAAGGCCGTGAAGCTGGAACCCCGGGCTGCGGCCGCCTACAACATGCTGGGCATGGCTTACCGCCACAAAGCCGCCAAACTGGGGATTGCCGAGCTGCGGGCCAAGGAGATCGCCGCGTTTCAACAGGCTATAGAGGCCGATCCCAAATACTGGGTGGCCATGATCAACCTGGGGGTCACTTATTATGGCCAGGGGGAAAAGGCCAAGGCCGCGCCCCTCTTCAGGAAGGCCCTGGCCTTGAATCCCCAGCACCCGGAAAAGGCCCAGTTCGAAAAGATGATCGCCGCGGGCGAGGCGAAACCGTGAGGAAGAAAGTGGGGCTGTTCGGGTTGGGAGTGTGCCTGCTCTTGGCCCTGGCTGCGGCTCCGGCTCCGGAGGTTTCCGCTCCGCACCTGCTCCAGCGCCTGGGTTGCGTGGCCTGCCACGCGTTTCAAGGCCAGGGGGGCAAGGAGGGCGAGGCCCTGGACCACATCGGCGCCCGCCTCAGCCCCGCGGAACTAGAGGCGTCCCTCCTCCGGCCCCGGAGCCGCCATCCCCAGGCCAAGATGCCCAGTTACGCGCATCTGCGCCTCTGGGAGATACGGGCCCTGGTGGATTATTTGGCCAGCCTGAAATAAGAGGCCGAATTAAGAGCCTAACCGGTTCTGCAACCCAGAAATTCTTTGGCGTAAGGGCGAACCTGATGTTTGCCCTTGCTTTTTCGGGCCTCCTTGACTGCGGCCCCAGGGTGTGGCCCGCTGGTCACCCCCACAACCGGACCATAAAGCGCCAACGACAAAAAAAGGGAGGTGGACTAGGCCACCTCCCTGGTTTACCCATGCAGTTGCATCCTCATGGCCGGCCTTGGGACTTTTGGTACTGGTCGTAGACATAACCGCCCGCCACCCCGGCCGCGCCGCCGATAGCCGCGCCGCAGGCCGGGCAGCCAGCCGCCCAACCGATGAGGGTGCCCCCGCTAGCGCCGATGGCGCCGCCGCTCAGCATTCTCTGTTGGGTATTGGACATCCCGGAGCATCCCCCCAGCACCATCACTGCCACCACTAACAAAATGACCGTTTTTTTCATCACTCTCCCCCCCTTGGGTTACTTTTTCCCTCCGCCTTTCATCTGCGGCGAACAAATCGTAGTGCACCGCTGGAGGATCACCTCGATTACCGAGGTTTTCATTTTGTCAGGGTTTTCCTTATAAAACTTATCCACCACGACGATAATCTGATCCACGGTCATTTTATCCAAATCCGATGCAAAAGCCAGGGAAACACAAGGAGATTTGCCGCCGCCCGCGGCCTTCTCGAAGTCGGCCAGATTGCCGATGCCGAAGATATAGCCTGCTTTGCCGTCATAAGAGACCTGGCTCCAATGGGTGCCGTCCCAGAGGAAGGCCTTTTGTTGGGATAGTGCGGCGGGCGCCAAACCCAGGAGCAGAACCAATCCCATAATCCATATTTTTCCCTTCAAACCCATAGGCGTCCTCCCTTGAAGGTTAAAGACCTGGACTCAAGTGCCGTAACTATTGAAGCCGCATAATGAGCAACCGGGATGTTCACTCAAGGGCGACCCTGGGATTTTTCGTATTGGTCATAGATTAAGCCGCCCACGGCCCCCGCGCCCGCGCCAATGGCCGCCCCGGCTGCCGGCGAACCTGCGGCCCAGCCGATGAGGGCGCCGCTGCCCGCGCCGATGGCCCCGCCGCTCAGGACCCGCTGCTGGGTATTGGACATGCCGGAACAGCCAGCCAGCAGCATAGCTCCTACCATTACCAGGACGAGAACCCTTTTCATTTTTTCTTCCCTGCTGCCGGCGACGGCACCAGACAGAGCTTGGTGCAACGCTGGAGAACCACCTCAATCACCGGGGTCTGCATTTTTCCGGGATTATCTTTATAGAACTTGTCCACCTCGGCGATGACCTGTCCCAGGGTCTTGGTTTTCAGCTCTTCGGTAAAGGCCCGGGAAACGCAGGGGGCAGTCCCCCCGGCTGCCCCTAAAGCGGTTTCAAAAGCAGCCATGTTCAGCACGCCTTTGACGTAGGCCACCTTGACCTCTTTATTGAACTCTTTCCATTGAGTTCCGGTCCACGCCAGTTGTTGCGATTGGGCCAAAGCTCCGGCGGCCAAGACCAGGAATATGGCCAATCCCAGAATCCCGACTTTCCCTTTAAAGTTCATCGCCTGTCCTCCCTTTATTTAGGGAAATGTTAGGCATTTCCTCAGTTAGCTTTCGTCAGGGCCTCGCTGCTGCTTGGTGGTGGTAGAGCGTTTCTTCACGCTAGCCTTTTGGTTCTTCTTCTTGTTCTTGATATTATCCTTGTTCTTGTTCTTGGCGGCTGCCTGGCGCTTCTTGGTGGCCAGCTTTTTGCCTTTCGCCTTTTTTTGATTTTTTACGGACTTAGCCTTGGCCTTTTTCCCCTCTGGCTTTTTGGGGGCGGCCGGTTCCTTGGTGGTCCCCGGGTTATCCAAAGGCCTCTGCCCTTCCAAAAGGGGTGGAATAGGCGGCGGCGCCACTTCTTTCTGGGCCCGTCCCGGTCCCTGGAGGCTCAAAACAAAGATCCCCGCCATGGCTAAAGTGGCAATTTTTTTCATCGTGATCCTTCACGTTGGCTGCGCCGATAATGAGGAGCAGCAAGCTCCTGTCCCGGAGCCATTGGATGAAAACCCCGATCTCTGCGACTTACTCTGTGGGAGCCTTCGTTTTCTTGGTTTTTTTCGGCTTGGTTTTCTTTTTCTTGGTTTTCTTTTGGGTCTTTTTGGCCTTGGCTTTGGGTTTGGTCTCTGCCGGCTTCACCTCGGGGGCTTTGGGAGCCGGAGCCTCCGCTTTCGGCGCGGCCGGGGCCTGCTTTTCCGTCATCGGTGGTGGCGCCGGAGCCTTCTCTTCTTTCTGAGCCAGCGAAGCGCCCTGGAGACTTAGCAGGAAGACTCCGGCAGAGGCCACGGTAATAATTTTTCTCATGTTGGGGCTCTCCTTGAAGAAAGTTAAACAGGATTTTAATAAATTTGGTGGCGGTGCAGGGATTCGAACCCCGGACACTGCGGATATGAGCCGCATGCTCTAACCGACTGAGCTACACCGCCGTTAAAATTGAAATATATTCGGGTCCTCCTTGTCTGTCAATAGAATTGCGGCTACCCCGGCCCCCGACCAGGGGAGGGAAACCGGAAATTACCGGCCAGCCGCAGAGTTGGCCCCTCCTCCTGCCATTCCGCAAATGCTGGGAAATCCTGACGCCCCATTTCTTTCTTTAACTTAAAGAAAAAATCCCAATCTAATGTAAAAAATGGCCGGGGAGTTCCCCACCGGCTTTGCCTGGGAAAGGCCCCCTGATTTCTTGAAGGAGCCTTGTTTCACAGGACTTGGACGGGAAGAATTTTGCTCTCTAACCCCTTTTCAGGATGACAAGGAAAAACCATGAAAAAGCTGCTGTGCTTTGCCGGTCTCATGTCCCTCTTATTGCTGCTCATCTTCATCACCACCGCGGCCCGGCCTTTAGGCTCCGGTCCGGAGCGCGGGGGCGCCCCGGATAAGACGCTCTCCCCTTACTTTCTGGTCAAGACCGAGGAGCCCGGCAAAGACCTGCTGCCTCTGAAAGCCACCCGGGCCGAGGTCAAGATTGCCGGAGTGGTGGCCGGGGTGAAAATCACCCAGGTTTATAAGAACCAGGGGCAAAAGGCCCTGGAGGCCATTTATGTCTTTCCCGCCTCCACCCGGGCCGCGGTCCACGCCATGCGCATGACCGTGGGGCAGAGGGTGATAGATGCCCAAATCATGGAATGGCAAAAGGCCCGGGACACCTATGAGCAGGCCAAGCAGCAGGGGAAAACCACCTCGCTGCTGGAGCAGCAGCGGCCCAACGTCTTCCAGATGAATGTGGCCAATATCCTTCCCGGGGACGAAGTGAAGGTGGAACTGCAATACCAGGAACTCCTGGAGCCGGAAGACCAGGTCTATGAGTTTGTCTTCCCCACGGTGGTGGGACCCCGCTACTCCAACATGAGCGCGGCCGGGGCCCCGGACACCGAGCGCTGGGTGAAGAACCCCTACCTCCATGAAGGCCAGGCCCCACCTTTCAGTTACGATTTGGCTGTAGAAATCAACAGCGGCCTGCCCCTTGCCAAGCTGTCCAGCCCCAGCCACGAAGTGGCAGTGAAGTACCCCAGCCCCAACTCCGCCCGGGTCAGCCTGAAGGACCCGGCCACCGCGGGCACCAAGGATTTTGTCCTACGCTACACCCTGGCCGGGGACCGCATCAACAGCGGCCTCCTCCTTTACCCCGGGAAGGACGAGAATTTCTTTCTGCTGATGATGGAGCCCCCGGCCCGGGTGAAGGCGGAGGCGGTGGTCAAACGGGAATATATCTTCATCGTCGATGTCTCCGGCTCCATGCACGGCTTTCCCCTGGAGACCACCAAGGCCCTGATGCAAGACATCATCAACGGCCTCAGGCCCCAGGATTATCTGAATGTCCTCCTCTTTGAGAGCGGCAACGCGGTGCTCTCGGAGTCCGGCTCCCTGCCGGCCAGCGAGGACAACAAGACCAAGGCCCTGAATTTTATCAAGGCCCAACCCGGGGGGGGCGGCACCGAAATCCTGAAGGCCCTGAACCGGGCCCTAAATTTGCCCCGGACCCCCAATACCTCCCGCATCGTGGTGGTGGCCACGGACGGCTACGTACACGTGGAACCCCAGACCTTCGAGCTGATCCGCCAGCACCTGGGGGCCGCCAACCTCTTTCCCTTCGGCATCGGCACCTCCGTCAACCGCCATATCATCGAAGGCATGGCCCGGGCCGGTCTGGGGGAACCTTTCGTGGTCCTGGGTCCCGGGGAGGCGGCCAAACAGGCCGCCAGGTTCCGGCGCTACATCGAGAGCCCCCTGTTGACCAATATCCGGGTCTCTTTCCAGGGTTTTGACGCTACGGAAGTGGAACCTGCCTCCCTGCCGGACCTCTTCGCCCAACGCCCCCTGACCCTGCTGGGCAAATACCGGGGCAGCCCCGCGGGCACCATCGTGGTCACCGGGAAGACCGCCAAAGGGAATTTTGAACAGAAAATTAAGGTGAGTTCGGACCAGGCCAGCCCGGACAATGCCGCGCTGCGGGTGCTCTGGGCCCGGCACCGCTTAATGCGCCTGGCGGATTTGGGATCTTTGGAAGGGGAGAAAAACGCGGACCGCATCAAAGAGATTACCGCGCTGGGCCTGAAATACAGCCTGATGTCCCCCTACACCTCCTTTGTGGCGGTGGATCAGGTCAAACGGTCCGACGGCAAGGTGGAAACGGTCAAGCAGCCCCTGCCCCTGCCCGCGGGGGTCGGCGACCTGGCCGTGGGCGGAGGCTTCCCGGGGGGATACATGGCCAAGTCCAGAATGGCTGCCCCCATGGCCTCCAGGGCGGATCTGGCCATGAGGGAGTCCCCGGGCAGGTACGTCACCGCGTTGCCCTCCACCGCTGCCCCACCCTCCCAAGGCACCACGGCCCCGGCGGTCAAAATGAGGATTCAAGTGGTGCAGGTGAAGGGCCCCCTGGACAAAAAGGCGGTCAAGGAGGCCCTGGAGGCCGAACTGCCCAGGTTGACCGCCTGCTGCCAGGAGGCCCTGAAAAGGGGAGTGAAGCTGCCGGCAGCGGTCACCCTCACCTTCACCATCGGCCCCGGGGGGAAAGTGGCCGGACCGGTCCTGCCCAAGCTGCCCCTGGGTTATGAGGCCCTGACCAAGTGCCTGAGCCAGGCGGTGCAGCACATCAAGTTCCCTGATCCCGGCAAAAAGGCGGTCAAGGCCACGGTCAAACTGCTGTTGGCGGCCAAATAGCCCCGAGAGAAGGGGGGATGGAAGAAAGTAGTCAGTAGCCAGTAGTCAGAGAAGTACAACTGGCTACTGGCTACTGGTGATTGGCCGTCAGCCCTAGGGCGGGCGTCCGCGCCCGCCTCTTTAATAATCAGAACAGGCTGGAAAGCCTGTGCCACCACCAAGGGTCATTTTTCAAGGCCCAATAATGCCGGGGATGTCGGCAAAATGGTCCACCAGAAAATCGGGGGCCGCGGCCTTTAAGGCCCCGGGGTCCCCATAGCCGTAGGTCACCCCCAGGGTCAGGGCCCCCGCGGCCTTGCCCGCCAGGACGTCCGCGGTCTTGTCCCCCACCATCAGGGTGCGGCCCGGTTCTGCCTGCAATTCCTGGATTAAGGCCAGGAGCGGCTCCGGGGCTGGTTTCAGGGGCAGTCCCCGGCCCCCGCCCCGGACCGCGGCAAAGAGGGGAAAGAGGCCCATGGCCTGGACCACCTTCTCCGTGAGTCTCTGTTGTTTGTTGGAGAGGACCGCCAGCTTTTTCCCCACCAGACGGGGGAGCGTCTCCCCCACCTGGGGATAGAGGCGGGTCAAAACCCCGCAATGGCGGCTGTAATAATCCAGATAAAGCCTTAAGCCCTCCTCCAGCAATCCTTCCTGGCCCGGCCCCAGGAACCGCTCCACGAACTTGCGCTCCCCGCCGCCGATCATCCCTTTGAGGGCCGCCGCCGGGTGCTCCGGCAACCTCAAAGAGCGGCGGGCAAAATTGGCGGCATTGGCCAAATCCGGCAAGGAATCCACCAGGGTGCCGTCTAAATCGAAGACAATGAGGTCAATTGTTCGCATCATAGTTTCTGCCTCGGGGGAGCGATTGATTGGTGGGCAGTGAGCAGTAAGCTGTGAGCAGTTAAACCGGTAGACACCGGCTCTATAACTGCTTACTGCTCACTGCTTACTGCTTACTTTACCGGCCCTTCCCGCAAATCTTCATAACAGGGCAGCACGCCCAGGCCGTGGGCGGATTTCACCCCGGCGATGATGGCCTCTTGCATGGCCGTCTCCGCCAGGAGGCCGACGACGTGGAGGTCGGCGCTGACCTGGGGGTGGGCCAGGACGAAGATGGTGTCGCCGTCGAAGAGGGTGTGCACCGGGCGGATACAGCGGGCCAGGCCGTTTTGGCTCATCTGCGCTATCTTTTGGGCCTCTTCCCGGGTGAGGCGGGCGTTGGTGGCCACCACGCCGATGGTGGTGTTGGTGGGCTCGCCGAAGCGGCGCCGCACTACCCCCTGGCGGATCAGCTCCACGGAATTGGCGAATTCCCGGCTCTCAGGAGTGGTGCGGGCCCCGGCCAGGATCTCCCCGGTTTGGGGGTCCACCACGTCCCCGAAGGCGTTGACCACGGCCAGAGCCCCCACCATCAGGCCCCCCGGCCCTTCCAGGAAGCTGGTGCCCAGGCCGCCCTTGCTGGCCTGGTGGACGCCCAGGAGCTTGCCGATGGTGGCCCCGGTGCCTGCGCCGATGCTGCCGTCACCCTGGGGCTCATGGCGGGCGGCCTGGCAGGCGGCGTAACCCATGGCCTTATCCGGCCGGGCCCGGCAGTTGCCCACAGACAGGTCATAGATCACCGCGGAGGGCACAATGGGCACCCGGGTGATGGTGACGTCGAAGCCCCGGCCCTGCTCCTCCAGGAACTCCATGACCCCCCCGGCCGCGTCCAGACCGAAGGCGCTGCCCCCGGAGATAAACACCCCGTGCACCTCGTTGACCACATGAAAACCCAGGAGCGCGTCCAGCTGGCGGGTGCCGGCCGCGGAGCCCCGGATGTCCACGCTGCCCACGGTGCCCGGAGGGCAGAGGACCACGGTGCAGCCGGTGAGGTTTTTAAAGTCGCTGGCGTGGCCTAGGGAAAAACCAGGAACCAGGGTGATCATGGCGCATTATCCTGATTGAAAAGTTCAAGGTTCAAAGTTCCAGGTCGGCGGTGGCGGGAGAGGCCCGCCCTTGATCATTCATCATTTATGAGGGAGCCAAAGGTCCCTGGCCTGATAATATTCTATCCCAGGAATAACTAGCAAAATATCGGCTCCTTAAACTCCCCCTCCCCACGGTGGGAGGGGGTTGGGGGGAGGGGGGGACTTTGGGCCAGGACCTGTAATCAGCCAAAAAGACGCCACCCCCACCCCGGCCCTCCCCCCTCAAGGGGAAGGGAGAAAAGACTGCGTTACTTTTAAAAGATATTTCCGGGACATGACACTATCCGGTCAACACAAGTTGCGTAAATATAAATATTATTGGTCAGCATCTCAAGGGGGGCGCGCAAATCCCCAGGCCGGCAGGCAGGCGCAAGTTCAGCCCCGGCCCGGCTGCAAGAGGGGCGAAGGGGTGGGTGAGAAAAGGCACCGGCGGCGGGGGGAGCAACAAGTCCGGGACTTTAAAAATTAGCCAGATAATCAAAAAGTCTTTGCCGGTTTGAGTCCTCAAGGGCCGGGCAAGCCCCGGGGCTTTTCAAACCCTCGCTCACCTGGGCGGCAAAGACCATGCAGGTGGGCAGGCCGCAGTGGCCGCAATTGCTTTGGGGGAGCAACCTTAGGATATCCAGGATGCGGGGCCGGGAGGGAACGCCAAAGCGGGGTTGAATCTCCTGCCGCCTGTCCCAGGTATCATTGATCACCTGCCGCAGCCACTCCAGAATTTCCCCGGCCTGGCGCTGGTCCTGGACGATGTTGATGGCGATCATCCGGGGGTAGATGGTGATGAGCCGGGCCTGTCCGTCCTGTTGCTTGACGGTGAGCATGGGGGGCTGAGGGGAAAATTGGTGACCCCTTAAGACTGCATTCAGGTGCGGCAGAATCTCTTCGATATCCTCATCAAAGTAGGCGAAGCACCGCAGGTGTTGGGCGCTGGGATGGGGCGGGCGCACGTACTCCCGGCGGAATTCTTTGATCAGCATAAAACCCCCTGAACATCGAGTTGGAGATCATGGCCCTTGGGGATCTCTAACCTCCAACCTTTTTCGCCTGCTTGGCGGCCACCTTGGCGTTAAACTTGGCGGCATCGATGACAAAGCGATGGTGGAAGCCCTCGGAGATCTGGTCAAAGTCGTCCGCGGCCAGGATGTAAAAGGTGAGCTTGCGCCCTTCCACGTGCTCCAACCTGCCCTTGACGGTGACCGTCAACCCGGCCGGGGTGGCGGCGGAGTGGTTCAATTGAAAATCAATGCCCACCGTCTGCTCCCGGGGCCAGTCCAGGTGCGGGTTGATCCCCTGGATGCAGGCCCATTCAATCAGCCCCACCATATAGCCGGAGGCCAGAACCTTGGGCATGAGCTGAAATTCCGGGGATTCTGGTAAGAGAAAGGGAACGGTTCTTTCTTCCGGCACCGGAAACTGAAACTCAAAGGTGAGGCCTTCTTTTAGGGAAGGTTTCATGGGGCCATCCTCCTGTAGTTCAAAGTTCAAGGTTTAAAGTTCAAAGTTCAAAGTTAACGCAGGTTGTCATTGTCCACCATCTCTTCCGTTCCAAAAAGCTGGTGGCACAGGCTTTCCAGCCTGTGCGGATTATTGAGGCGGGCGAGACGCCCGCCCTACAACTTTCCTAATTTACAGGTGGTCCATAGACCCATGACGAACTGCTCTAATTCTTGTCTTGATTTTACGAAGAGAATATAATTAAGTAAAATTAATTAAATTACTATTAATAATAAGGAAACCTTATATGGAATGGCAGCAGATCCTGGGTTTTTACCAGGTGGCCCGGCTGGGGAGCTTCACCAGGGCCGCAGAGGCCACCTATCGCACCCAATCCGCCTTATCCCAGCAGATCAAGGCCCTGGAAGAGGAGTGGGGCTGCCCCCTGCTGGAAAGGATCGGCAAGAAGAAGCTGCGGCTGACCGCGGCGGGGGAAAGATTATTCCGGTTTTCCGAAGCCATCCTGGAAAAGTATGAGCATCTCCAGGAAGAGATCAACGCCATCAAGGGGGAGCAGAAAGGACGCCTGCGGCTGGCCGCGCCCTTCACCACCCTCTACCACCTGTTCCGGGAGCTGCTGCCGGCCTATATCCGCCGCTTTCCCCAGGTGCAGTTGAGCATTCTGGACCGGTCCCAGGAAAGGGTGATCGAGTTGGTCCGGTCCGGGGACCTGGACTTCGGCCTGGCCCTGGAATCCACTGCTCCCCGGGACCTGGAACTAAGGCGCTGGCAGAAGGTGGAGAAGGTGCTGCTGACGCCCCCGGGGCATCCCTTGGCGGCGTGCCAGCGGGCCTCCATGGAGGAGATCGCCAAGTATCCCTTGATTCTTCCGCCCCAGGGTCTCAAATTCACGGGCCGGAGCGTGTTGGAGGATCACTTCCGGAAACTGGGGGTGGACTACCACATCATCATGGAGTCCTCCAATGTGGAGTTGAGTTCCCTTTACGTGGAAATGGGCCTGGGCATCTCCTTCGCCACCGTGGCCAGCCACCTGCCGGTGCCGGAGAAGAGAAAGCTGGCCTTCATCCCCCTGGACCACTATTTCCCGCCGGATTACATCGCCGTGGTCCTGAGAAAGGACAAGGTCCTGGCCCCCCACAAGGAGGCCTTTCTGGAGATGCTGTTTGGATAGGAGGGGGAAAAGGGGAAGAGGGAAAAAGGGGAAAAGAGTCAGAGTGGTTATTTCCCTCTTCCCCTTTTTCCCTTTTTACCTTTTCCCCAGTCTTTTCCCTTACTGCGCCGATTCCACCGCGCCGTCCTTGATGGTGAGGATATACAGGGAGAGTTCCCCTTCCCGTTGGGCGTTGAAGCCCTTAAACCAGGGGAGGTCGGGCAGTGCCTTGAGGCTGAGCAAACGCTGGGGGAGGTCGGCCCGCGGCAGGTCTTTCTCCCCTTCCAGGGCCTTGAGGAGCATCCGCGCCACCGCATAACCCTGGGCCGCCAGATAATCCGGGTTTTCGTTGTATTGTTGGCGGTAAGCGGCAATAAACTCCTGGACCCCGGGGGAGTTATCCCGGGCAAAGAAGGCGTCCGGAAAGATAATGCCGTTCAGGGCCCGGGCCTCTGCCTCCGGGAGGTCCGGCACATGCAGCAGGTTGGTGCCCAAAAGCTGCAGATTCTTCAGCCCGTAGGCTTCCAATTGCCCGGCTGCGGCCGCGACCGCGGAGGCGTCGTCAGGGATGAACAACCCCTCAAACCCAGGGGCGGCCTGCTCCGGGTGATATATGGCCTTGAGGGTGGCCAGGGCCGGGGCGAAGTCCCGGGTGGAGGGGGAATAGGGCTCCTGGGACACCACTTCGATGCCCTGGATTGCGGCCTCTTCCAGAAACTGCTTCATAAAGGCTTGGCCATACCCGGAATCCGGATAGAGCACGGCATAGCGCTTCAGACCCCGTCCCAGGGTGTGGCGCAGGAGGGCCCGCACTTGCTGGCGGGAGGTGAGAAAGGTCTGGAAGATAAAATCACCGGTCTGGGTGACGCCCTCCTTCTGGGAGAGGGCGATCAGAGGCATCTTGGCCTCCTGGGCGACCTGGGCCGCGCCCTGCACCGCGCTGGAACGGAGGGGGCCCAGGATGGCCAGGACCCGGGGGTCTGCGGCCAGGTCACGCACCAGTTGGGCCAGGGGCCCCAGGTCATTGGGCGTATCCCGGAAACTCAGCTCCAGGGGGGTGCCCTTCGCCGCCAACTCCATCCCTTGTTTCACGTGACGGCCGGGGTTGGCGAATTCCCCGCTCAGGGGCAGCAGGCAGGCCACCAGCCGGGTCTGACCCCGGAGCATCTTCTCCAAGCTGGCCGCTTCCTTGCTCTCCGGGAAACGCTCCTTTAAGATCTCCGCCCATTTTCTGGCCACATCCCCCTGGCCGGCTTTCTGGGCCAGGGTGGCCAGGCGCAAAAGCAGAATTGCGCTCTGGGGGGTATCCCGGTAAAGGTTGGCCAGGTTCTCCAATTCCTCGGGGGTGGCCTGCTCCACCAGACGGGTCTGCAAGTCATTGAACCACTCCCGATCTCCGGAGGCCAGATCCTTGACCGCCAGCCGCAGCCGGGTAAAGGCCTGGGGCACCAGGTTCTGCTTCAGGGCGATCTCGGTGAGCAGCGCCTGCGTGGAAAACCGCAGGTCCGGGGGCAATTCATCGGCGGTGAGATTTTCCAGAACCCGGAGTGACTGCTGATACTGGCCCAACTTGAAGTAAGCCCGCCCCACCCCGTAGCGGGCCTTGAGGGCGATGTCCGGCTGGGGCTGCTGGTTCAAAAGGCTCTGATAACGCCGCAGGGAGTCATGCCAGTCACCCAGGAGTCCCACCAGTTCGGCCAACCGCAGCCGGGCCACCATTGCCTGGGACCCCCGGGGATAACGCTCCAGATAGACGCCATATTCCCTCCAGGCCTGGCGGTAGGCCTGGCGGCGGTAGCTCTCTTCCGCTTTTTGGAAGAGATCCCCTTGCACCTCCCGGTGTCTGGCGGCAAAGTCCGGCGGGGTCAAGATCGACGGCCCGACCCCGCACGCGGGCAGCCAGAAAAACAAAGATAACAGGAAGATTCCGCGGATCAGCTCTCGGTGATAACTTCTCATAATGATTATTATTAGCAGATTTTTTCAATTATCAAAACCTAATAATAGATTGATGACCGCAGGCAGGGAAACCGGCCGAAATTCAATAATCGTCAGGGAATGGGGCTCGAAATTAAAACTCTGGGGGACCGGGGCATAGGTGACAGGCCCGGACGGTTTGACGACTTCTCCATCTTCGTTGTGGTCCCCCGGATGGGGGGAGGTGAGTTTGGTGACCGTGGCTGACTGCGGCGCGAATCCCAAATTGTGGAGCTGGATGTTGGCGGTGATGGTGGCATTGGGGAAGCTGTCCAGGGACCGGTTGAGCACCACCAGGGTCAGGAGCCTGCCGTTACGGGAGACGGCTGCCAGGGCCTCCAGGCACGGCACCCCGGGATTGGCATTAATGTTACCCACTTTCGCCCCGATGGCAAAAGTGGGAGAGGATGAGACTTCGGTTTGCACCAATTGGCGCGCCGCCAGGTGCTCCCGGAGCATTTTCAGGGCATAGTATTGGGGCCGGATAGTTCTCGACCCGCTCCCCATATAGCTGGTGGGAAACCGGTAACCGATGGCCGCGCCGGGATTGCCGCTGTGCAGGTCCCAGGCGGCGGCCGCCAGAAGACGCAAGGGGGCGGCACCTTTGATGAGGTGCATTAAAAGATCGGCATCACCTAGGGCCCTGGCCAGGCTGGAACAATATTTCGCCTCTTGACTGGGGATCAAGAAGCCGTACTCGGTCACGGCCAGTCCGACTTCCCGGGGCGAAGAGCCGGGGGCGCTGGCCTGGTCCGCAATATTGTCAATGATGCCCCTGATTTCCTGCAGGTCCTGCCAGGCCTGGGTGGCCCCGGCCATCACCAGTTTAAACCAGGGATCCTGGGTGTAATTCATGGGGGCGTGGATGGTAGGGTAGTAGGAGTGAATGATCAGAAAATCCAGGTCATTGATGGTTTCCCTGAGCACGGTTTCATTCCACGGGTCAGTGTCACCGTCCCCATACCAGGTGGGGAGATTCAGGCCCACCGCGCCCACCCTGATGGTGGGATCGACTTCCTTCATCTTTTGGGCAAATATCCTAAACTTGCCGGCGTAATCTCTGGCGGTGGTATAACCGGCATCGGCTTTGGCATAAGGCTCATTGCCCACCTCCCAATACTTTACCCCGAAAGGGGGCTTTGGCCGCCCCTGGGCGTCCACCCCCCGCTTCCCGGCCCAGTAGCCGGCGGTGCGCCAGTCGCGGCCTTCACCATCAACACCCAGAGTGGGGGCATTCGTGGCGCCGTTGCAATAGGCCACCAGGGCCTGGGCCCGCATGATCCTCTGGTCCAGGGAGACTTTATTGGTAACCAGACCGGCGCTATCCAGACCAGTACCGCAATTAACGGTGATTAGGGGCTGGGCCCCCAGGGCGTTAGCCACTTCTAGATGTTCCACAATACCGTAGGTGTTGGTCCAATAGTCCTCAGTCAATCTCCCCGGTATTTTCCCCAAGCGGCGGCCCCCCGGGCGAACCACAACTCCCGCCCCATGGCTGCCAGTTAAGCTGGAAACCCCTGTCAGCCTTTGGTTAACCAGGTCCAGGCCGGTGAAATCAAAACGGTCGCCCAACTGACCCTGCATGTATTCATAAGCCAAAGGGCCTGACCCGGGATCGATGAGCAGACCCCTGCCAGCCTTCCAGGAAAGGGGCGAGTCGTCCAAACCCACGGACGTGGAGTAGTCGTGCACCGCCTCCGTGGTTCGGAAGCCGAGACCGTCTTCCCAGAGGTAAAGATCCGCGGCGATCCCGCCGGGGAAGCGCAGAATGGTGGGGGCCAGGGCCTCGATCCGGGATTTGACAATGACATTACTGTCATCCGCTTCCGCCTTCAGGGTGTCCTGCGTATGGTCCCACATGGTGTTGCTGTCGAACAGGACGTTCTCGCCGAATATCAGGGGGTTGATATATCCCCGGTTCCGGGCGGCATCAACGGTAATGGTGGCCTCCGCCCAGGCGCCGGTCACCGGAGTGCAGAGCCAGGGGACCATCAGAAAAACTGCCAGGAGGAAAGGGGGACCGAGAAATACTGACTGCCAGGGGAAAAGACGGCGGAGCGGGAAACTAGCGGCAGGAAGGCGGAAGGGCAAGGTTTTCACGATCTAATACCCACGGAGTGTCAGGTGCTTGATAGTGAAAAAGTCAGGCCCGGAGCCAAAACCGCCTGCGCCACCATGCATAGGGATCTGGCCCTGACCGTACACGGCAAGGGCTGCGGCCGTATTCAAACCGGACCTTGCCTCCAGTGGGAGACCGCCACGGGGTACACAGGGCTACCCCGGGCGCCGGCACCGACGCCAAGGCCCGGCAGTTTGGGGAAGGGCCGGTGACCCTGCCCTTCCCTAAACCAGACCTTTACTTCACTTCTTCGAACTCGGCCTCCACCACCTCTTCTTCCGGCTTCTTGGCCTTTTCCTCGTGGCCCGCGGCCCCGGCTCCAGCACCGGCAGCGGCGCCTGCAGCCGCGCCCGCGGCTTCAGGCCCGCCGGTCTTGGCGTACATCTGCTCCGCCAGCTTATGGGAGGCCTTCATCAGGGCCTCGCTGCTCGTCTTGATGGCCTGGGCATCCGTGCCTTCCATGGTCTGCTTCAACTGGGAAATGTGGCTTTCGATATCCGCTTTGACCGCCGGGTCAGCCTTGTCCCCCAGTTCCGCCAGGGTCTTTTCCGTGGTGTAGATCAGGGTGTCCGCCTGGTTCCGGGCCTCCAACAGCTCCTTTTTGCGATGGTCTTCTTCCGCGTGGAGCTCGGCCTCCCGGACCAGGTTTTTGATCTCCTCTTCGGTGAGGCCGCTGGGCGCGGTGATGCGGATGGACTGCTCCCGGCCGGTGCCCAGGTCCTTGGCGGAGACGTGGACGATGCCGTTAGCGTCGATGTCGAAGGTGACTTCAACCTGGGGCACTCCCCTGGGGGCCGGGGGGATGCCGAAGAGTTCGAAACGGCCCAGGGTCTTGTTGTCCCCGGCCATGTCCCGCTCCCCCTGGAGCACGTGGATGGTCACCGCGGTCTGGTTGTCCGCGGCGGTGGAGAAGACCTGGCTCTTCCGGGTGGGGATGGTGGTATTGCGGTCGATGATCCGGGTGAAGACCCCGCCCAGGGTCTCGATCCCCAAAGAGAGGGGAGTCACGTCCAGCAGGAGGACGTCCTTCACTTCCCCTTTGGGGACCCCGCCCTGGATGGCCGCGCCCACGGCCACCACTTCATCCGGATTGACCCCTTTGTGGGGCTCTTTGCCGAAGATCTCCTTGACCTTCTCCTGGACCTTGGGCATGCGGGTCATGCCCCCCACCAGGATGACTTCGTCGATCTCCCGGGCGCTGACATTGGCGTCCTTCAGGGCCTGGCGGCAGGGGCCTTCCATCTTGGTGATGAGATCTGCCACCAAACCTTCCAGCTTGGCCCGGGTGAGCTTGATGAGCAGATGTTTGGGGCCGCTGGCGTCCGCGGTGATAAAGGGCAGGTTGACCTCGGTCTCCAAAGAGGTGGACAGCTCCATCTTGGCCTTTTCCGCGGCCTCCTTGAGGCGCTGCAGGGCCATCTTGTCCTTGCGCAGGTCAATGCCCTGCTCCCGGAGGAATTCATCCGCCAGGAAGTCGATGACCCGCTGGTCGAAGTCGTCGCCCCCCAGGTGGGTGTCGCCGTTGGTGGATTTCACCTCAAAGACGCCTTCCCCCAGTTCCAGGACGGAGATGTCGAAGGTGCCGCCCCCCAGGTCGAAGACGGCGATGCGCTCGTCCTTCTTTTTCTCCAGGCCGTAGGCCATGGACGCGGCCGTGGGCTCATTGATGATCCTGAGCACATTGAGGCCGGCGATCCGCCCTGCGTCCTTGGTGGCCTGGCGCTGGGCGTCGTTGAAGTAGGCGGGCACGGTGACCACCGCCTCGGTGACTTTCTCACCCAGATACTCCTCCGCGGTCTGCTTCATCTTGGTGAGGATCATGGCGGAGATCTCCGCAGGGCTGTAAGTGCGGCCCCGGATCTCTATATGGGCATCGCCGTTTTCCGCGCGCACGATCTTATAGGGCAGAATCTTGAGGTCCCGCTGCACTTCCGGGTCGTCAAATTTCCGGCCGATGAGGCGCTTGACGGAGAAGATGGTATTCAAAGGGTTGGTAATGGCCTGTCGTTTGGCGATCTGGCCCACCAGACGCTCTCCGCTATCGGTGAAGGCCACCACCGAAGGGGTGGTGCGGCTTCCTTCAACATTGGCGATGACCTTGGGCTCCCCCGCCTCCATGATGGCGACGCAGGAGTTGGTGGTGCCTAAATCAATGCCGATGGGTTTGGACATTTATCTTTCCTCCTAGACTTTTACATCAATGGGTACTGTAGTTTTTTGGGTGTTGCGGGCCACCACCACCATGGCCGGCCGTAGCAGGCGGCTTTGGAGGAGATAGCCTTTCTGTAATTCCTTGAGGATGGTGTAATCTGCCGCGTCCGTGGTCTCTTCCTGCATCACCGCATTATGGAAGGCCGGGTCGAAGGCTTCCCCCATACAGGCGATGGGGGTCACCCCGAACCGGGTCAGGGCCTTGAGAAACCCCTGATGCACCAGTTCCAGCCCTTCCAACAAGGGTGGGGGCGCGTCCAACTGGCGGCCATGCTCCAGGGCCAGCTCCAGGTTGTCCACCACGGGGAGAAGCTCTTTGATGAGGCTTTCGTTGGCGAACTGCAGCAGTTCGGCCTTCTCTTTCTCCTGGCGCTTCTTCAGATTCTCGATCTCGGCTGCGCAACGCAGCAGACGTTCGTAATATTCCTGGGCCTCCGGGGTCTTTTCCGGCTGCACTTCCGGCTCGGCCACGGCCTCCACCACCGGAGCCGCCTCGGGTTCCCGACCGCCTTTGGCCGCAGTCTCTTTCTTTATTTTTCCTCCCTTATCTTTGGATAAGGACATAAGTCTCTCTCCTTAACATCTTTACTCTCCTGTTGCCGGCGGGGAAAACCGCAACGGACGAGCACCAGGGAGCGGGGCCTCAACTATGCCACTTTTTGAGCAAATCAGTGACCATGGAGGCGGTAAAGCGGACAATGGGAATCACCCGGCCGTAGTCCATGCGCATGGGGCCGATGATGCCCAGGCTGCCCACCGGCGTGCGGCTGCCGGCATAGGATGAAGCCACCACACTGAGTTGCATCTCCGGGAAGTGCTCATCCGGGCTGATAATGATCTGCACCCCCTGGGAAGCCAGGGTTTGATCCAGCAGGTTGATCAGGTGGTGCTTTTCTTCAAAGGCCTTAAACAGGGCGCGGATCTTTTCCACATCCGCGGCAAATTCCGGATAATCCAGGATCTGGCTGGTCCCCTCGATGTACAGCTCTTCTTCCTCCTCACTCTGGAGGGCCTGGCGGCTCAGACTCAGGGCCTGGGAGACCATCTTGTCAAACAAATTTTTATCCTCTTCCATCCGGGCCAGAATCTGCCGGCGGGTTTCCCCTAGGGTGAGATCCTGGCAGAGTTCATTCAGATATTGGCTGAACCGGTCCAACTGCCCCTGGCTATAGCGGGTGCTGCTGCGCACGAACCGGGTTTGCACCTGGTGGTCCTGGCCCACCAGCACGGTGAGGACCCCGTCCCCCCCCAGAGTGATGAACTGGACGTGTTTGAGACGCATCCCCTGGGGCCGGGGGGCCAGCACCAAAGCCGGGTGGCCGCTCACCGCGGAAAGGACCCGGGAGGCCTGGCGGAACAGCTCCTGGGGCTCCACTTCCGGGAGGGCCAGGGCCTTGGTAATCTGCTTCTGCATCCGCGGTCCCAATTTGGCGATGGGCAGAATGTGATCCACATAATACCTGAACCCCAGGGCCGTGGGCAGACGTCCGGCGGAGGTATGGGGCTGGCGGAGATAACCCCGCTCCTCCAAATCCATCATCACGTTGCGGATGCTGGCCGGGCTGAGATTGAGCCCTGACAACTTGGCTACCAGGCGGGAGCCCACAGGCTCGCCAGTGGCAATATATTGGACTACCACGGTTTTCAAAACCCTGGTATCCCGCTCTCCTAATAGTTGCATGATGCTGTCCGCGGCCACCATATAATCTTTATAAAATTAATAATCCTCTGGGAATTTGTCAAGGGATATAAGGACCTTTTGGCCCTGACCCGGAACCAGGACCCAGGCCCGGGCCCCCGGTATCCTTCCCCCTATCCCTGGCAGCGATGACGGACGTTTTCCCCCTCCACCATATACACAACCTGCTCGGCGATATTGGTGGCATGGTCCCCCACCCGTTCCAGATTGCGGACGATGTCGATCTGGCAAAGGTCCAGGGGCACCACTTCCTGGTGGGCCGCCATATTTGCCAGCAATTCCTGGGTGATGGACCGGTCCAGGTTGTCCACTTCATCGTCCGCCAGGCACACCTGCCGGGCTGCCTGGACGTCCCGGTTGATAAAGGATTCCAGGCTCCGGGCCACCATCTCTTGAACTTTGCGGGCCATGGTGAGGAGGTCAGGGTGAAGGGGCTGAGGCGGGCGGCCGGCCAGATTCAAGGCCTCTTCCGCCACGTTCACCGCCTGATCGCCGATGCGTTCGATTTCAGCGATGATATGGTCCACCGCCATGATCACCCGGAGATCAATGGCCACCGGCTGGTACAGGGCCACCAAGCGGATGCATTCTCCGTCGATGTCCACTTCCAGGTCATTGATGGCCCGATCGCCGTTGATCACCTGGCGGGACAGGTCCGGGTTCCGGTTCCAGAAAGCGGTGATGCATCCTGCCAAGGCTGTCTGCGCCAGCCCGGCCAACTCCAGCAACCTTTCCTTCAAGGCCTCCAATTCCTGGTGGAACCTATCTCTGCGCGCCTTCTCTTCCATCATCTCCCACCCCCAGGTTAGCCTGGGCTTATAGTAACCTTTTCAACCCCTTCCGGCAATTGGCGGCAGCAAAATTTCTCCTATCCCCAGCCGGGACTTCTGCGCAAGTCCTGATAATCTGTCACTCTCAGGGAGCGGGGTCTCCTTGCGCCTTCCAACCCGGTGCCCCATTTTACTTTTTGAGGGTTACTGGATATAAACGGCCATCCCGGAGAAGTCCGGCCGCGACCGGGGAAATTTTATTGACTCCGGAGCCGTCTTCCCCGATGATGATTTTGTCATGTAGGGGCTGCAGCAACCGATAAGACATCTAAAGACCTCGGCAAGACCGGGGAAGAAAAATGCACATTACCACTCCCCTCCGGGTGCTTGGCCCGGCTACCGATGGAAGGATGGTGCAGGGATGATGCGCCGCCTGGTTTCCCTGTACCGGACCTTCGCCGGCCGCTGGGTGGCCGCGGTGACCCTGGTGGTGGCCGTCCTCCTGTTCTGGCGCCCCGCGTACACAGAATTTCTGGAACTCAAATTTTACGACCTCAAGTTCCTCTTCCGGGGCCCGCAGCCCCCCGGCCCGGAAATCGCTCTGGTGGCCATTGACGACGCCAGCCTCCAGAAGGTGGGACGCTGGCCCTGGCCCCGGGAAGTCCAGGCCCGGCTTTTCTCCCGGATTAAAGAAGCGAGCCCCCGGGTCCTGGCCCTGGATATTATCTTTGCCGAAAAAGAAGAAAGCGCCGCGGCCCGCACTCTCGCCCACCTGCGCCAGGAGATCGCCCGGCTGGGGAAGACCACCCCGCAATTAACGGCCGTGTTGGACCGAGAACAGCGCCGGGCCGACGTGGACCGCCGTCTCACCCAGGTCATCGCCCAGCCCCCCCCCACCATCATGGGTTTTTTCTTCCGGGAAGTGGGAGGAATAAAGGGGGGCCTGGAAGCCCAGCAACTTATGGGGGAAGCTTATATCCGGGCCTCCAGCTATAACCTGGTGCGCCTTACAGAAACCGAACCTTCCGACCTTCCCTTATTGGGGGCCAAGGGAGTGCAGCTTAACCTCCCGGAAATTACCGCGGCCGCGGCCGGCGGGGGTTATTTCAACATGATTCCGGATCAAGACGGCGTGGTCCGGTGGATCCCCCTGGCCATTCTTTATGGCCCCGATTTTTTTGCACCCCTGACCCTGGTCTCCGTGGATCACTATTTGGGACGGCCGCCCCTGGGCATCACCCTGTCCCGCCTGGGTGTGGAAGAGGTACGTCTGGGGCCACAACGGCTGCCGGTGGACCGCTTCGGCCGTTTCCTCATCAATTACCTGGGAGGCCCGGGCATCTTTCCCACTTATGACGCGGCCGCAGTCCTGGAAGGCCGCCTGCCCCCCGGAGCTCTCAAAGACAAAATCGTCCTGGTGGGGGCCACCGCGGTGGGGATCTATGATCTCCGGGTCAGTCCCTTTTCCGGAAATCATCCGGGGGTGGAGATTCAGGCCCAGATCATGGATAATATGGTAACCGGCAGGTATATGCGCACTGCCGCCTACCCCCGGGCCTTATCTCTGCTGATTATCCTGACCCTGGGGGTCTTCATGGCCCTGGCCTTGCCCCAATTGTCCGCGGCCTGGTCTCTGGTGTTCGTGGTCACCTTAGCCACCTGTTTTACTGCCGTCAATTATTTCTGTTTCAGCCATCTGGGCCGGCAATTGGATCTCTTTTACCCCTTATTGCAGATCGGGGTGGTGTACGTGGGCTTAACCGTGCATCGGTATGTACTGGAAGAAAAGGAAAGGGCCCGCACCCGCCGGACCTTCGAGGCTTACGTAGCCCCGGCGGTGGTCCGGGAGATTTTGAGGCACCCCGACAACCTGCGCCTGGGGGGTGAACGCCGGGAACTCACCATCCTCTTCACTGACATCCGGGGCTTTACCTCCCTTTCGGAACATCTGGATCCTGAAGCCCTGGTGAAAGTGCTCCATGACTTCCTCAATCCCATGAGCAACATCATTATCCAGCACGGGGGCACCATAGATAAATACATTGGCGACGCCATCATGGCCCTGTTCGGCGCGCCCCTGGACCTTCCTGACCATGCGAGTCTGGCCTCCCGCACCGCCCTGGACATGGTGGGGACGCTGCGGGAAATGGGCCAACGGTGGGCGGCCGAAGGGCGCCCCCAGATCCGCGTCGGGGTGGGGATCAATTCCGGGGTGGCGGCCGTGGGCAATATGGGCTCCGACCGCCTCTTCAACTACACCGCAATCGGGGACAACGTCAACCTGGCTTCCCGTCTGGAAGGCTTAAACAAGTATTACGGCACGGATATCCTCCTCAGTGAAGCCACCGCCCAGGGGCTGGGCGAGGGTTTTATCTTGCGGCAGGTGGACCTGGTGCAGGTTAAGGGGAAGACCAAAGCCCTGGAGGTTTACGAATTGCTGGGAGAAGGAACGCCGGACCCGGAGCTGGCTCAATTCCTGGAGGCCTATCACCGGGGCCTGGGTCACTATCAGGCGGGGCATTGGGCGGAGAGCATCGCCGCCCTGGAAGAGGTTGTCCGTTTGCGCCCCCATGATGTGCCGACGCGGCGCCACCTGCTCCAGGCTAAAAAATACCGGGAAGAACCGCCTGGACCGGATTGGACCCCGGTGACCACCATGACCGGTAAGTAAAAGGTTTTCGTTTTTCGGTTCAAGGAATAAGGTTAATCGCTAGGGCAACTTAATAATCAGCGGTAATTGAAAGGGAATTTAGGAGACCGCAGGGACGCTCCGGCCTTCCCCTTTTCCGGCAGGGGAAATCATGCTTATTCGGGAGACCTATGGACGAGCGGCGGCGGGTACCACGTACAGCTGAATTACTGGAACTCAAAGAAATCAACAACCAACCCGGGGCAGGCAGTTTTATGCTGGATCACAGTCCCCTGGGAGCCAAGTTGGAGACCCAACTCACCTTTGCCCCGGGAGATTTTGTGGAATTCAGCTTTCTCCGTCCGGGGCAGGAAAAGGAGATCCGCCACTGGGGGACAGTTATCTGGGTTCTTCCCTCCTCTGAAAAACCGGGGTTCTGCCGCCTGGGGGTGGAGTTCTTCCGCAACCTGGATTGACGGCCCGGGGACGAGGCTGGGGAAGGGTTGGGGGGCAAAGGCCCCCAGCTCTTCCCCCAAACTCCCGGGATTATACCTTTGCCGACCACGCCTCCACAAACCGGGCCAGGCTCTCCCGGTTTTCCACGTTGAAGAAATTCTCCCCGGGCTCCTGGGGCAGAATCTTGCGCACCAGGCCCTTGAGCACGTTCTTGGGGCCCACTTCCACCCAGGTATCAATGCCCGACCCTTTTAAATTGAGGATGAGGTCGGCCCAGCGCACCGGCGAGGTGAGCTGGCGGCCCATGGCCTGGCGCAGAATGAGGGGATCGCTCTCCTGGGCCGCGGTGGCGTTGAGATAGAGGGGCAGGCGGGGGGCCTGAAACGGCAAGGACTCCATGAAGGCGCTGAAATCCGGGGTGGCCGCGGCCATCAGAGGGGAGTGCCAGGCCCCGGAGACCTTTAGGGGCACGGCCCGGGCCCCCGCGGCCTTGCATACCTCCGCGGCCCGGCTCACCATCTCCGGGGAGCCGGAAACCACCGTCTGCTCGGGAGTGTTGAAATTGGCCAAGGCCAGGGGGCCTTCCTGGACCAGGGGGTCCAGCAATTCCCCCAGCTTTTCCGGGGCCAGGCCGATGATGGCCGCCATGGCCCCGGGGTGCTTTTCCGCCTCCCGCTGCATGAGACGGCCCCTTTCCTGGACCGCGGCCAGGGTGTCCCCCGGGCTCAGCACCCCCGCGGCAAAGAGGGCGCTGTATTCCCCCAGGCTGTGGCCGCAGACCGCCTGGGGCGTAACTCCGGCCCTTTGCAGGGCCTGGTAGAGACAGAGATTCACCAGGGTGACTGCTGGCTGGAGGTTGACTGTCTCGGTGAGTTCCTCCATGGGTCCCTCAAAGCAGAGGCGCCGCAAAGGGAGGCCGGTCCTCTCCTCCGCCACCTGGAAAAGCTCCCGGGCTTCGGGGTCGGTATCATAAAGGTCTTTACCCATGCCCACGTATTGGGATCCCTGCCCGGGAAAGAGAAATGCCAGTTTGGCCATATCACACCTCGTTATTAGCCTGCGGTTTTCGTTCTTAAATCAAAATAAAGAATAGGAGGCGAGGTTAATTTACCGCATCTCTCTCCCGGAGCCAAGGGGGAGGGTGATTTTCTCTTCCTATGGGGGCGGACGGTGGGGAAAGGAAGCCCCTGACTCTCCCCCCGCCCCCCTTACCCTCCGACTTGACAGAGTTCCCGGGGTTGGGATATTTTTAGATATTATTGCAGCAATATTAAAGCCCCGGCCAGGGGGCCGGAGGAGTTTTTAGGCGTGGGGGACGCCGCCTGCCTCCCTTTCCCGCCCAGCTTTGCCCAACTCAGGTTGATCATATGGAATATGAAGCGATTATCGGGCTGGAAATCCACGCCGAACTCCTCACGGCCAGCAAGATCTTCTGCGGCTGCGCCACCACCTTCGGGGCCCCTCCCAACACCCAGGTCTGTGAAGTCTGCCTGGGAATGCCCGGCTCTCTCCCGGTCCTGAACCAAAAGGCCGTGGAGTTCGCCCTGAAGATGGCCCTGGCCACCGATTGCCGGATCAATGAAGAATCGGTCTTTGCCCGGAAAAATTATTTCTACCCCGATCTCCCCAAGGGCTACCAGATTTCCCAATACGAACTGCCCCTGGCGGAACACGGCCATCTGGATATTAGGGCGGGCGGCGAGACCAGGCGCATCGGCATCACCCGCATCCACCTGGAGGAGGACGCGGGCAAGCTCATCCACAGCGAGCACCGGCCGGTGAGCTTCGTGGATTTCAACCGCACCGGCGTGCCTCTGATCGAAATCGTCAGCGAGCCGGACATGCGTACCCCCGAAGAGGCGGTGGAGTATTTCAAGGGTTTGCGCAATATCCTGCTCTACCTGGGGATCTGCGACGGCAACATGGAGGAGGGGTCGCTGCGCTGCGACGCCAACATCTCCCTGCGGCCGATGGGCCAAAGTGAGTTCGGCACCAAGGCCGAACTGAAGAACATGAACTCCTTCCGCTTCGTCAAACAGGCCCTGGAATATGAGATCAAGCGGCAGCGGGCTTTGCTGGAGGCAGGCAAAGAGATCGTTCAGGAGACCCGCCTTTGGGATACGGCCCAGGGCCAGACCGCGTCCATGCGGGGCAAGGAAGAGACCCACGATTACCGCTACTTTCCGGACCCGGACCTGGTGCCGGTGAGGATCGAAGCCGCCTGGCTGGAGGACCTTAAGGCCGGATTGCCGGAGCTGCCCACGGCCAAGGGCCAACGCTTTCAAGAGCAGTACGGCCTGCCGGCCTATGACGCCGAGGTTCTTACCGGGGATAAGGCCCTGGCTGACTATTTCGAGGCCTGCGTCAAAGAATTTCCCCAGCCCAAGCAGGTGAGCAACTGGATCATGGTGGAGCTCCTGAGGGAATTAAAGACCCAGGACGCGGGCATCGCCGCCTGCCCGGTGACCCCCGGGGCTTTGGGGAAGCTCCTGGCCCTGGTGGAAAAAGGGACCATCAGCGGGTCCCTGGCGAAGAAGGTCTTCGAGGAGATGTGGGCCACGGGCAAGGACCCGGAGGCCATTGTCAAAGAAAAGGGGCTGGAGCAGATCAGCGACGCGGGGGCCCTGGAAGCGGCGGCCCAAGAGATTCTGGCGGCCCACCCCAAGGAAGTGGCGGACTATCAGGCCGGCAAGACCAAGGTCATGGGCTTCTTCGTGGGGCAGTTGATGCGCAAAACCAAGGGCCAGGCCAATCCGCAGCTGGCGAACGAAATCTTTCAGCGCCTTTTAGAGTAATGGATATTAAGCAGACTGCTGGTAATTACTACTCGGAGCAAGAAGCCATTTGCCTTTGCTGTCATTCTGAGGCCCCGAAGGGGCCGAAGAATATAGACCCTTCGCTTCGCTCAGGGTGACAAAAAAGCATTTTATTTTGTGCTCCGAGTAATATATTCAGGACTTCAAATATAACCGGAGGCTCTAAAGTCCCCCTTTGGAAAAGGGGGATTTAGGGGGATTTCGGGCGCTTACAAATCCCCCCTAACCCCCCTTTTTCAAAGGGGGGAATAAAGACTTCTTCTAAGATTCGAAAACTTAGATTTCGTTATTATGGTAACCTTATTTATACTGGTTGCCAAAAGTTTTTTCCGCCCCCCCTCACCCTAACCCTCTCCCCCCGCTGGGGGGAGAGGGGATAAGAGGAAAGAACTTTTGGCA